>NZ_FBXK01000005.1:638333-957500 GCF_900013425.1 Sphingobium sp. Z007
AGGCGCGGGCGCTCGCTGAGTTGGGCGACGGTGTCGGCGCGCAGGCGGCGGTACAACGCGCGCGGGCGCTGGGCGCGCCGCCCGCGCAGACGCGCGCGGTGATGGGGCAGGCATTGTTGGTGCAAGGCGATCTGGAAGGTGCGTTACGGGAAGCACAGGCGCCCGACCTGCCAACCGATGCCGCGGTGCCGGCGGCGCGGGTGGTGGCCCGCGCCGCATTGGCGCAGGGGGATTTGGCCGGCGCGCGCGTGGCGCTGGAACGGGCGCTGAAGGCTGCGCCGCGCGATCCGGCCAATTGGGTCGAATTGGGTCGTTTGCGCATCCTGTCCGGGGATCAGGCCGGGGCGATCGTCGCGGCGGACCGGGCGGTAGCGCTGGCCCCGACCGACGCGAAGGCGCTGACGCTGCGCGGCGAATTGGTGCGCGGGCAATATGGTCTGACTGCCTCTCTGCCTTGGTTCGAGCGGGCGCTGGCGGCCAATCCCGATTCGGTGCCGACGCTGGAAGCCTATGCCGCGACGCTGGCGGATGCCGGGCAGGCGAGCGCGATGCTGAGCCTGACCCGCCGCCTGATCGCGATCGATCCGTCCAACCCGCGCGCCTGGATGATGCAGGCGGTGATGGCGGCGCGGGCCGGGCAGGGCGACCTGGCGCGCACGTTGCTGGCCCGAACGCAGGGGCGGCTGGACGGGGAACCGGCGACTAGGCTGCTGCGCGGCGTGCTGCAATTGCAGGATGGCAATCCGGTGCTGGCCGCCGATGCGCTTGGCCCGCTGGTCGCGGAGCAACCGGACAATCGCGCCGCGCGCACGTTGCTGGCGCGGGCTTATTATGCCAATGGCGATTTCGCGTCCGCCGCGTCCACTCTGGCGCCGCTGGTAGCCCAGCGCGATGCTGATCCCTATGTGCTGACGCTCGCCGCGCGGGCGCAGGAGGCTTTGGGCAATCGGGCGATGGCTGACGACATGCTGGCGCGCGCCGCCTGGCCGGTGCGGGCGTCGGCGGATGCCTTTGCCAGCGCTTCGGACGGCGGACTGGCGAGTGGACCTGCGCCCTCCAGCGCGGCGACCGCGCGCGATAATGTCCCCTATATCCGCGCGCTGCTCAGCACCGGGCGGACCGGTGAGGCGGTGGGGCGGGCGCAGTTGCTGAGCCGGGCCAATCCCGGCGCGCCCGACGCCTGGCTGATCCTGGGCGATGCGCTGGGCGCCGACGGCGCGCCGCAGGAGTCGGTGCGCGCCTATGAGGCGGCGGCCAATATCCGCTTCGATCGGGACGCGGCGTTGCGGCTGGCGGCGGCTTGGGGCCGGATCGGCAACCCGGCGCGCGCGGCGCAGATCGTGCAATTGTTCCTGGCCCAAAATCCCAATGATGTCGAAGCGCAGCGGCTGGCCGCAAGCATTGCGATGCAGGCGCAGGATTGGCGCGGCGCTTTGCGGATGCTGCGCGCGGTGCAGGGGCAGGTGGGGGATAATGACGCGGTGCTGATGGCGGACCTGGCCCGCGCGGCGCTGGAGAGCGGGGATCGCACTGGCGCACGCGCCTATGCCGCCCATGGCTATCGGCTGATGCCGGGCAATCCGCTGACCGCCGATATGTTCGGCTGGGTATTGATGAAGACTGGCGAGAAGGGGCCGGCGGCGATCGACCTGCTGGAAAAGGCGGTGGCGCTCTCGCCGCAGGCACCCGCGTTCCAGATGCATCTGGGGCAGGCCTATGCCGCTGCGGGGCGCAAGGGGGAGGCGAAGCTGGCGCTTGGTCGGGCGGCGGCGGTGCGGGGCTTTGCGGGGCGGCAGGATGCGTTGGACGCATTGGCGGCGTTATAGACAGCCCCGTCATTGCAAGCGTAGCGAAGCAATCCAATGGCGCGCCGGTGGATCGCTTCGCTACGCTCGCAATGACGACACGGATTACGCCTTCGCCAGATCCAGATCGTCCAGCCGGATGCCCAGCCGCTTGATCTGCGCTGCGACCGGTGGCCAGACGCTGTCGAGGAAGCGTTCGCGTTCGGCTTCGCGCAGGCGGCGGGTCGCGCCGTCGGCGACGAACATGCCGACGCCGCGCCTTACCACGACAAGGCCGTCGTCCTGAAAGCTTTGATAGGCTTTGGCCACGGTCAGCGGATTGGCGCCCTGCGTCGCGGCGAAGGCGCGCACAGATGGGAGCAGGTCGCCGTCGGAAAATTCCCCATCCAGGATGGAAGCGGCGATAATCTCACGCAGGCGGAGATAGACGGGTTTGGATTCGTCGGCCATAGTGCATCAGTGCCATAATACAGCCATGCGGGTCAATCCGCCCCGTTACGCAGCAATGCTTTGCAACGGTCATTATCTGTCCCAGGTCGATACGATATCGTTATATTCAGGTCGCGGCCGTTCTTCCTGCGCTTTTCCTGGGGTGCCGATGAACACAAAGCCCGCAATGGTCTCGCCATCGCCGCCGAACGCCGCCCGCACATCCGCATTATAGGTCGGCCAGCCGGTCAGCCAGCCGCCGGCAAAGCCAAGCGCGTGGGTGGCATGGATCAGGTTCATGATCGCCGCGCCGACGGAGAGTTGCTGTTCCCACACGGGAATCTTGCTGCCCGCGACCGGCGCGGACAGGGCGACCACCAACGTCGGCGCCTGCTGCGCGAACTGGTGCATCGCCTCTATCTCCAGCCGGCCGGCGTCGGGTTTTTCTGCGCGATAGGCGGTTTCCAGCAGTTCCGCGAGCGCGGTCCGCTGATCCTGCCGCACGATCACGAAGCGCCACGGCGCGAGCTTGCCATGGTCGGGGGTGCGCAGCGCGATCTCCAAAATCTGGCGCAGTTGCGCGTCGTCCGGGCCGGGCGCGATCAGGTCGCGGGGCTTACCGGAACGGCGGGTCTGGAGCAGGGCGAGCGGGGAGGAGAGATCGTTGAACATCGCTGCGACAGATGGCGCGGCCTTCGCTTCGGCGCAAGGGCCAGAGCGCACAGATATGGTGCGCTTTTGACAGGATGATCCGATCCGCTCTAGGCTGCGTCCCATAAGCGGCCCCCGCCTGGCGGGCCGGACACAAGATAAGCAAAGGGTGCCGAATGGCGACTTCGGACATGATGACGACCGAGGCAGGCAAGACCTGGCTCGGCCATCCGCGCGGGCTGTATCTGCTCTTCTTCGCGGAAATGTGGGAGCGGTTTTCCTATTACGGGATGCGCGCCATCCTGATCTTCTACCTCACCAAACATTTCCTCTTCGGTGAGGACAAGGCGTATCTGCTCTACGGTGCCTACACGTCGCTGGTCTATATCACGCCGGTCATCGGCGGCTATCTGGCCGACCGTTTCCTAGGACCGCGCAAGGCGGTGCTGGTGGGCGGCGTGTTCATCGCCATCGGCCATTTCCTGATCGCCATCACCGAGGGGCCGGGGGGGCAAGACCCCCTGTTCCTCAACGGTTTCTACTTCGCGCTGGCCAGCATCATCGTGGGCACCGGCTTCCTCAAAGCCAATATCTCGGTGCTGGTGGGCGAGCTTTATGCGCGCGACGATCATCGCCGCGATCCGGCCTTTTCGATCTTCTACATGGGCATCAACATGGGCGGGATGCTCGGCCCGATCGTGTGCGGATTGCTGGGCGAACTATGGGGCTGGAGCTGGGGCTTTGGGGCGGCGGGCGTGGGGATGCTGGCGGGCCTGGTCATGTTCGTGTGGCTGAAACCCTGGCTGCTGGGCAAGGGCGAGCCGCCCGCGCCACAGATCTTGCGCGCTCGGACCGCGACCGGCCTCAGCCAGGAATGGACCATTTATCTGGCCGCCGCGCTCGGCGTCGCCGTGATCTGGCTGGTGATCCGCTATGCTGAACTGCTGGGCTATGCGCTGCTCGCCTTTTCGGCGCTGACGGTGGTCTATATATTGTGGCGCACGGTCGGCACGCTGGGCAGGATCGACCGCGACCGGATGTTCGCCGCGCTGTTCCTGATCGCGCTCAACCCCCTGTTCTGGGGCCTGTTCGAACAGACCGGATCGTCGCTCAACATCTTTACCGACCGCAATGTCGATCGCGCCATTTTGGGCTGGGAAGTCCCTGCGTCCCTGTTCCAGTCGGTCAATTCGGTCTTCATCATCCTGCTCGCGCCGCTGTTCGCGGTGCTGTGGACCTTCCTCGACAAGCGTCGGCTGGAGCCATCCTCGCCCGCCAAATTCGGCATCGGCCTGGTCCTGTGCGGCGCAGGCTTCCTGGTGCTGGTCGCGGGCGCGGCGATGGCGGGCGAGAATCTGACCCCGGTGATCTTCGTTTTCCTCATCTACCTGCTCCACACCATGGCCGAACTCTGCTTCTCGCCGGTCGGCCTGTCGGCCATGACGCGCCTGTCGGTATCGTCGATGGTGGGGCTGGTCATGGGCACCTGGTTCCTGGCCATGGCGGCGGGCAATTTCATCGCGGGCCTGATCGCCCGCGCCACCGGCAGCGGGGAGGCGGGCGACGTGACCC
Organism: Sphingobium sp. Z007; assembly: GCF_900013425.1. Taxonomy (GTDB): domain Bacteria; phylum Pseudomonadota; class Alphaproteobacteria; order Sphingomonadales; family Sphingomonadaceae; genus Sphingobium. Next base: position 642,791 of record NZ_FBXK01000005.1, read on the forward strand.
AGGTGCTGGACGTGTATAGCCGCATCGGCTGGTTTGCGATCGTGGTGGGCGGGCTGGTGCTGCTCGTGTCGCCCTATATCAAGCGATTGATGCATCTCGACCTGATCGGTGCGGAGGACAAAGCATGAGGACATATGGACGCGCGCTGCTGATCGCGGCGCTGCTGACGGGGGTCGCCGGACCCGTCGCCGCGCGCAAGGACAAGGAGGAAGCACCGCCCGCGCAAGGCTCTTCGGCGGAGCCGGAAAACCCCTATCCCTCCACCTACAAAGCCTATCCCGGCCGCCCCACCGCGATCCGCAATGCCACCATCTTCGACGGGGAGGGCGGCCGCATCGACAACGGCGTGGTCTTCCTGTCCGATGGCAAGGTGACGGCCATCGGCGGCCCCGACACGCCGATCCCCGCCGACATCGCGCTGTTCGACGGCACGGGCAAATATCTTACCCCTGGTGTGATCGACATCCACAGCCATCTGGGCGACTATCCCTCCCCCGGCGTGGACGCCAACAGCGACGGCAACGAAGCGACGGCGCCAGTCACAGCGCATGTCTGGGCCGAACATAGCATCTGGCCGCAGGACGCGGGCTTTTCCCGCGCGCTCGCCAATGGCGGCGTGACCAGCCTGCAAATCCTGCCCGGTTCCGCCAACCTGTTCGGCGGGCGCAGCGTCACGCTCAAGAACGTCCCCGCCCGCACCATGCAGGGCATGAAATTCCCCGGTGCGCCCTATGGCCTCAAAATGGCGTGCGGCGAAAATCCCAAGCGCGTCTATGGGAGCAAGGGTCGCGAGCCTGCCACCCGGATGGGCAATATGGCGGTCAACCGCCAGACCTGGATCAAGGCGCGCGACTATCAGAAGAAGCGCGCCGCAGGTAAGGACCAGACCCGCGATCTGGGCATGGAGACGTTGGCCGACGTGCTGGAAGGAAAGATCCTGGTCCAGAACCATTGCTACCGTGCGGACGAGATGGCCAATGTCATCGATATGTCCAAGGAATTCGGCTATAAAGTCACCGCCTTCCACCATGCGGTCGAAGCCTATAAGATCGCTGACCTGCTGCGCGACAACGGCATTTGCGCGGCGCTGTGGGGCGACTGGTATGGCTTCAAGATGGAAGCCTATGACGGCATCAAGGAAAACCTGCCCCTCGTCCACCGCGCCGGGGCCTGCGCCATCGTCCATAGCGACGACCAGGACGGCATCCAGCGGCTGAACCAGGAAGCGGCCAAGGCGCTGGGCGCGGGGCGGCGCATGGGGATCGACATCCCCGATGAGGTCGCCTGGACCTGGCTCGCCATCAATCCGGCACGCGCCATGGGGATCGATCAGCAGACTGGCAGCCTCAAGGTCGGCAAGATGGCCGACGTCGTGCTGTGGAACGGCAATCCGTTCAGCACCTATACCCGGCCGGAAAAAGTGTGGATCGACGGCGCGCTCCTCTACGACAGCGCCAATCCCAAGCTGCGGCCGGTGGTCGATTTCGAACTGGGCCAGATCGGCGCGGGAGATGTGAAATGAGCGTGCCAAAAGACCTCCGTTCGCTTCGAGCGAAGTCGAGAAGCGCCAAGCGCTGTTCTATCGTTTCTGGACTTCGCTCGAAACGAACGGCGGTTGCTTGGCTGGCCTTGGTCTCCGCTTTTGCGCATCCAGCCTTCGCCCAATCCATCGCCATCACCGGCGCGACGCTGGCCATCGGCGATGGCTCCGAACCGATCAGAAACGGCACCGTCGTCATCAGCGCGGGCAAGGTCGTGGCCGCCGGCGCGGGCGTCGCCGTGCCCGCGGGCGTCAAGACGATCGACGCCGGCGGCAAATGGGTGACGCCGGGCATCATATCGGGCTTTTCCCGCGTGGGGCTGGCCGAAGTGCCGGGTGTCAAGGAAACCAACGACACCAGCGCCCGATCGCCTTTCTCGGCCGCGATCGACGTCGCGCCCGTCATCAATCCGCTCGCCAACCCGATCGCGATCAGCCGCACCGCGGGCGTCACCCGCGCCGTGGTCGCGCCCGCCACCGGCACCAACATCTTCGCCGGGCAGGGCGCGGTGGTCGATCTGGGCGCGGACATGACCCCGATCACCAAAGCCCGCGCCTTCCAATATGTCGAAATGGGCGAAGCGGGCGCGGACGAAGCGGGCGGCAGCCGCGCGGCGATGATCCTGACCTTCAAGATGATGCTGCGCGAAGCGCAGGACTATGCCAAGGCCCCCGCCAGCTATGACGGCCGGTCGAAGGACGCGCTGCTCAACCGCGTCGATGCCGAAGCCCTGGTTCCGGTCGTCAGCGGCGCGATGCCGCTGATGGTCCATGCCGAAAGCGCGCGCGACATCCTCGCGGTCCTCGCCCTGCGGCAGGATTTCCCCGCGTTGAAACTGATCCTGGCGGGGGCAACCGAAGGCTGGATGGTCGCAGCGCAGATCGCGGCGGCCAAGGTGCCCGTCATCACCGCGGGGCTGGAAGACCTGCCGTCCAGCTTCGAGAAGCTGGCCGCGACGCAAAGCAATGTCGGCCGACTGGTGAAGGCGGGCGTCAGCGTTTCCATGGGGATGTTGACCGGCGACGACGCCCTCCAACTGCGCACGGCGACACAACAGGCGGGCAATATGGTCGCGCTGCTCAAAGTGCCCGGCGCGACGGGCCTCAGCTGGGGGCAGGCGCTGCGCACCATCACATCGGCCCCGGCCGAAGCGATGGGGCTGGGCGACCGCGTCGGGTCGCTCAAGACCGGCAAGGCGGGCGACGTGGTGATCTGGGACGGCGACCCGCTGGAAATGACGTCCGCCCCGGTCGCAGTCTGGATCGACGGCGTGCAGCAACCGCTCGAAAACCGCCAGACCAAGCTGCGTGACCGCTATGCGACGCCGACCGAGGGCGCGTTGCCCAAGGCCTATGAATGGTGAATGGAGAAGGGGGGGGACTTCGGTGCCTTTTCCGTGGGATCTCTAAAGTGGTGAGGGGTAGCGGCATGTCGATAGGGAGATACCCCTCCGTCAGCCCTTCGGCCTGTCACTTCCCCTTCAAGGGGAAGAATCGCCTAAAGCGATCATTCGCGGACATTTAAACGAGTTGTTTAGCACCCGTGTCTAGTCCATTTTGCATCTTAGATTGAGGTCAAAATGCTAAGAATAGCGATAGCAATAATAAGCATAATTTTCTTCTTTCCAGTAGTTATAATTGTTGCAATCGCGGCTTATGGTAACACCATTCCGAATGAACGTTTCACTCTACATGTCGTGCAATATGAAGCATGCGCCTCAATATTGGTTTCTATTGCGCTAATATTCTCGCCAAAAATCCAGTTTTTGCATTTCATTGTTACATTTGTAACGATATTATCGATCATCGGCCTTATTTTATATGTTATGTTTCAATAAATTACATCGTGCGTGATGTGGCAGGCTTGCCCTGCCGCAAACCGACCTTCCGATTCCCACCCAAAACTGTCCTACATGCCCTGTCTTTGCTACATTGGCGTCGGCTCTTTCACACGACCGCTTTTCGCGCCATCCGCGCGCCTCTGATGCTCGTAACGAAATTTCCTATTTCCGCATTAAAATGTCGAAACCGGCGGGAAATGTGCGAAGTTAAGCGCGGAAAACCTTAGCCGCCGGTCGCGCCCCACACGTCGCTGGCCTTCACATAGCCGCGCTGACCCTTGGCGTCGAAATTGCACCAGCCGCCCGAACAGTCGCCCAGTCGCCCGACCACGCCGCGGCCCGCCCGGAACAGCGCCCGCGATCCATCGCGCGGCGATTCGCGCAGCGGCGCGACCTCCGACCGGACGATCGCGGTCGGCGTGTCGCTGAGCAGGCGGACATGCATCCAGCCTTGCGCGCCATCGGGGTCTTCCACCTTACGCCATAGGCCCAGCACCTGCACCACTTTTACCGGGAGGTCGCGGCGGCGGTAGATCCAGTTGGATGGATAATCCAGGCTAGGTCCGACGCGCATCCGCGCCTCGTCCTGCGATAGCGACGCCCAATAGGGCACCGGCTTGCCCGGCCCGGCCAGCGCCGCGCTCGCCGTCGCCACACAGGCGACCGCCGCGACGCCCCATAAAAGACGCTTCATTCCAGACCCAAATGCCGTATCACCCATTGTCGTTCCTTACTCCCGGCCGTGGCGCGCCGACAAGCGCTGATGTCGCCGGTGGCGTTGTCCGTCGCCATATCCGCTTGACCGGCGACGCGGGCGGGAATAGCGGCTTGAACCATGGCCAAGAAGCAGCGTCCCGCAAAGCCGCGCGTCATCGTCACGCGCCGCCTGCCGCCCAATGTGGAGGCGCGCATGGCCCAATTGTTCGACGCCAGCTTCAATGTCGGCGATGTGGCGATGAGCCGCACCGACTTGGCCCGCGCGATGGCCCAGTGCGACGTGCTGGTGCCGTGCATCAGCGACCAGATTGACGCCGCGCTGTTGGCGGCCGCGCCGGAAAGGCTGCAACTGATCGCCAGCTTCGGCAGCGGGGTGGATCATATCGACCTGTCGGCCGCGCGGGCGAAGGGGATCATCGTCACCAACACGCCCGGCGTCCTGACCGAGGATACCGCCGACATGACGATGGCGCTGATCCTGTCGGTGCCGCGCCGCCTGGCGGAGGGGGAAAAGCTGGTCCGTACCGGAGAATGGCGCGGCTGGAGCCCGTCGGGGATGCTGGGCCACCGGATCGGCGGCAAGAAGCTGGGCATCATCGGCATGGGGCGGATCGGCCGCGCCGTCGCGCGCCGCGCGCGCGCCTTTGGCCTGTCGATCGCCTATCATAACCGCCATCGCCTGCCCTTCGAAGTGGAGCAGGAATTGGAGGCGGAATGGCATGGCGACCTGGACGCGCTGTTAAGGGGCAGTGACATCGTGTCGATCCATTGCCCGTTGAACGCCGACAGCCGCGGCGTGATCGATGCGCGGCGGATCGGCCTGATGCCGCCGCACGCCTATCTCATCAACACGTCACGCGCAGAAATCACCGACGAGCAGGCGCTGATCGCGGCGCTGGACGAAGGGCGGATCGCCGGCGCGGGCTTTGACGTCTATACCCATGAGCCGGCGGTCGATCCGCGGCTGCTGGCGCTGTCCAACGTCGTGTTGCTACCGCATATGGGGTCCGCGACCTTCGAGGGGCGTGACGCGACCGGCGCGCGGGTGATCGCCAATATCCGCACCTGGGTCGATGGCCACAGGCCGCCGAACCAAGTGCTGGAAGGCTGGGTTTGATCGCTTAAGCCGTGGCGAGCTGGTCCTTCAGCCCGTTCACGACGATATGGCCATGCGCGACCGATTCATAGGCGCGGCGCACCACATCCTGCGTTTCGGCGTCTATCGCTTCGTCCTTCAACACGCGCTCAAACTCCTCGCGCAGATAATCCTCACCCCGATCGATAGCCTGGATCACCGCCTTGTCGCCGCCGCCCAGCGCCACGAAGATATCCTCCATCCGACGATGAACGGTGCCAGCCACGGAGCCGAATGCGTTCGGTTTGCCGCCCAGTTCCCGGCTGCGGGCCTGCAACAGATCCACCGCTTTGGCGCGTTCGGCCGCGAGATCGCGGAACAGCGTCTGGAACGCGTCCGACGTCACCTTGTCTGCGCTATGTTCATAGCCTTTCACACTATCGATCAAGGTCGTGATGAGGTCGTCCAGCTTGCTGATGGCATGATTGTTAGACATCGCCGTCTCCTTTATATTGTGCGGGAATAACGGCCAATCAGGCGCAGTAGTTCATTCAGATATGTGAGAATGAACCTTAATCTGTTGTTATCCCTATATTTTGATTCGGGAACAAGCAGGGCGGCCATCGGTTGGGTAAATATAGACCGCCTTCGAAACGAAAGGACTTACCATGCTTAAGCTGGCCGTCATATCCCTCGTCATTGCTGCCGTGCTGGCCTTGCTCGGCTTTGGCGGCGCAGCCGGCGCTTTCGTCGGCATCGCCAAGATATTGTTCTTCATCGCCATCGCCATATTCGTGCTTTTTCTTGTTCTTGGTATATTGGCTGGCAAGGGCATCAAGGACGCTGTAGATTAAGCGGATGACAGAGATTGGCGCTGGCGTGAACGAGACCGGCAGATTGCTGCGCGACGAAGCCGGCTTTCTGCTCCAGCGCGATCTGGGCGGTAGCTACCGCCTCGTCCTGTTGCGCGTACCCGTCGATCATGTTGAAAAACGGGTGCGCGTGCGGGGTTTTTACGCCGGAGACGGCATTGTTGAGGCGGAGGGTGTAGCCGCCGCCTGAACTCTGGCGCTGCCCCCTTGCCAAAAGCGATCGGACGCGCGCACCATTGCGTCCATGCGCAAGATTCTGTCCCTGATGCTCGCCGTTGCCGCCCCCGTTCTGGCGCAGGCGCAAACGCCCCATAATCAATTGGCGCATGATCAATTGACCAAGGTTATGGACGACCATTGGACCTGGTATCTGTCCGCCCATCCGCTCGAGGCGACAGCCCGCGGGGTGCGCGATTATGATGACCGGATCTATGATATTTCGCTGATCGCGCGCGACGCGCAGATCAAGGCGGAGCGCGGCTTCGTGGATCGGTTGGAGCGCGTGTCGACGCAGCAACTGGATGCGGCCGATCGGGTGAATCGTGACGTGCTGCTGTGGATGCTGCGCGACGATATCGATGGCGACGCGCATCCGGCCGAGCGGCTGATGCTGTTCACCACCTATTATGGCTGGCATCAGGGCTTTTCGGGCATGGCCGACGGCCTGCCTTTCTACAATCGCGCCGATTATGACAGCTATCTGAAGCGCTTGGCGCTCTACCCCAAGCAGAATGGCGACGCGCTGGCCATCACGCGACAGGCGATCAGGGACGGCTATGTCCAGCCCTGTTCGGTGCTGCAAAATTATGCGGGGACGATCAGCGGCATCGTTGCGGGCAAGCCGGAGGAGACGCGCTTCTACGAGCCGTTCAAGCGGGCCAGGCCGCGCGACATCAGCGAGGCCGACTGGAGCGCGATGCAGGCGCGGGCCGTGACGCTGATCCGGGACGTCCTGACGCCGGAATATCGCAAATGGCACGACCTGTTCGTGGCGGAGTATCTGCCCCATTGCCGCAAGAACGACAGCGCTTCGGCGCTGCCGGGCGGTGCGGCCTGGTACGCCGGCCGGGTGAAGGCGCATACGACGACGGACCTGACGCCGGGCCAGATACACCAGATCGGGCTGGACGAGGTCGCGCGGATCGGCAAGCGGATGGACGCCATTGCGGCTAAGGCCGGCTATCCCAGTCGCGCCGCCTATATCCAGCATCTGCGCACCGATCCCAGCTTTTACGCGAAGACGTCGGAGGAACTGCTGCGCGTCGCGGCGCGGCAGGCCAAGACGATTGACGGCTTACTGCCGCGCTATTTCGGTACGCTGCCGCGGCTGCCCTATGGGTTGAAAGCCATTCCTGCGGCCGAAGCGGAAGGCACGACGACGGCCTATTATGGGCCAGGCGCGCCGGAGAGCGGCATTTCCGGCACTTATTGGGTGAACACGTCCAAGCTCGACCAGCGGCCCTTTTGGGAACTGCCCGCGCTGACGGCGCATGAAGCGGTGCCGGGCCACCACAACCAGATCGCGCTGCAACAGGAATTGCCGCTGCCCCCGTTCCGCAAATATCTGGCGGGCTTCACCGCCTATGTGGAAGGCTGGGCGCTCTATACCGAATATCTGGGCGAGGAGATGGGCCTGTATGACACGCCCGAAAAGATGATGGGGCGATTGTCCTACGAGATGTGGCGCGCCTGTCGCCTGGTGGTGGACACCGGTATCCATGCCAAGGGATGGGACAAGGGCAGGGCGGTCGCCTTCATGAAGAGCAACAGCGCGCTGTCCGACGCGAATATCGATGCGGAGGTCAATCGCTATATCAGTTGGCCGGGGCAGGCGCTGGGTTACAAGCTGGGCGAGATCAAAATCCGGCAATTGCGTGCGAAAGCGGAAAGCGCGCTGGGACCGAAATTCGACCTGCGCCGCTTTCATGATGCGCTGCTGGCGCAGGGCGCAGTGCCGTTGACTGTGCTGGACAGCCAGATGGACAGTTGGATCGCAGCGGAGAAGGCCAAGGCATAGCCGTCCGACTTAAGTCCATTATTTACTCATAGTAATAGGAAAAGCTCCAGTTTTCGGGCGATTGGCGTAGATGGAAGCATCATTTTGAGCCGCCGCCGCGACTTGCCAATCCGCATCCATTGACGTACCGGAGCCGCGTCAGTTCCCAGACCGGGCATAAAGATCGGCAAGTGGCGCTGCGCGTCGAGTCCGTACACTTTATGACGTTGGGGAAAAGATGAGCATTTACCTGGATTATCTGGCCGAAATCGACAGCCGAAAGATTGAGGGACTGGCGCCCAAGCCGATCGACGATGGTGCATTGCTCAGCGAAATCATCGCCCTGATCCAGGACATGGGCAGCGAACATCGTGCTGACGCGCTCAAATTCTTCATCTACAACACGTTGCCGGGCACCACGAGCGCTGCGGGCGCCAAGGCCGCTTTCCTCAAGCAGATCATCCTGGGCGACGTGACCGTCCCGGAAATAACCCCGGCTTTCGCGCTCGAACTGCTCAGCCACATGAAGGGCGGCCCCTCGATCGGCGTGCTGCTCGACATCGCGCTGGGCGATGATGCCGTGATCGCCAGTCAGGCGGGCGACGTCCTCAAGACCCAGTTCTTTCTCTATGACGCGGACATGTTCCGCGTGCGCGATGCCTATGCCGCGGGCAATCCGGTCGCGAAGGACGTGCTGGAAAGCTACGCCAAGGCAGAGTTCTTCACCAAGCTCCCGCAAGTCGAGGACGAGATCAAGGTCGTGACCTTCATCGCGGGCGAAGGCGATATCTCGACCGATCTGCTGTCGCCAGGCAACCAGGCGCATTCGCGCTCCGACCGCGAACTGCATGGCCTGTGCATGATGACGCCGGAGGCGCAGCAGCAGATCGTGGCGCTCAAGGCGCAGCATCCCGACAAGCGCGTCATGCTGGTCGCCGAAAAGGGCACGATGGGCGTCGGCTCCTCGCGCATGTCGGGCGTTAACAATGTGGCGCTGTGGACCGGCAAGCAGTCCAGCCCCTATGTCCCCTTCGTCAACTATGCCCCCGTCGTCGGCGGCACCAATGGCATTTCACCGATCTTCGCGACTACGGTGGACGTGACCGGCGGCATCGGCATCAACCTCAAAAACTGGGTGAAGATGACCGGCCCGGACGGCAAGGCCATCCTGAACAATGACGGCAATCCGGTGCTGGAGGAAAAATTCTCCGTCGCGACTGGCACGGTCCTCAAGATCGACGTCAAGAACAAGAAACTGACTGACGAAGCGGGCAATGAACTGGTCGATGTCGCCGCCGCCTTCACGCCGCAGAAGATGGAATTCATGAAGGCGGGCAGCAGCTACGCCATCGTGTTCGGCAAGAAGCTCCAGACCTTCGCCGCCGAAACGCTGGGCGTGGAAGCGCCGCTGGTGTTCGCCCCAAACAGGGAAATCACGGTCGAGGGCCAGGGCCTGACCGCCGTCGAGAAGATCTTCAACCGCAACGCCGTTGGCGTGACGCCCGGCAAGGTGCTGCACGCCGGGTCGGACGTGCGCGTGAAGGTCAACATCGTGGGATCGCAGGACACCACCGGCCTGATGACCGCGCAGGAACTCGAAGCAATGGCGGCCACCGTCATTTCGCCGCTGGTCGACGGTGCCTATCAGTCGGGCTGCCATACCGCATCGGTCTGGGACAAGAAGGCGCAGGCCAACATCCCCAAGCTGATGTCCTTCATGAACAATTTTGGCCTCATCACCGCGCGCGACCCCAGGGGCCGCTATCATGCGATGACGGACGTGATTCACAAGGTGCTGAACGACATCACCGTGGATGACTGGGCGATCATCATCGGCGGCGACAGCCACACCCGCATGTCGAAGGGCGTGGCCTTCGGCGCGGACTCCGGCACGGTTGCGCTGGCGCTGGCCACGGGGGAGGCGACCATGCCAATCCCGCAATCGGTGAAGGTCACGTTCAAAGGCAAGATGCTGCCCTATATGGACTTCCGCGACGTCGTCCATGCGACCCAGGCACAGATGCTGGCCCAGTTCGGTGGCGAAAATATATTCCAGGGCCGGATCATCGAAGTGCATATCGGCACGCTGCTCGCGGACCAGGCCTTCACCTTCACCGACTGGACGGCCGAAATGAAGGCCAAGGCGTCGATCTGCATTTCGCAGGATGAAACGCTGATCCAGTCGCTGGAGATCGCCAAGTCGCGCATCCAGATCATGATCGACAAGGGCATGGAGAATGCCGCGGGCACATTGCGCGGACTGATCGCCAAGGCGGATGCGCGGATCGGCGAGATTCGGTCCGGCGTGAAGCCTGCGCTCGCGCCCGACCCCAACGCCAAATATTTCGCGGAGGTCGTGGTCGATCTGGACCTGATCGACGAGCCGATGATCGCCGACCCGGACGTCAACAATGCCGACGTATCCAAGCGCTACACCCACGACACCATTCGCCCCGTGTCCTATTATGGCGGCACCAAGAAGGTCGACCTGGGCTTCATCGGGTCGTGCATGGTGCACAAGGGCGACATGAAGATCCTGGCCCAGATGCTCAAGAATATCGAGGCGACCGAAGGCAAGGTCGAATTCAAGGCGCCGCTGGTCGTCGCTCCGCCGACCTATAATATCGTCGATGAGTTGAAGGCCGAGGGCGACTGGGACGTACTGAGGAAGTACGCGGGATTCGAATTTGACGATGTCGCGCCCAAGAGCGCGGCGCGCACCAGCTACGAGAATACCCTGTATCTGGAGCGTCCGGGCTGCAACCTGTGCATGGGCAACCAGGAGAAAGCCGCCAGGGGCGACACCGTCCTGGCCACCTCGACCCGCCTGTTCCAGGGGCGTGTGGTGGAAGATACCACGGAGAAGAAGGGGGAATCGCTGCTCGCCTCTACCCCGGTCGTGGTGCTGTCGTCCGTTCTGGGCCGCACGCCCAGTATCGAGGAGTATAAGAAGGCGGTGGTGGGCATCGACCTGACCAAGTTCGCGCCGCCGGTGGCGCACTGATCCACAGGGGTACGGTCCCTTTGCAAGCAATGCCGCTGCTGCGCTCTCCCTGTTGGGAAATGCGGCGGCGCATTGCAGTTTATGGCAGTTCTCAGAATATGTGACTTGATCCAAACGGAGAGAGGTCGACTAGGTATAGTCAGCCTGAAGCCGCGTCAGGACAAGCCGCCCACCCACCTGCGATGTTGCGATGCAGCAAGCGGAAGCAGCGTTTCGCAGCGCCCACATTCCGCCACTACCCGACCCACGATCCACTGGTTGCCGCCGCAGTCGGGGCAGGCCATCGCCTGCCCTTGGCGATATTGCGGATTGATAGCAGATATCCCGGTTTCGACGGGCGAAAAACAGACTTCCATGGATGTTTCCCCTTTCTGCCCACCCAACGCTTAAATATGCGAAACATATCCCTACATAGGGGGTTCAGCCCGTGTCGCCATTTGACTTGACACTCTTAAATGTTATGGCGCTGCAGCATCGGGACATACCTGCTTCGACCACGGGTTGAGGCGCATCCCTGCCACCTTGCCGGCCGGTTTCTGATCGCCGTTCTGCGAGCTTCTGGTGGAAACGCGTCATCCTCTGGCCGAGGCCATGCGAGGAGACGCACATCTTATGACCGCCATCGGACAGGACACATTGGGTACGCGCGACACGTTGAACGTGGGCGGCAAGGACATTGCCTATTATTCGTTGAAAAAGGCAGCGGCGAAGCTGGGCGATGTTTCGCACCTGCCTTTTTCGATGAAGGTGCTGCTGGAAAATCTGCTCCGCTTCGAAGATGGCGTCACCGTCACGGCGGAAGACATTCAGGCGATCGTCGATTGGCAGCAGGACCGGGGCAAGGCGCAGCGCGAGATCCAGTACCGCCCCGCCCGCGTGCTGTTGCAGGATTTCACAGGCGTTCCCTGCGTGGTCGATCTGGCTGCGATGCGCGACGCGATGAACGCGCTGGGCGCCGACGCCGGCAAGATCAATCCGCAGGTGCCCGTCCACCTCGTCATCGATCATTCGGTCATGGTGGATGAATTCGGCACGCCCAAGGCGTTCGAACAGAATGTGGAAATCGAATATCAGCGCAATATGGAGCGTTACGACTTCCTGAAATGGGGCAGCAAGTCCCTCGCCAATTTCTACGCCGTGCCGCCGGGCACCGGTATCTGCCATCAGGTGAACTTGGAAAATATCGCCCAGGCCGTCTGGTCGAGCGAAGACCCGGACGGCACACTGGTCGCCTATCCCGACACCTGCGTCGGTACTGACAGCCACACCACGATGGTCAATGGCCTGGGCGTGCTGGGCTGGGGCGTGGGCGGCATCGAGGCGGAAGCCGCGATGCTGGGTCAGCCCGTTTCCATGCTGATCCCCGAAGTCGTCGGCTTCAAATTCACCGGTGAATTGCAGGAAGGCGTGACCGCCACCGATCTGGTGCTCACGGCGACCCAGATGCTGCGCGCGCGCGGCGTTGTCGGGCGCTTCGTCGAATATTTCGGCCCTGGCCTTGCTAGCCTGTCGCTCGCCGACCGCGCGACGCTGGCCAATATGGCGCCGGAATATGGCGCGACCTGCGGCTTCTTCGGCATCGACGACAAGACGCTCGATTATATGCGCCTGACCGGCCGCACCGACGAGAATATCGCGCTGGTCGAGGCCTATGCCAAGGAACAGGGCTTCTGGATCGACCCCGCGATCGAGCCGGTCTTCACCGATACGCTGGAACTGGACCTGGCGACCGTCGTCCCTAGCCTGGCCGGCCCCAAGCGTCCGCAGGACCGCGTATCCCTGCCCGACGTCGATGATGTATTCAACGCCGACTTGGTCACCACTTACAAGAAGGCGCAGCAGCGTGTGCCCGTCGCGGGCGAGGATTTCGACATTGGCGATGGCGACGTCACTATTGCGGCAATCACCAGTTGCACCAACACGTCTAACCCCAGCGTCATGATCGCGGCTGGCCTAGTCGCCAAGAAGGCGAACGAGCTGGGCCTCAAGCCCAAGCCGTGGGTCAAGACGTCGTTGGCGCCCGGCAGCCAGGTCGTCACCGACTATTTTAACAAGGCCGGGCTTCAGGAGCATCTGGACGCCATAGGCTTCAACCTGGTCGGCTATGGCTGCACTACCTGCATCGGCAACTCCGGTCCGCTGGCGCCCGCGATCAGCGCGGCGATCAACGACAATGGCCTGGTCGCGGCCGCCGTCATTTCGGGCAACCGCAATTTCGAAGGTCGCGTGTCGCCCGACGTGCGCGCCAACTTCCTGGCCAGCCCGCCGCTGGTGGTCGCTTATGCGCTCAAGGGCACGGTGATCGAGGATTTCATCACCACCCCGATCGGCGTCAGCACGGCGGGCAACGACGTCTATCTAAGAGACATCTGGCCGACCAATGACGAGGTCGCCACGACCATGGCCGGCTGCATGGACCGCGCGATGTTTCAGGCGCGCTACGCCAATGTCTATAAGGGCGACGCCCATTGGCAGGCGATCGACGTGACGGGATCGGACACCTATAGCTGGCGCGCGGGTTCCACCTATGTCGCCAACCCGCCCTATTTTGAGGGGCTGAGTATGACCCCGGCGCCGGTCACCGACATCATCGAAGCCAAGCCACTCGCGATCTTCGGCGATTCGATCACCACCGACCATATTTCGCCAGCCGGATCGATCAAGGCATCCAGCCCGGCCGGCAAGTGGCTGAGCGAGCATCAGGTCAGCCAGGCCGATTATAACAGCTACGGCTCGCGTCGCGGCCATCATGAAGTCATGATGCGCGGTACCTTCGCCAATATCCGTATCAAGAATTTGATGCTGGATGGCGTGGAGGGCGGGATGACTCGCTATGCCGGCGACGTGATGCCGATCTACGATGCGGCGATGAGGCATAAGGCGGACGGCACGCCGTTGGTCGTCATCGGCGGCAAGGAATATGGGACGGGATCGTCGCGCGACTGGGCGGCCAAGGGCACCAACCTGCTCGGCGTCCGGTCAGTCATCGTCGAGAGTTTCGAGCGTATCCACCGCTCCAACCTTGTCGGCATGGGCGTGCTGCCGCTCCAGTTCAAGGATGGCGATACCAGGGATACGCTGGGCCTGACGGGCGACGAAAGCTTCACCATCACCGGTGTCGCGGACCTCAAGCCCCGCCAGGATGTGGAGGTGGTCGTCACCCGCGCCGACGGATCGACCTTCACCTTCACCGCGCTCTGCCGTATCGATACGATCAACGAGCTGGAATATTTCCTGAACGGCGGCATCCTGCAATATGTGTTGCGCAAGCTGGCCGCTTGATTGGCTGACGCGCTGCCGTAAGATTATGAGGGCGCTTTCCGCGAGGAGGGCGCCCTTTTCTAATGGGGAGTGTCGGCATGTTCGCGACCATTGGTCTTGTTACGGCTGCCGTCTTGCTGGCCGGAGCGGCAACGGCGGACCCGCCACCGCCCCACGCGCTCATCGAAAGCGTCCGTGCGCAGCTTTTCTACGAATTGTCCGGCACCCTGTCTGGCAATATCGCATCGCCGCCCAGCCGATTTTCCGGTTGGAACACGGTGATTGGCGAGGGGGAGGCCAAGGAGGCCGCGCAGGATTTGCTGGTGACGGTGCGGGTAAAGGGCAATGGCGCAGACGGTTTCCTGACCGAAACGCCGCTGGTCATCACCGCGCGCAACAGCGCGGGAAAGCTGCTCGGTTCCCGCAGCGTGACCGGCATATTGGTCCCTTATGAAGGCAGCGTGGCCACCGCGCTTTGGATCAACAATGCGACCTGTGCGGGCAAGCTGACGATCGAGGCGAAGCTCGGCAAACAGGTGAAGACAGCGACCGTCGCGCTGGATTGCGGCGAATGATGGCGGTGGCGATCGAGATTATCGGCTGGATCGGCGCGCTACTGGTACTAGCGGCCTATGTCGGCGTGTCGACCGGGCGGATGTCTGGCGAGTCGGCGACTTTCCAGTGGCTGAACGCGCTCGGCGCTGCGCTTTTCGTGCTCAACACCTGGTGGCACGGTGCCTTCCCTTCGATGGTGCTGAACATCATCTGGAGCGTTGTGGGGTTCGCCACCCTATGGCGCATCATGCGCCGAAGAATGTCCCGCTCTTGACCCGCTTCATCGACATCAACCATTTGATCGAACATCGGATGCAGACCTTCAGACATGTCGCTGCGCCGCCAATCTACCGCCCATAGCCCGTCATCGAATAAGGCCGCGCCTTCACGCCCGTCGCCCATGTCCTGTCCGGGGTCGCCTGCATGGTGAAGCGCAGTTCGCCGCCAGCCCGGATTTCCGCGTCGGTGATGAAGCTCCGCTCCAGCGCCTCGCCGTTCAGCGTAACTTTGCCGACATAGCGGTTGGCGTCCGACAGGCCGTCGGCCAGCACCATGAACCGCTTGTCGCCCACGCGCATTTCCGCCCGCTCCACGAACGGCCGACCGATCACATATTCCCCGCTGCCGGGCGCGACCGGGTAGAAGCCCAGCGCGGTGAACACCAGCCAGGCGGACATCTGCCCCAGATCGTCATTGCCCGCGAGGCCATCGGGCGTGGGCTTATACTGAGTATCGACGATCTGCTTCAAACCGCTCCTGCGTGCGCCAGGGTCGGCCAGCATAAGTGTAGAGATAGGCGACATGGTGGCTGGGTTCGTTGCCATGGATATATTGACCGATCAGGCCGGATATATCCTCGGCATGGCTATAGTCGATCTTGCTATTGTCATAGTCGAACATGGCGTCGAGTTTGGCGACCGCCTTGGCGTCGCCGCCCAGCAGGCGGAACAGGCCGCCCTGATCGTGCGGCATGAACCAGCTATATTGCCAGGCATTCCCCTCCGTATAGTCGCTGCCATAGTTGATCGCGGTTGGGTCGAAGGGGGTTCGGAACGTGCCGTCCGCCTTGCGCGCGCGCAGGAAGCCGGTCCTGGCGTCGAAGCTGTTGCGCCAGTTTGCCGCGCGCTTCTCAAAGCGCTGCGCTGTCGCCGCGTCGCCCAATTGCCGCGCCAGCCGCGCGATGGTCCAGTCGTCATAGGCATATTCGACCGTCTTGGACGCCGCTTCCGGCTCCCGGTCGATGGGCACATAACCCAGTTTCATATAGTCGCCGAGGCCCCCATAGGGCGCATAGTCGGCGCTGGCGACCATCGCTTTCAGCGCGGCGGCGCAGTCGATGCCCTTGATGCCCTTGAGGCAGGCGTCGGCGATCACCGGCACGGCATGATAGCCGATCATCGTCCAGGTTTCCTTGCCGGCAAATTGCCAGACGGGCAGGATGCCGAAGGGACTGGTCTTATGACTGGCGACCAGACTGTTCACGAAATCGGCATTCTTCGCTTCGGGCTGGATCAGGGTCAACAGCGGATGTTCGGCGCGAAACGTATCCCATAGCGAGAAGGTGGAGTGCATGGTGAAACCCGACGCCGCGTGAACCTGATCGTCCGGCCCGCGCAGCGCCCATCGGCGTCGCCCCAGATGCTGGGCGCCATCAGGCTGTGATAGAGGGCGGTATAGACATTGGTGCGCATCGGGGCGGGCGCGACGATCTGCACCGCGCCCAGTGCATTGGCCCAGGCGGCGCGGGTCTTGGCGCGAATGGCGTCGAAATCGCCCGGCTCGCTGGCGAGGTTGGCGATCGCGCCATCCTCGTCCACGCCCGACAGCGCGACCTTCACCTCCAGTGGTTTGGCGAGCCTGCCGAAGTCGAGCTGCGCGACGATCGCCCGGCCCGCCAGGGCATCGAGCGTTTCGGGGCCGCGACCCGGCCCTTTGAAGCCCTTGTAGAGAATATCCTTCTCGGTGGTGACGAACTGGTGCCCGGTCGGCGTTGTTGAAAAGCGGATGGCGAAGAAGAGGCGGCGGGGCGTCGCCCAGCCGCGCACTTCGCGCGACCCGGTGATTATGCCGTCGGGCCGGATGCGGATCGAAGACCAGAGGATCTTGCCTGGATAGTCGTAGATGATGGAGCGCAGGTCCAGCACCAGATGCGCCGCCTTGCCCGCCGGAAAGGCATAGCGGTGGACGCCGACGCGGGTGCCGGCCGTCATTTCCGCGCGGACGCCCGGATCGGTCAGGGTGACGGCATAATAGCCGGGCGATGCGACCTCGTCCGCCTTGCGCGAGCGATAGCCAGGCGTGTCGACCGCGCCCGCCTCCAGCGGCACCGTGTCGCCGCTCACCGGCATCACCAGAAAATCGCCCAGGTCGCTATGCCCCGCGCCGGAGAAATGGGTGTGGGAGAAGCCGAGGATGGTGGGGTCTTCATGGCGATAGCCTGCCGCCCAGGCATAGGTCTGCCGCGCTGCGCCGACATGGGTGTCGGGCGACAGTTGGACCATGCCGAAGGGGGCGACCGCGCCGGGGAATGTGTGGCCTTCGCCCGACGTGCCGATGAAAGGATCGACAGCATCGACAGGGGAGGGTGCGGGCGGCTGCGGCGTCTGGGCGGGTAGAGCCGCCCCGGCGAGCAGGCTGGCGAAGAGGAGCGGGCGGGCGAGGCGGGTCAGGATCATCACCGGGTTAAATCATGGCTGCACGGCAGCGCCAAGCCGATAGCCGCAATTTTCCTGGCCCAAGAAAGGCTGGGCTGGCGTCGCGCGGTAGGGCTGGTTAGCACAGGGGATCATGAAGAGAGCATTGATCGTCCGACATGTGCCGCGCGAAGGCGCCGCAGGCTATTTGCAACCGATCGAGGCGGCGGGCTATCTTATCGACCGGATCGATGTCGCCAGCCCCGATTTTGCGGACGTGAATCTGTGCGATCCCGATCTGCTTATCATGATGGGCGGGCCGATGGGCGTCTATGAAACGGACGTCCATCCCTGGATACCGCTCCAGATCGATAAGCTCGCTGCGCGGCTCGCCGCCGACCGACCGACCTTGGGCGTGTGCCTGGGCAGTCAGATGATCGCGGCGGCGCTGGGCGCGCCGGTCTATCCCGGCGGGCATATGGAACTGGGCTTCGCACCGGTCAGCGTAAATGGCGCGGGCGCGACGTCGCCGCTGCGCCATTTGATCGATGTGCCGGTGTTGCATTGGCACAGCGATACGTTCGACCTGCCCGACAATGTCGAGTTGCTGGCATCGACGTCCAACTATGCGCATCAGGCGTTCCGGCGCGGTCCCAACCTGCTGGCGCTGCAATTTCATGCGGAGATGGGCGAAGATCCGCGGTTCGAGGATTGGCTGACCCATTTCTGGGCCGATCTGGACGTGGCGCAACAATGCGGGATTGCGCTGCGGGAGGATCATGGCTTGCACGGCCCGATTGCGGTGGCGGCGGGCCGGGCGATGATCGGCGAATGGCTGGCGGGGATAAGAATCTAGTTGCAGCTTGATCTTGCCGCGGCCTTTCTATTAACTCCGACAAATGAAGAGGATGACATTGGAAACGAGCCGCCGCGATCTGTTCGTCGCCGGCGTGGCGGGGATGGCGGCTGTAAGCGTCGCGCGGGCAGCGGGTGCGGCCGAGCCGGGCAAGGCCGTGCCGGCGCCGCGGCCGCCGATGGGATGGAATAGCTGGAACAGTTTCGCCACGACCATCACCGAGGCACAGGCGCGCGCGACCGCTGCGATCATGGCGGAAAAGCTGCTGCCGTTCGGCTACGACATCCTCACCGTCGATATCCAATGGTATGAACCAGAGGCGTCGAGCTATACCTATAATGCCAGGCCCAAGCCGGCCATGGATGCTTATGGCCGGATGATCCCGGCACCCAATCGGTTTCCGTCGAGCGTGGGTGGCAGCGGCTTCGCGCCGCTCGCCAAGGCGGTGCATGCGCTTGGCCTAAAGTTCGGTATCCATGTGATGCGCGGTATCCCGCGGGCGGCAGTTGAGGCGAACCTGCCGATCCTGGGCACGCAATATCACGCGAAAGATGTGGCCGATATGGCGAGCATCTGTTCGTGGAATCCGGATATGTATGGCGTCGACATGACACGACCGGGCGCGCAGGCCTATTATGACAGCATCTTCCGCCTCTATGCCGACTGGGGCGTGGATTTCGTCAAGATGGACGATATGAGTCGGCCCTATGACGCCCATGCGCCGGAGATCGAGGCGGCGCACAAGGCGATTATGGCGACGGGGCGGCCGATCATGCTGAGCCTGTCGCCGGGCGAGACGCCGGTGATCCGCGGCGATCATGTCCGCAAATATGCACAGATGTGGCGTATCTCCGACGATTTCTGGGACGATTGGGCGATGCTGGAGGCGCAGTTCACCCGGTTGGAAAATTGGACGCCCTATCGCGGGCCGGGATCATGGCCCGACGCCGACATGCTGCCGCTTGGGCGGTTGGCGCTGGGGGAGCGGGATACGCGCTTCACCCCCGACGAGCAGAAGACGCTGATGACGCTGTGGGCGATTGCGCGGTCGCCGCTCATCATGGGAGGCGACTTGCGACATCTGGATGCGCCGACGCTGGCACTGCTGACCAATCGCGAGGTGCTGGCGGTCAATCAGGCGAGCCAGGGCAACTGCCCGCATTTCGTGGAGGATGGCGTGCGCGTCTGGTCCGCAGTCGCCCAGGGCGGCAAGGATCGCTATGTCGCGCTGTTCAACACCGGCGACAAGCCGCGTGAGGTCGGGATCAGGCTGCGCGATCTGGGGATCAGCGGGCCGGTTGCGGTGCGCGACCTGTGGGCGGGCAGGGCGCTGGGGCAGCAGGCGGCGCGGATTGCCGCGATGCTGCCGCCGCATGGCGCTGCGCTCTATAGACTGAGCTAAAAGCCCGTTCGCTTCGAGCGCACTCGAGAAGCGGATAGCGCTGCGCCAGCGTTTTTCGACTAAGCTCGAAACAAACGGAGGTTGCTTTACTTGCGCGACGCGGCGCTTTTGTCGCGGATGGCCTTGAACTCCGATCCGGCTTTCCATTCCGGCCAGCGGGTCGTGTTCGCCAGGTCGCGACCGATGTCGAGCATCAGGTCGATATCCTGCGCCGCGCCGTCCAGTTGCCAGTCCGGCCCCCAGGCGTCGCAGGCTTGATGATAGCATGTGCCGGTATAGGCATCGATCCACGCCTGGCCTGCGGGGCGACCGCCCTCGATCAGGTCGGATGCGCCCGCCAAGCCCATCATCAGCAGGACGGGCACGCCGCGCTTGGCCATGGAGAAATGGTCGGCGCGGTAGAAGAGCCCGCGTTCGGGGAGGCTTTCCTGCGTGATGATGCGGCCCTGCTTTGCCGCGAACGTCGCCAGATCATCCTCCAGGCCATTTTGGCCCTTGCCGATCAGGATCACGTCCTTCGCCTTGCCCGCGGTCTGGAGCACGTCGATCGTGAGGTTGGCGACGGTCTTGTCGATCGCATAGACCGGGTTCTGGGCATAATGTTCGGACCCCAGCAGCCCGCGCTCCTCCGCCGTCCAGGCGGCAAAGACGATCGAGCGGTCGGGGGCGGGCGCGGCCTTGAAGGCGCGGGCGATTTCGAACAGGCCGGCCATGCCGAGCGCATCGTCATTGGCGCCGGCGCGGTAAATGCGGCCCTGCGCATCGGGCGCGCCTTTGCCATAAGCGTCCCAGTGCGCGCCATACATCAGGGTTTCGTCCGGGCGTTTGGCGCCGGGGATGCGGGCGAGGACGTTGGCGCTCTGCACCACTTCCTGCGTAACCGGGAAGGCGGCGGAGAAGGTCGCGCCCTTAAGGTCGACGGGCTTGAACCTGGCCGATCGCGCCTGTTTGCGCAGCGCGGCGAAATCGAGCCCCGCGCCGGCGAACAGCTTGCTCGCGGCATCACCCTCGACCCAGCCCTGCACCTGAAGGCTGGTCAGTTTGTCGGGCGCGCGGACCAGATCGTAATTTTCGCCGGCCGGGCTGGTGACGACGTTCCAGCCATAGCCCGCGCCCGGCGTGTCGTGGACGATCAGCGCGCCGATCGCGCCGTGGCGGGCAGCTTCCTCGAACTTATAGGTCCAGCGGCCATAATAGGTCATGGTCTTGCCGCCAAATTTGCCGAACGAATCTTCGCCCTTGGCCGCTTCGAAATCCGGGTCGTTGATGAGGAAGACGGCGATCTTGCCTTTCAGGTCGACGCCCTTGAAATCGTCCCAGCCGCGTTCGGGCGCGGAGACGCCATAGCCCACGAACACCAGCGGCGCGTTGGCGACGGTCACCTTGTCCTTGGGCTGGAGGGTGGACAGATAGACTTGGCTGCCGAAGGTCCAGGGGCTGGCGGCCCCGTTCTGTGCGATCGACAGGCCTTCCGCCTGGCCGAGGCGGGTGTGGAGCAACGGCACTGTCTGCACCCACTGGCCATCGGGGCCGCCCGGTTCCAGCCCAAGCTGTTCGAAGCGAGCGACGATATAGCCGATCGTCCGTTCTTCCCCCACGGTGCCAGGCGCGCGTCCCTGAAACAGGTCGGAGGCCAGCGTGCGGACCGATTGTTCCAATTGCTTGGGGTCGGTCTGGGCTTGGAGGGGGAGGGCGACGGTCAGGCCGAGGGCCAGGGCAAGGATGCGTGTCATCATGCCGTCGGTCTAAACCGCTGCGGCGATGGGCGAAAGGGCGTTCAGAACTCGATATCGAGTTCTTCCAGTTCGTCAGGCTCGACTCGGGCTTCATCGATCCATTCGCGCATCAGCGGCCAGCCGTTGATCGTCTGGCAATAGGCGGCCGATTGGGCGGTGACGGGCACGGCATAGGTGAGGAACCGTTCGGCCACCGGCGCGAACATCGCATCGGCGACGGTCGGCGTGTCGCCGAACAGCCAGGGGCCGCCATAGCTGTCCAGACATTCCGCCCAGATCGTTTCGATCCGCTCTATATCGGGCTTTGCGCCGGAAAAGATGGGGAAGCGCGCGTGGCGGACCTTGAGGTTCATCGGCAGGGCGGAACGCAGATTAGCGAAGCCCGAATGGATTTCGCCCGACACCGATCGGCAATGGGCGCGGGCGATGCGGTCCGCGGGATACATGCCGACATCGGGATAAAGTTCGTGCAGATATTCCGCGATCGCCAGCGTGTCCCAGACGCTTGCCCCTTCATGCGTCAGGCGCGGCACCAGCACGGACGGGGACAGAAGCAGCAGTTCGGCGCGGTTTTCGGGGTCGTCGAGTGCAATGGTCTTTTCCACCACCTGCAATCTGGCGATTCGGCACAACAGCCAGCCGCGCAGCGACCAAGAGGAGTAGTTCTTGCTGGAAAGAGTGAGTTCCGCGATTGCCATGGCATACCCTCCTGCTTGGCGTCAGCCTCACATTTATGATGATGCGGCGCAACATAAAAAGCATGTATAGCGTTTCATCATAAGACCGATTCGGTCCGCTGACACAGGACAAGGCTACACCCTCACCATGCGCATGCTTTACAGTGGTTATCAGGCCTGGAACGACATGCTGGCGCCAGCACGTTTCGGGGCACAGATCGCCCTTGGCATGCGTGACAAGATGGGACCGATGGCCGACTGGGCGATGCCGCGGCGCATGTTCGCGTTGATGGACGTGTTTCAGGGCGCGAAGCTGACGCACAAGCGCCCGGCCTATGACATAGTGACGGTTACCTGTGGCAACGCCGAAGTGGCGGTGCGCGAGGAAGTCACGCTCGACCTGCCGTTCGGCGACCTTCTGCATTTCGTGAAGGACGATGTGGAGGTGGCGCAGCCCAAAGTGCTGGTCGTCGCGCCGATGTCGGGCCATTTTTCCACCTTGCTGCGCAGCACGGTCGCAACATTGCTGCGCGATCATGACGTCTATATCACCGACTGGAAAAATGCGCGCGACGTGCCGTTGGAGGCCGGGCGCTTCGGTTTTGATGACTATGTCGATTATGTGATCCGCTTCTTTCAGCAAATTGGCCCCGGCGCGCATATGGTGTCGGTATGCCAGCCCTGCGTGCCCGCGCTGGCCGCCGTGGCGCTGATGTCGGAGGACAAGGACAAGGCGACGCCGCGATCTATGACGCTGATGGGCGGGCCGATCGACCCCAATGCCGCGCCGACCGTGGTCAACGACCTGGCCAATGAAAAGCCGATCGAATGGTTCGAGGAAAATCTGATATCCGTGGTGCCGTTCCGCTATGCCGGGCGTGGGCGGGAGGTCTATCCGGGTTTCCTTCAATTGTCGGCCTTCATGGCGATGAACATGGAGCGGCACGGATCGCAGCATCGCGAATTGTACCAGCTTCTGGCCGACGGCAAGACGATCGAGGCGGACAAGATCAAGCATTTCTACGAGGAATATTTCGCCGTCCTGGACCTGACCAAGGAATTCTATCTGGAAACGGTCGACCAGGTGTTCCAGCGCACGTTGCTGGCCAAGGGCGAACTGACGGTGCATGGGCGGCCCGTCAATCCCGGCGCGATCCGCCATACCGCGCTGCTGACGGTCGAGGGCGAAAAGGATGACGTCTGCGCGGTGGGCCAGACATCCGCCGCCCATGGCCTGTGCACCGGACTGCGCCCGCATTTGAAGCGCCACCATCTCCAGCCCGGCGTCGGCCATTATGGCGTATTTTCGGGCAGCAAATGGGAAAAGCAGGTCTATCCGCAGGTGCGGAACGTGATCCTGGCGATGAATTGACAGCAGGCCGCCGGGATAGTCCGACAGGATAAGGACCGGATGGCGATGATGTCGCGTGCAGGGCGATGCTTCGACACCTGACCCACAGGCATCACCATCCCTTCAACCTTCCGGCCGGGTCCAGATCCAACTCCCGCCAACCAGCGCGGCCGCGATCGGGATGAGGAACCAGGGGAAGGGGGAAAAGATCAGCGCCAGGACGATGCTGAAGGCGAAAGAGGCCAGCGCCGCCTTCTTGCCCCGGCGGCTGATTGCGCCCCGTTCCCGCCAACGGCGGATGTGCGGTCCGAAATGCTTGTGATCGAGCAGCTTGGCTTCGAGACGCGGACTGGAGCGGGTGAAGCAGAAGGCGGCGAGGATCATGAAGGGGATCGTCGGCAGCAGCGGCAGGAAGGCACCGATCGTGCCGAGGCCGACCGAGAGACATCCTGCGATGAGATAAAGATGTCGCCGCATTATGCTCCTGTTCAGGCGGTAAGACGGCACGGCCTATGCTATTGCTTCGCAGCTGCGGAACGGGATGGCAAGGGAGCACGGTCCGGTATAGCCAATTAAGCCGGGCTGACCTATGGGGACCTATAACGACCAAAAGGGGGAACAATGTCCGCATCATTTTCGACGGACGAATGTGGTGAGCATTTTGCCTATTGCGTTCAGTTATTTGGTGGCGTCACCGCTTTTTCGCGGCGCCTTGGCATAGACGAACGCGCCATCCGCCGCTTCATCAATGGCGAGCGGCCTGTCAGTGCGAGACTTTTGGAAGATACCGCAACAGCGCTACGCTTGCTCATCGCCGACGCGACTGCGGCGGAAGCACAGGTCGCCGCCACATTGCGCAGTCTGCCAACCGATCCGTCATAGATGAGCCATTCCGACCATCGGATAATGGTTTATCACGGTTGAGTTACGGCAAAAGCCGGCTGTCTCGCCGGAATGGCGTTGTCCATAGGTTCCGCCATCAAGCCGCCGGCAGCCGTAACCGGACCAGCAGGCCGCCCAGATCCTCGCTCTCTTCCAACGCGACGGTGCCGCCATAGATTTCCGCGACGTCGCGCACGATCGCGAGGCCAAGGCCCGTGCCGGGTTTGCCGGAGTCCAGTCGTACGCCGCGGTCGAAGATACGCACGCGGTCGGCCTCCGGGATGCCCATGCCGTCATCCTCGACCAAAATCTCCACCACGCCGCCCGCGCGTGCGACCACGGTGGCGAAGACGCTGCCCCCCCCATATTTAGCGGCGTTTTCGATCAGGTTGCCGAGCATTTCGTCCAGATCCTGCCGCTCGACCCGGACCGCGGCTTGCCGGTCGCCATCCATATCGACGCGGGCGTCGGGATAGAGCCGCTGGACCGCGCGCTCCACGGCGGTCAGGCTGGCCCAGACCTCCGCCCGGCTCTGCGCCGCGCCGCGCCGGCCGACGGCGCGGGCGCGGGCAAGGTGATGGTCGACCTGACGCCGCATCGTCGTCGCTTCCCGGATCACCGCATCGCCCAGGTCCGGCGCCTTGGCCGTCGCGGCGTTCATAATGACCGTCAGCGGCGTTTTAAGCGCATGGGCAAGATTACCCGCATGAGTGCGCGCTTCTTCCGCCTGCCGTTCATTGTGGGCGAGCAGGGCGTTGAGTTCCTCGACCATGGGCAGGACTTCAATGGGCATGGGTTCGGTGACGCGGTTCTTGTGCCCGTCACGCATCCGTATGATCTCCAACCGCACCTTGCGTAGGGGACGCAGGCCGTAGATGGTCTGGAGCGTCGCCAGCACGAAGAGGCCAAGCGCCAGCAGCGCAAAGCTCTTGAACAAAGTGGAACGCAGCGTCTTGATCTGCGCGTCCAGTCCGTCGCGTGCCTGGCCGACCATGAAGAGCCATCGCGTATTGGAGCCGGGCAGGACGACGGTGCGCTCCATGACGCGCAGATCCTCGCCGGGAAATTGCTTGCTGTCATAGGTGTGGAGGTGGCGGTCATGATGTTCCGCCGGCACCTTGAGCGCGCGATCCCAGAGTGAGCGGGAGCGCCAGTCCTCATGCCCCTTGGCGCTGACCTGATAATAGAGGCCGCTATTGGGTTCGAGGAAGCGCTGGTCGGCCAGTTCGCGGTTGAACAACACCTCCCCGTCCGGGCCGATTTCCGACGCCGCGATCATGGCGGTCAGCACATAGTTCATGCCGTCGTCGAAATTGCGCGTGATCGCGTCGCTCAACACCCGGTCCAGCGCCACGCCGCCGCCCAGCAGCAGCACGCTGATCCACAGCGCGGCGATGCCGATCATCCGTCGGCTGATGGAGCCGGTGGAGCGGACGGGGGGCGGGGATGCGGGGTCGGTCATGTTTCCCCCATTCCCGTTCGGGCTGAGCGAAGTCGAAGCCCATCACTGAGCGAAGGCGAAGTGGCTTCGCCTTCGCTCAGCCCCGCCCTTCGACTTCGCTCAGGGCGAACGGGGGACATATAAATGCGATTACCGCCCCGGCTCGTCCAGGCTGTAGCCAAGACCGCGGATGGTGGTGATGACGTCTGCGCCCAGCTTCTTGCGGATGCGCGTCACGAAGACCTCGATCGTGTTAGAATCGCGGTCGAAATCCTGATCGTAGATATGTTCGATCAACTCGGTGCGGCTGACCACTTTGCCCTTGTGATGGAGCAGGTAGCTCAGCAATTTATATTCCTGCGCGGTGAGTTTAACGGGGTCGCCGGCCAGCGTCACCTTGCCCGATCGGGTGTCGAGGCGCACAGGACCGGCGGTCAGTTCGCTCGACGCGTTGCCGGACGCGCGGCGGATGAGCGCGCGTAGGCGGGCGATCAGTTCTTCGCTCTGGAAAGGCTTGGCGAGATAATCATCGGCGCCCGCGTCCAATCCGGCGACCTTGTCCGACCAGCTATCACGCGCGGTCAACACAAGCACCGGGAAGGCGCGGCCTTCCTTGCGCCAGCGGTCCAGTACGGTCAGCCCATCAATGGTGGGCAGGCCAAGGTCGAGCACGACCGCGTCATAGCTTTCGGTCGCGCCGAGGAAATGACCATCCTCGCCATCGGTAGCAAGGTCCACGGCATAGCCCGCGCCTTCCAGCGTGTTCCTGAGCTGCTGGCCCAGATTCGGTTCATCCTCGACGATCAGCAGACGCATGAAAGGCCCTTTTCTGTTATGAATTGCGGCAATGGCGGGCGTTAGCGCGCCATGCCGATGATATCGCCCGTCCGGCCATCGGCATCAACCCACATGACCTTCCCATCCTTCACATATTTCAGGCGGTATCTGTTGGAGGAGGGGTTGAATTCGCTGCCGACATAGGTTGCGCCGCCCATGGTGGCATCGACCCTGCGCTTTATCATGGCGAAGGGCATGACCTGGCCGTCTAGCATCGCCCGGCGGGCGGCATCCTGTTCGTCGCGGCGATTGCCGGCGTCGGCGGCCGGGATGGCCACGGCCATGGCAAGCGCGGCAGTGACCGCAGCGGTCAGAGAACGGGGCAGGCTGTTCCTCTTCATGTTCATGGGCATGGCATAGGCGCGAGGCATTGAACAGGTGGTGAATGGCGCGCAGATGAACAGAAAAGGCGGCGATGCTCAAGCACCGCCGCCTTTTTCGCCAAGATCACGTTTCGTGACGTGCCTTATTTGTCCAGCGCGTACTGGACCGTCAGCGTGACCGAGGCGCTGACCTGACCGGGTTCGACCGGGATCGAGGGTGCCGCATCCGCCTTGAAGCGGGCGCTCTGCATCATCGGCATGGGCGGCTGGCCACCACTGTTGCTTTCGCTGATCGAGACCAGGCGCGCGGTGCGGAAGCCGGCGGCCTGGGCGTAGAAATCGGCCTGCGTCTTGGCGCTCTTGAGCGCGGTGCCGCGGGCCTGCTGGATCAGCGGCGAGGGGTCTTCGATCGAGAAGGTCGGGCCGTTGATGTTGGTGGCACCGGCCGCAACCATAGCGTCGAGCGAGGTGCCGACCTTCTTGATGTCGCGCAGCTTCACGGTCAGCTGGTTGGACGCTTCATAGCCGATGAAGCGCGGGCCTTCGGGCTTTCCGTCCTGATTGCTGTAATCATATTGGGCGGACAGGTTGATGCCGCTGGTCTGGATATCCTTCTTGGCGATGCCGGCCTTGGCAAGTGCGGCGATCAGCTTTTCGGTCTTGGCGGCATTGTCCTGCATGGCGGCTTGCGCAGTCAGCGCGCGGGTTTGAACGCCGGTGCCGACGGTCGCCACGTTCGGGGCGGCCTCGACGCTTTCAGTGACGTTCAGCGTGACCACCGGCGCCGTCTCAGCGATGGTGACGCTGGTCTGGGCAAGCGCCGCCACGGGAAAGGCGGCAACGCCGAGCGCCATCAGGGCGAGAGCGGATTTCATGGATATTTCTCCTCTGCAAATATGCGCCCCTTTTTGGCCGGGGCGCGATGAATGGACGCTGTCGCACGTTGAAAGCCGTCCGACAGCTTTCCGGTTCCGCTCTTGCTCCCACGCGCATGAACCCTTAGCTGCGTGCAAATGGCAGCTCCTATTCTCTCGTTCGAAAATCTCGGCCTCTCGCAGGGCTCTCACTGGTTGTTTCGCGGCCTCAACATCGCGGTCGGCGCGAAGGACAGGTTGGCGCTGATCGGCCGGAACGGCGTTGGCAAGACGACGTTGCTCAAATTGCTGGGCGGGCAGATCGAGGCGGACGAGGGTGTGCGATCGGTGCAGCCGGGCGCGCGGGTCATCACGCTGGAGCAGGACCCGGACGTCACACCGTTCAAGACGTTGCATGATTTCGCACTGGCGGGCGAATATGCGCCGGCGCCCCATGAAGTGGAATCGATTGCCGACCAACTGGGCATCGATCTGAGCCGTGAAGCCAGGACCGCCAGCGGGGGCGAGCGCCGCCGCGCCGCCATCGCCCGCGCGCTGGCGAGCGAGCCGGACCTGCTGCTGCTGGACGAACCGACCAACCATCTGGACATCGCGGCGATCGACTGGATCGAAAACTGGATGGCGCGCTACAATGGCGCGTTCATCGTCATCAGCCATGACCGCGCCTTCCTGACGCGGCTGACGCGCCAGACGCTCTGGCTCGACCGGGGGCAAATGCGCCGCAACGAAGTCGGCTTTGGCGGCTTCGAACAGTGGATGGAAGCGGTCTATGCCGAAGAGGCGCGGGCCGCCGAAAAGCTGGACGCGAAGCTGAAGATCGAGGCGCATTGGCTGGAGCGCGGCGTCACCGCGCGGCGAAAGCGCAACCAGGGGCGGCTGGCCAAGCTGTGGGAGATGCGCGAAACGCGCGCGGCGATGAACGGGCCGCAGGGCGTGGCGAAGATCGCGGTGGCGAGCGACGACAGCAAGACCAAGAGCGTCATCAAGGTCGAACATGCGACCAAGATGTTTGGCGACCGCATCATCGTCGATAATCTGTCGCTCCGCATCCAGCGTGGCGACCGGATCGGCATCGTCGGCGGCAATGGCGCGGGCAAGACTACGTTGCTCAAGCTGCTGACCGGCGAGTTGCAGCCTGACAGCGGCAGCGTGACGCAGGCCAAGACGCTGGACATGATCTTCATCGACCAGCAGCGCAGCCTGATGCAGGGCGACAAGACCGTGCGCGATGTGCTGGCCGAGGGCGGCGACTGGATCGACGTGCGCGGGGTGCGCAAGCATATTCACGGCTATCTGAAGGATTTTCTGTTCGATCCGAGCCTGGCGGAGGCGAAGGTCGCCACGCTGTCGGGCGGCGAGCGCTCGCGGCTGCTGTTCGCGCGGGAATTTGCTCGCGAATCCAATCTGCTGGTCCTGGATGAACCGACCAACGATCTGGATCTGGAAACGCTCGACCTGCTGCAGGAAGTGATCGCAGATTATGATGGCACCGTCCTGATTGTCAGCCATGACCGGGATTTCCTGGACCGCACCGTTACCGTCACGCTGGGACTGGACGGAACCGGGGTGATCGACGTGATCGTGGGCGGCTATGCCGACTGGATCGCCAAGCGCGATCCGCGCAAGGCGGCGAAGGCGGAGAAGAAGGCCGTGGCTGCCCCGCCGCCGCCCAAGCCGGCATCGGCCAAGCTGACCTATAAGGACCAGCGCGACCTGGAACTGCTGCCCAAACGCGTCGAGGAATTGGAAGCGGCGATTGCGCGGGACGAGGCGGCGCTGGCCGATCCCGCGCTTTATGCGCGCGACCGCAAGACGTTCGACCGGCTGACCGTGGCGATCGAAAAGGCGCGCGGCGACAAGGACGCGGCCGAGATGCGCTGGCTGGAACTGGCGGAAAAGGCCGAAGGGCTGGCGGGGTGACAGCCCCGCCTGTCTTTCGACAGGCCAAGGGTGCATGAATGCCAGGATAGGGGCCAAACAAGGGGTTGATCGATGGACTCGCAGACCGACACCATAATCGACCAGCCGCACCATGCGGTCCATTATGTGAACCGCGTCGGCTGGTTGCGCGCCACGGTGTTGGGGGCCAATGACGGGATCGTGTCGACCGCCAGCCTGCTGACCGGCATCGCCGCGTCCGGCGCTTCGAGCCAGACCATATTGCTGACCGGTATCGCCGCGCTGGTGGCGGGCGCCATGTCGATGGCGGCGGGGGAATATGTGTCGGTCAGCGCGCAATCGGACACCGAACATGCCGACCTGGCCAAGGAACGCAAGGCGATCGCGACCCAGCCACAGGCGGAATGGGCCGAGTTGCGCGACATCTATGTCCAGCGCGGGTTGACCGTCGATCTGGCGGGGCAGGTGGCGCGGCAATTGATGGCGGCCGATGCGCTGGGCGCCCATGCCCGCGACGAACTGGGCATATCCGATCTGGCGACGGCGCGGCCGGTGCAGGCCGCGCTGGCGTCCGCCGCCAGCTTTGCGGTGGGCGCCGCGCCACCGGTGCTGATCGCCGCGGTGGCGCCTGCGAGCAGCGCGATCGTCGCGATCGTCGGGCTGTCTTTGCTGTGCCTTGTCCTGCTGGGCTATGTCGGGGCCTGGCTGGGCGGGGCACGGCCGCTGCGGTCCATTTTGCGCACTCTATTCTGGGGGGCGCTGGCGATGGCGGTCACCGCCGCTGCGGGGCATCTGTTCGGCGCGGCGATATAGTGGCAGGTTCGCGGTAATTGCATCCAAGGAGACGATATATGACCGATATTCAGCAGATTGCGCTCAAGACCATCAAGGGCGACGACGCCAGCCTGGCCGACTATGCGGGCAAGGTGGTGCTGGCGGTCAATGTCGCGTCCAAATGCGGCCTGACCCCCCAATATGAGGGGCTAGAAAAGCTCTATGCCGATTATAAGGACAAAGGCTTGGTTGTCGCGGGCTTCCCCGCCAATGATTTCGGTGCGCAGGAGCCGGGCAGCAATGACGAGATCGCGACCTTCTGCACCACCAACTTCGGTGTCGACTTTCCGATGTTCGAAAAGATCGTCGTCACCGGCCCGGACAAGCATCCGCTCTACGCCGCGCTGACCAGCGCGCAGCCGGAAGCGCAGGGCGAGGGCGACGCCTTCCGTGAGAAGCTCAAAGGCTATGGCATGACCCCCAATCCGGCGCCGGAAGTGCTGTGGAATTTCGAAAAGTTCCTGATCGCCAAGGACGGTAGCGTCGCTGCGCGCTTCGCACCCACCACCGCGCCCGATGACCCGGCGCTGGTCGCGGCGATCGAGGCGGAACTGGCCAAGTGATCAGGGCCGTGATGGTCGGCGCGCTGCTGTTGGGTGGCGCGCCGGTGGCGCATGCGGCGCTCAGCCAGGCTGAGCAGAAGATCGGCGCCACGGTTGAGGCTGGCTATGAGCCGGCCATCGGCCTGCTCGAACGCCTGGTGAACCAG
Organism: Sphingobium sp. Z007; assembly: GCF_900013425.1. GTDB lineage: Bacteria > Pseudomonadota > Alphaproteobacteria > Sphingomonadales > Sphingomonadaceae > Sphingobium. The sequence goes on from NZ_FBXK01000005.1 coordinate 674,107, forward strand.
AATAGCGGGTCGATGAATTTCCCCGGCGTGAAGGCCGTGGCCGACATGCTGCGCCCCGAATATGAGGCGCTGGGCTTTACCGTGACGTGGAAACCGATGGACGCGGCCAAGCGGGCAGGGCATCTGATCGCCGTGCATAAGGGCAAGGCGGGCGGCACGAAGATGCTGCTGATCGGGCATCTGGATACGGTGTTCGAGCCGGATTCGCCGTTCCAGACCTTCAAGCGCGATGGCGATTGGGCCGCTGGTCCCGGCGTTGCCGATGACAAGGGCGGCGTGGTCACGATGTTGCTGGCACTCAAAGCCATGCAGGCGGCGGGAACGCTGAAAAACGCGAATATCGAGGTGGTGCTGACCGGTGACGAGGAGGATTCGGGCGATCCCATCAGCATCGCACGCGCCGACCTCATCCAGGCGGGCAAGCGCGCCGACGTGGCGCTGGATTTTGAGGGGCTGAGCCAGGAAAACGGCAAGGATATGGGATCGATCGCGCGCCGATCCTCTAATAGCTGGACCCTGACCGCGACCGGCAAGTCGGGCCATAGTTCGGGCATTTTTTCCGCCAGCGCGGGCGATGGCGCCGTCTATGAACTGGCGTGGATCATCGTCGCGTTTCGCAGGGAACTGCCCGAACCCAATCTGACCTTCAACGTCGGGCTGATCGGTGGCGGGCAGAGCGCCGACGTCGACAAGGACGGCGTGCGGATCGCCGTAACCGGCAAGACCAACATCATCCCGCCGATCGCGGTGGCCAAGGGCGATTTCCGCACCCTGAGCGAGGAACAGACGAAGCGGGTGCAGGCGAAGATGCAGGCGATCGTTGATGCGGGACATTTGACGGGCACGTCGGCCAGCATTGCGTTCGACCTGGGCTATCCATCGATGGCACCGACAGCGGGGAACAAGGCGTTGCTGACCAAGCTGAACGGCGTCAATGCCGATCTGGGCCTGACGGCGATGCCCGCGCTCGATCCGCTCAAGCGCGGGGCGGGCGATATCGCCTTCGTTGCGGCCGATACGGACGGATTGGTGGGCCTGGGCCTGGCGTCCAGCGGCGATCACAGCCCCGCGGAAAAGACCGACCTGTCGACCATGAAGCGCCAAGCCAAGCGCGCCGCGATCCTTATGAGCCGACTGGCGGTGGAGAAGGGGCGGAAGTAAGGGGGCTTGTCTGTCCCCTCAAATGCCGTTCGCCCTGAGTAGGGGCTGAGCGAAGTCGAAGACCTGTATCGAAGGGGCGTTTGCGCGATTGTCCTTCGATACGCCCCTTCGACTTTGCTCAATGGTTACTCAGGACGAACGCTTGTGGTTAGGTAACCCCATGCTCCCACCCACGCCCCTGCTCGCCAATTCGATCGGCCCGGTGCTCGAAACGCTGAGCATCCTGGGCACCTTCGTCTTCGCCGCGTCCGGCGCGTTGGCGGCGGCGCGGTTGCGACAGACGCTGGTGACGTTCGCGTTCTTTGCGCTGGTGACCGGGGTGGGGGGCGGCACGGTGCGCGACCTGCTGATCGACGCGCCGGTCTTCTGGGTGGTAGATCCGGTGCCGGCCATCGCCTGCATGGGCGCGGCGTTGCTGGTGTGGTTCACGCCGCGCAAATTCTGGAGCGAGCGGGCGCTCGACTGGCTGGATGCCATCGGCCTGGCCGCCTTCGCCGTATTCGGCGCGGCCAAGGCGATGAGCTTTGGCGTGCCCCCGTTCGTCGCGGGGATGATGGGCGTCGTCACCGGCTGCGTCGGCGGCATCATGCGCGATCTGCTGGCGGGCGAGCCGTCGATCCTGCTGCGGCCGGAACTCTACGTCACGGCGGCGGCCTTTGCGTCAGGGCTGTTCGTGGCGCTGCGCTGGATCGGGCTGGACGTGCCGGTCGCGGGCGTCATCGCCGCGCTGCTGGGGTTCCTGCTGCGGGCGATGGCGATCCGGCGGGGGCTGGGGTTGCCGGTTTATCGGGATAAGGACGGCTAGGCGCGCTATCGATCAGCGCGTCGCCATCGTGCTGCGCGCGATCTTGCCAACCAGCGGCAACATCCCCGGATAATTGCCGCGATGATAGGGCGATTCGCCGTCCAGCGTCGCGATCAACCGGGCATGCGCCTTGCCCAGCGCATGATAGGGGACGCTAGGCAGCAGATGGTGCAGCGCATGGTAGCGCAGACCCACCGGTGCCCAGAGCGCGGGCAGCGTGCCGGGCGGCGGCACATTGACCGAATCCAGATATTGCGCCGTGACCGTCATCGCATCGCCCTCATTCTCCCACAGATGCGCGACCAGGGTGCGCAATTGGTTGATGACGGTCATCGCCGAATGGATCGCCATATAAACGAGCAAAGGCTTCCAGCCGAAGGCGAACACGCTGCCGACCAGCGCCAGCGCGAACAGGCATGCGCCCGCTTCCTGCCATAGCCACATGCGGGCGAAATCGCCCTCCGGCGCGCGGCGGCGATAGGACGGATTGATCGTCAGGGCCGACAGTTCCGCCACGACCTTGCGGCGCAGCTGCGGGATCAGCAGCGACAGCGGCGTCAGCAGGCCGAAACGCAAGATCAGCCCGATCGGCGCCAGCGAGGCGACGAGGATAAAGAGCGGCAGCGACCAAGGCTTCATCAGCGCCAGCGGCAGATATTCCGGGTCATCCGCGGTGCCATAACGGGTGCGGGCATGATGCTGGGTATGGACGCCCTCATACATGAAGGACGGGATCATCATTGGAATGCCGACGATCAGGTTCCAGCCCAGGCGAAAGCCGGGGAGCGCGCCTTTGCGGATATGGGTGAGTTCATGCATGAAGCTAGACGCGCGGTAGAGCGCCAGCATCGAGATCAATGCGCAGGCGAGCGCGATCGCCCCATTCTGCGCCAGGATCGCGCCGGCCATCGCGCCCCAGCCGATCAGGGCGGACGCCAGCAGGTCGGGCCAGTAGATATGCGGGTTGGCGACCGAATAGTCGCGCGTCAATTCCGCCGCGGCGCGCAGCATTGCGCCATCGTCGGGGATCGCGGCGCGCGCGCGCTGGGCGGCGGCCAATATGGGGTCATGCACAGTCATGCGAGCGGTCCTAGCCTCCAAATGCGCTGAGATCATGGCAGCATCATGACATATTCACCATGGTGTCGCCCCGTCCGGCGCGCCTGATTGACATTCCTTCAACAAGGGGCGAACTGCACGTCCATCCCGTAATTTACTCCAAGGCGGCATAAGTGGCGCAATCTGATCTGGTCATTACCCCCGTTTCCGGCAAGGCCGATTTGAAGGCTTTTATCGACCTGCCCTGGCGGCTCTACGCCAATGATCCCCATTGGGTGCCGCCGTTGAAGGCGGAGATGAAGGAATTGCTGACGCCGGGTAAGAACCCCTTTTTCGGCCATGCCGAGGCGCAATATTTCCTGGCCCGCCGCGGCGGGACGGTGGTTGGCCGCATTTCGGCCCATATCGATCATCTCGCTTTGAAACAGCCTATCGAACAGGGAATGGGACCGGGCACCGGCAATTTTGGCCTGTTCGAGGCAGCGGATGATGCGGTCGGCGCTGCCCTGATCACGACCGCGGAAGACTGGCTTCGCGCCAAGGGCATGACCCGTGTCCTGGGGCCGATCTCCCTCTCAATCTGGGAAGAGCCGGGCCTGCTGATCGCCGGGCACGATCATCCGCCTACGGTGATGATGGGGCATAACAGCCCGGCCTATCAGGCGATGATTGAGGGCGCGAGTTATGTCCCGGCCAAGCAGCTTAAAACCTATGAGTTGGACATCACCAACCGCTTTCCGCCTCTGCTGCAGCGGATCATCGCGTCGGGCGAGAAAAACCCGCGTATCCGCATCCGCAAGGTCGATAAATCGAAATTCGATCAGGAGGCCGCGATCATTCTGGCGATCCTCAATGACGCCTGGGGCAATAATTGGGGCTTCGTGCCGATCACCGATGCGGAAATCGCGCATACCGGCAAGAAATTGAAGCCGATCGTATTCGAAGACCTCATCATGATCGCCGAACTGGACGGTGAACCGGTAGCCTTCATGATGACGCTGCCCGACCTCAATGAAGCAACAAAGCCGCTCAACGGGTCTCTTTTCCCATTCGGCTGGATCAAGCTGCTGCGCTGGCTGCGCAAGCCGCAGGTGCGCACCATGCGGGTGCCCTTGATGGGTGTGGTGCAGCGCCTGCAAAGTTCGCGCATGGCCAGCCAACTTGCCTTCATGATGATCGAGACGATTCGGCTGGCGGCGGTGGCCGACTATGGTTCGACCCGTGGCGAACTGGGTTGGGTGCTGGACGACAATCAGGGCATGAACGCCATTGCGGAGGCGATCCAGGGAACAGTGAACAAAGTCTATCAGATTTACGAAAAGCCGCTCTGAAAGGATAGTTCATTTCGCCTGCGTATCGGCGGAAACCCTTTCTGCGCAGCATCGTTGAACCTGTCGAACACATTGAAAAGGAGTGATGAGATGGGTGAAGCAACCGACAAGCTGAAGGCGGCAGCGAACAAGGCCGCAGGCGCAGTCAAGGAAGGCGTCGGCAAGGCGACCGACAATGAGCGTCTGGAGGCCGAAGGCAAGGCGCAGAAGACAAAGGGCACGGCACAGGATGTCGCCGGTTCGGTCAAGGGCGCGCTTGGCGACAAGATCTGATCAGATCGTCGCGCTATTAAAAAAGGCCTCGCTCCGATGGAGCGGGGCCTTTTGCCGTTTTTGCCCCTGCCGCGCGCATATGCGCGGACCGTTCAAGAATGACGCCCGTCACATCGTCCCGCAGATCGATAAGGGTGTCGATATTTTCCGCCAGCAACTTTGTCGCCACCGCTGCGGAAATCGATTAAAGATTGGTCTAGCGATCGCGACGGGTTGATCGGGCGGCCCGGATGGGTGCAAGACAAGCGTATGAGCAGGCAATATTTCGGCACCGACGGCATCCGCGGGCGCACCAACCAATGGCCAATGACAGCGGACCTGGCGATGAAGGTTGGCATGGCGGCCGGCACCCATTTCCTGCGCGGCAGCCACCGCCATCGCGTGGTGATCGGCAAGGATACGCGTCTGTCGGGCTATATGGTGGAAAATGCGCTGGTCGCGGGCTTTACCGCCGTGGGCATGGACGTGGTCCAGTTCGGGCCGATCCCGACGCCCGCCGTGGCCTTGCTCGCCCATTCGATGCGCGCGGACCTGGGCGTCATGATCTCGGCCAGCCATAATGCCTATTTCGACAATGGGATCAAATTGTTCGGCCCGGACGGCTACAAGCTGTCGGACGAGGATGAGTTGAAGATCGAGGCGCTGATCGGGCAGGACATACCGCTCGCCGCGTCCAAGGATATAGGCCGCGCCCGCCGGGTGGAGGATGCGCGCGGCCGCTATATCCATGCGGTGAAATCCAGTTTTCCAGCCGATCTGCGGCTCGACGGGCTGAAGATCGTGGTCGATTGCGCCAATGGCGCGGCCTATCAGGTCGCGCCGTCTGCGCTGTGGGAACTGGGCGCAACCGTCGTGGCGGTCGGCGTGACGCCCAACGGAACGAACATCAATGACGGCTGCGGATCGACCGCACCCCTGTTGTTGCAGGAAACCGTCGTGTCTTCGGGCGCGGACGTCGGCATCGCGCTGGATGGCGACGCGGACCGGCTGATCGTGGTGGACGAAAAGGGCCGACTTGTCGATGGCGACCAGATCATGGCGCTGATCGCCGCCAATTGGGCGCGTGAAGGCACGCTGCGCGGCGGCGGACTGGTGGCGACGGTCATGTCGAATCTTGGCCTCGAACGCTTCCTGTCCGGCCGTGGCATCGGCCTTGAGCGGACCAAGGTCGGCGACCGCTATGTGCTGGAACGGATGCGCGAGGGCGGCTTCAATGTCGGCGGCGAACAATCCGGCCACATGATCCTGTCCGACTATGCGACTACCGGCGACGGGACGGTCGCCGCCTTGCAGGTGCTGGCCGCGCTGGTCCGCTCCGGCAAGCCGGCGAGCGAGACGCTGCACCAGTTTGATCCCGTGCCGCAATTGCTTAAGAATGTCCGCTTCGCCGGCGGCAAGCCGCTGGAGCATGACGATGTCAAGCGCGTGATTGCCCAGGCGGAGGCGGAATTGACCGGCTCCGGCCGCCTCGTCATCCGCCCGTCGGGCACGGAGCCGGTGATCCGGGTCATGGCCGAAGGGGACCGGGAGGATCAGGTCAAGGATGTGGTGGAGCGCATCTGCGCGGCGGTCGAGAAGGCGGCGGCGTAATGCTTGCGATGCGCCCCGATTGCGAACGCTGCGGCACGGACCTGCCCGCCAACCAGCCTGGCGCGTTCATCTGTTCGTTCGAGTGCACCTTCTGCGCGACCTGTGCGGAGGCGCTGGACGATCGCTGCCCCAATTGCGGCGGCGAACTGATGGACCGACCCAGCCGCGTGGGCAAGGCACTGGCGAACAACCCCGCTTCGACGGAACGCAAGCACAAGGGATGACGGCGCGCATCCTCATCATCGCCGGTTCCGACAGCGGGGGTGGCGCGGGTATCCAGGCGGACATCAAGACCGTCACGATGCTGGGCGGCCACGCCATGACCGCGATCACCGCGATCACGGCGCAGAACACGCTGGGCGTGCAGGCCGTCCATGCGGTGTCGACCGCCATGGTGCTGGCGCAGATGGAAAGTTGCATCAGCGATATCGGCGTGGACGCGGTGAAGATCGGCATGATCGGCAGCGCGGAGACGGCGAATGCGGTTGCTGATTTTCTCTCTTCGTCCTTCCTGCGAGAGGGCGGAGAAAAGGCCGTTCCCATAGTCTTCGATCCCGTCATGGTCGCGACGAGTGGTTCACTGCTGGCGGATACAGCGACCATCGCCGCCTTCGAGCGGCTGATGCAGGTGGCAAGCGTCATCACACCCAATGTGCCGGAATTGCAGTCGCTGACCGGCATGGCCATTGTTGATCTCGACGGCCTGGAACATGCGGCGCAGGCGTTGCGGGTGCGAAGCGGGGCTGTCATTATCGCGAAGGGCGGCCATCTGCCGCAGCAGGCGGAGGATGATCGGCCCTTGATCCACGATCTGTTGATCGATGAGGATATAGTCGCCGAATATTCCGTCGAACGGATCGAAACCCGTCATAGCCATGGCACGGGATGCACCCTTGCGAGCGCTATTGCGGCCGGGCTGGGCGGCGGTCTGTCTCTGGCCGATGCGGTTGATCGGGCGGAAGCGTTCGTCGCGGCGGTCCTTGCGGCGGCACCGGGGCTGGGGCAGGGGCATGGACCGATGGGCCATGCGCTGGGCCTGACGCCCTTTTATCACCTTCTTGCTGGACAAGACGCCGACGGCTGGGACGCGGCGGCCTTTGCCGCGCGCTATTCCGACCATGCCTGATTTCGCCCATGAACTAATCCATCATCCCGGCTTGGTCGCCGGTGTGGATGAAGCCGGTCGTGGGCCGCTGGCGGGGCCGGTGGTCGCCGCCGCCGTTATCCTGCGCGCGGAGGATTGCCCCGACGGCCTCAACGACTCCAAGCAGCTGACCGCCAAGCGCCGCGCTGCGCTGGAAATCGAGATCAAGGCGCGTGCGCTCTGCTGGGGCGTGGGCATCGCCAGCGTGGAGGAGATCGACCAGATCAACATTCTGTGGGCGACAATGCTGGCCATGACCCGCGCGGTCGAGGCGCTGGAGCATGATTGCGCGCACGTGCTGGTGGACGGCAATCGTTGCCCGACATGGCGCTGGGCCTCGACCGCGGTCGTCGAGGGTGACGCCAAATGCCTGTCGATCGCGGCCGCCTCCATCATCGCCAAGGAAACGCGCGATCGGATGATGGTGGAGGCCGCCTCGCAGCATCCCCATTATGGTTGGGATACCAACAAAGGCTATGGTAGCGCCCGGCATCTCGCCGCACTGCGCGAACATGGCCCGACCCCGCTGCACCGCCGCAGCTTCGCGCCAGTAGCGCAGCGGATATTGCTCTAGGCCGGTTGCGCCGCGGCCGTTCCGATCAGCCACGGCGGCGGGATCATCATCTCCTGCGTTCGTCCTAAATAGCGCGACGGGTCTTTCTTTCCCATGCGCAGCGCGAGCTGACAGCGTGCGCCATCCCACCGGAATAGCATTGCCCCCCGGCGGCCCGCCCGCTAAGGGGCTTTGCTTTCCGGGCGGCTCGATAGCCGCGCGTTGAGGGGAAGCAACATGAGCGGGGCAGTCACGGTCGGCATCATCATGGGATCGCGGTCCGATTGGGACACGATGCGCCATGCCGCCGAAACGCTCGACGCGCTGGGCGTGCCCCATGAATGCAAGGTGGTGTCCGCGCACCGCACCCCCCAGCGCCTCTATGATTACGCCACTGGCGCGGTTGGCCGGGGGTTGAAGGTCATCATCGCCGGGGCTGGCGGGGCGGCGCATCTGCCCGGCATGACCGCATCGATGACCCGCCTGCCGGTGTTGGGCGTGCCAGTCGAATCCAAGGCGCTGAAAGGCATGGATTCGCTGCTGTCCATCGTCCAGATGCCGGGCGGCATCCCCGTCGCCACGCTGGCGATCGGCAAGCCCGGCGCGATCAACGCCGGGCTGTTGGCGGCATCGATCCTGGCGACGACCGACGATGCGCTGGCTGAAAGGCTGGACGCCTGGCGCGCGCGCCAGACCGAGGCCGTCGTCGAAACCGTCGAGGATTGAGCCGACCCCATGACGACTATCGCGCCCGGCTCGACTATCGGCATCCTTGGCGGCGGCCAGCTTGGCCGGATGATCGCTACCGCCGCTGCGCAATTGGGCTATCGCACGCATATCTATGCGCCCGAAGAGAGCGGCCCGGCGGCCGACGTGTCCCCCAACTGGACGCGCGGCGCCTATGAAGACCCGCAAGCGCTGGGCGATTTTGCCGACAGCGTCGATGTCGTCACTTATGAGTTTGAGAATATCGATCCCGCCGCGGTCGAGGTGCTGTCCACCCATGGGCTGGTGCGGCCCGGCGCCCAGGCTTTGCGCGTGGCGCAGGACCGGCTGGCGGAAAAGCGCTTCGTCTGCGACTTGGGCGGGCTGACGGCACCGTTCGCGCCGGTTGAGAGCCTGGACGATCTGGAAAGCGCGATCGAGCAGGTGGGTAGCCGTGCGATCCTGAAAACCAATCGCATGGGCTATGACGGGAAGGGACAGGCCCGCCTGGCCGAGCCGGGCGATGCGGTGGGGGCGTGGAACGCGATCGGCCGGCAAAGCGCGATATTGGAAGGGTTCGTTACCTTCGACCAGGAATTTTCGGTGATCCTGGTGCGCGGGCATGACGGCGCGGTGCGTTTCTGGGATTCGGCCGCGAATGTGCATGTCGATGGCATATTGGCGACGTCGACCGTGCCAGCGGGCGCGGTGATCGCGGGGCAGATGGCGCAGGCGCGGGATATGGCGCAGAAAATCGCCGATGCGCTCGACTATGTCGGCGTGCTGACCTGCGAGTTTTTCGCCAGCGCCGACGGGCCGGTTTTCAACGAGATGGCGCCGCGCGTTCATAATAGCGGCCATTGGACGATCGAGGGCGCCGTGACGAGCCAGTTCGAGAACCATGTCCGCGCGATTTGCGGGCTGCCACTGGGCGATACTGCGCTGGCGGCGCAGGGCGTGGCGATGCGCAACCTGATCGGCGATGACGCTGGCGATTGGCTGGCGATCCTTTCCGATCCGGCCAATCATCTGCACCTCTATGGCAAGCATGAGGCGCGGCGCGGTCGCAAGATGGGGCATGTGACGCGGTTGACGCTGTGAGCGCCGCGCCGCGCTTTTTCCGGTCCGTCATCCCCGCGCAAGCGGGGATCCATCACCGACGCTATCCCCATCCGCGACCTTGGGAGATGGGTTCCCGCCTGCGCGGGAATGACGAGGGTTGGGGCGGATGAATCGCGCATCCATCACCCTTGTCCTTGCCCGCGCCGATAATGGCGTGATCGGCCGCGATGGCGACCTGCCTTGGCGCTTGCCCGCCGACCTCAAACATTTCAAGGCGGTGACGCTGGGTCATCCGATGGTGATGGGGCGCAAGACGTTCGACAGCCTGCCTGGCCTGCTCCCCGGCCGTCGCCATATCGTGCTGACGCGCGATCGGGCGTGGCGCGGGGCGGGGGCGGAGGTCGCGTATGATATCGATGGGGCGATCGCCCTGGCGGATGCGCCGGTGGTGATGGTGATCGGGGGGGCGGAAATCTATCGGCTGTTTCTCCCGCTGGCCGGTCGGATCGAATTGACGCAAGTGCATCTGGACGCGGAGGGTGACGCCAGTATCGCCTATCCTGATCCGGCGGACTGGCAGGAGACGGCGCGGGCGGATCATGAGGCGGCGGACGGGCGACCGGCCTATAGTTTCGTGACGTTGGTGCGGCGTTGAATTGTCTTCGTCATTGCGAGCGTAGCGAAGCAAACCACGGAGCGCCAATGGATGGCTTCGCCACGCTCGCAATGACGATCGGATAGCAAGCATCCTGATTGCCACGCCCCTTCCGCCCCCCTATAGGCCGCGCCATGGAGCGGCTTTCTAGCGGCGCCCCGGTTCCTGCGCATCTGCGCGGCAGCATCATGGCGCTCGGTAATTTCGATGGGTTTCATGGCGGCCACCAGGCGGTGGTCGGCCGCGCCATAGCGCGCGCCCGCGCCGAAGGGCGTCCGGCGATCGTCGCGACCTTCGACCCGCATCCCATGCGATTGTTCCGGCCCGATACGCCTTGGTTCCGCCTCACCACGCTGGACCAGCGCGCCGCGCTGTTCGCAAAAGCCGGGGCGGATGCGATGCTGGTCTTCGCCTTCACGCCGGAAATGGCGGCGCTGGATGCGGCCGCCTATGTGCGGCTGCTGGTTAAGGATATGGGCGTTGCCGCCGTGGTCACGGGCGAGGATTTCACCTTCGGCAAAGGGCGCAGCGGCACGATCGCCAGTTTCGGCGACCTGGGCCTTGCCGCCGAAGCGGTTGCGCCAGTCGCGGATGGGGCGGGCGTTATCTCCTCCAGCCGCATCCGAGACGCGCTCAGGGCCGGAGATTGCGGCACCGCTACCCGTCTGCTGACCCGGCCCTTCGCCATCCAGGGCATGGTGCAGCATGGCGACAAGCTGGGCCGCACCATCGGTTTTCCGACCGCCAATATCGACATGGGGCCGTATCTACGCCCTGCCTATGGCATTTACGCGGTGCGGGGCATTTTGCCGGACGGGCGCGTGTTGGATGGCGCGGCAAACCTGGGCATCCGGCCGAGTTTCGATCCGCCCAAGGAATTGCTGGAGCCGCATTTCTTCGATTTCGCCGAAAGCCTGTACGACAGGCAAATCGAGGTGCAGTTGATCGCCTATCTGCATGCCGAGCGGAAATATGATGGGCTGGACGCGCTGATGGCCGGGATCGCGCAGGACTGCGACGATGCGCGGCAAATCCTTGCGGGAACGCCCCGGCTCGCTTAAGGCCGCGCTCACCTCAGCCGTTCGTGCTGAGTAGGGACTGAGCTTGTCGAAGGCCCGTATCGAAGCATATATCCTTCGATACGCCATTTCGACTTCGCTCAATGGCTACTCAGGACCAACGGGGTAATTTTGTTGCCGGACCCCATATGACCGACCAGCCCGACTATAAGTCCACCGTCTTCCTGCCCGTCACCGACTTTCCGATGAAGGCCGGCCTTGCCCAGAAGGAACCGGCGATCGCCGCCAAGTGGGAGGCGATGGACCTCTATGGCAAGCTGCGCGAGCGGCGGGCGGGGCGTGAGCGCTTCATCCTGCATGACGGCCCGCCCTACGCCAATGGCGACATCCATATGGGCCATGCGATGAACAAGGTCTTGAAGGACATCATTGTCCGATCGCAATCCTTGCTGGGCAAGGACGCGCCCTATGTGCCAGGCTGGGACTGCCACGGCCTGCCGATCGAATGGAAGATCGAAGAGGAATATCGCAAGAAGAAGCTAAACAAGGACGAGGTGCCCGCCCAGGAGTTCCGCGCCCAGTGCCGCGCCTATGCCGACAAATGGGTCGGCGTGCAGAAGGAACAGTTCAAGCGTCTGGGCGTGATGGGCGATTGGGCCGATCCGTACCTCACCATGAAGTTCGACGCGGAAGCGACGATCGTCGGCGAGCTGCTAAAATTCGCAGAGAGCGGGCAGTTGTACCGCGGGGCGAAGCCTGTGATGTGGTCGCCGGTCGAAAAGACCGCACTGGCCGAGGCCGAAGTCGAATATGAGGATGTGACGTCGACCCAGATCGACGTGGCGTTCGAGATCGTGGAAGCGCCTAACGCGCCGGAGTTGGTCGGTGCGCATGCGGTGATCTGGACGACGACGCCCTGGACAATCCCGGTAAACCAGGCGATCGCCTTTGGGGAGGGGATTGAGTATGCTCTTTGCTCGGCAACGGCGCTTGTCACAATCAGTGATGACGATTGGAGCGGTGTAAAAAATCATCCGGCCACGGAGCAGTTCGCTGGAAAGTTATTTCTAGTCGCAACTGATCTCATGGAGGCAGTTGAACGGCGCCTTTCTGCCGTTTGGGCCACGCAAGGCGCAAACATCACTCTTAATTGCAAAGCGACTTTTAAAGGCACCGATCTCGCTGGCGCTGTCGCCCGTCACCCGATGCACGCTTTCGGCGGCTTCTTCGCCAAGCCACGCCCCTTACTCCCCGCCGACCATGTCACGACCGACGCGGGTACGGGCCTTGTCCATATGGCGCCCGACCATGGCGAGGAGGATTTCATCGCCTGCAAGAAGCTGGGCATCGACCCGGTGTTTGCGGTGAATGATGCCGGCTTCTATCGTGACGATTGGGAATGGCTGCCGGGGCAGGGTAGCGTCATCAACACCAAGTTTAATGGCGCGGACGGCCCGATCTGCACCGACCTGCGCGCAGCGGGCGCGTTGCTGTCGGCCAGCGACTTCCGCCACAGCTATCCCCATAGCTGGCGGTCGAAGGCGCGGATCATCTATCGCTGCACGCCGCAATGGTTCATCCCGATGGATAAGTCGCAGGAAGGCGCGTTTGCCGATGTGGACGGCGGCGTCATGCCGACCCCGGTCGTCAGCAACGGCGCGACCCTGCGCGAGATCGCTGTCGATGCGATTGCCCAGACCCGCTGGGTGCCGGAGCGCTCCACCAACCGTATCCGCTCCATGGTCGAAGGCCGCCCCGACTGGGTCATCAGTCGCCAGCGCGCCTGGGGCGTGCCGATCGCGCTCTATGTCCATCGCAAGAGCGGGCAATATCTGGTCGATGCTGCGGTCAATGCCCGCATCATCGACGCGTTCAAGGGCGCGGGCGCGGATGCCTGGTTCGGGGCGGATCATCAGGCGCTGCTTGGCCCGGATTACGACCTTGCCGACTATGAGGTCGTGAACGACATTCTGGACGTCTGGTTCGACAGCGGTTCGACCCACAGCTTCGTGGTCGAAGGCCGCTATGGCGAGGGCACCCGCGCTGACCTCTATATCGAGGGATCGGACCAGCATCGCGGCTGGTTCCAGTCCTCGCTGCTGGAAAGCTGCGGCACGCGGGGGCAGGCGCCGTACAAGGCGGTGCTGACCCACGGTTTCGCGCTGGACGGCACGGGCAAGAAAATGTCCAAGAGCCTTGGCAATGTGGTCGATCCGCTCAAGATCATGGGCGAAAGCGGCGCGGACATTTTGCGCGTCTGGGTCGCCAGCACCGATTATTTCGATGACGTGCGGATCGGCAAGGAAGTGCTGGCCGGGTCGTCCGACGCCTACCGCAAGTTGCGCAATACGTTCCGCTATATGCTCGGCGCGCTGGCCGATTATGATGAAGAAACGGAAGCGGTGTCCTATGCCGACATGCCGGAGTTGGAGCGCTATATGCTCCATCGGCTGGCGGCGCTGGACGCGGAACTGCGTGGCGTTGTGGACAAGAGCAAGGGTAGCGAGACGTGGCTGGAGTTCAGCCGCTATACCCGCGCGCTGTTCGATTTCGCCAATAGCGACCTGTCGGCCTTCTTCTTCGATATCCGCAAGGATTGCCTCTATTGCGATGCGAAGAGCGACCCCAAGCGCCGTGCCTATCGCACGCTGCTGGATACGCTGTTCCACGCGCTGGTCCGCTATGCCGCGCCGATCATCCCCTTCACCGCGGAAGAAGTGTGGCAGAGCCGCTTCCCCAGCGAAGAAGAGAGCGTCCATTTCCTGGAATGGCCGGAGATCGACACGCACTGGTTGAACAGCGATCTGGACAGCAAATGGACCGAATTGCGCAACCAGCGCGAGCAGGTGAACGAGGCGATCGAGCCGTTGCGGCGCGAGAAGATCGTGCGATCCAGCCTGGACGCCGACGTCACCATGGGCGAACTGTTGCCGGTGGGCGACGTTGATTTCGCCGAAGTGGCGATCGTCGCCCGCGTGACCATGGGTGAGGGCGACGGCATCGTCGTCACGCCCAGCGCATGGCACAAATGCGGTCGTTGCTGGCGCAAGCTGCCGGAAGTGAGCGAGGACGGCACGCTGTGCGACCGTTGTGATGCGGTGTTGAAGGCATGAGCGCCATCAATCACCGCCCGCTCGGCCTGACCGTCGCGATCGTGACGCTCGCGCTCGACCAGCTTATCAAATATACGGTCACCTATCCACTGGCGCTGAAAAGCCGGCTGGAGGGGATCGACATCCTGCCCTTTTTCCGCCTGCGCTGGCTGGAAAATCGTGGCGTTTCGATGGGCTTTTTCCATGCCGACACCGACACGGCGCGTTGGGGGCTGGTGGGGATGACCGTCCTTATCTCCGCCTTCGTTGGCGTGTGGATGTGGCGGGAAAAGGCGCGGCAGGATGTCGCGGCGCTGGGGCTGGTGCTGGGCGGTGCGATCGGTAATATCGTCGACCGCGTGCGGCTGGGCTATGTCATTGATTATGCGGACCTGCATATCGGCGAATGGCGGCCCTTCCTGATTTTCAACCTGGCCGACGCCGCCATCACCATCGGCGTGTTGATCCTGCTTGCGCGGGCGTTGCTGCTGCGCGACAAGGGCGCAAAGACGGAGACTTTGAAGTAATGCGTAAACTGATCCTCGCTGCCGGCCTTGTGTCCATCCTGTCCGCCTGTGGCGGCGGCGGTGGCCTGATGAACCGCGAGCGCCCCGACGAATTCGCCGTCTCGCGCCAGGCGCCACTGGTGATCCCGCCCGACTTCGCGCTGGTGCCGCCCGCGCCTGGCACGCCGGCCGCGGCTTCGGTCGATTCGAGCAAGGCGGCGATGGACGCGATGTTCGGCGGCCCCGCCGCCCGCAGCGCGGGTGAAGGCGCCACGCTGAACGCCGCCGGTCGCGCCAATGCCGCATCGGGCATCCGGTCGTCTGTCGGCGATCCGGGCACTGAGGTTGTGGACAAGGGCGCCACCACTCGCGACATCATCGCCGCACCCGAAGGCGACGGCCAGGAAGCGCGCGCCGCGACGCCGCAGCCTTAATTAATCGGACGGCGCGGCTTGCTTGGCCGCGCCGGTCGGCTGATAGCTGATCTGCGCCTTGCCCGTCGCGCGGACGGGCAGGTGCAGTCCCTGGCCATAAGCATGGATCTGGCCGATATCGAACCGGTCCGCATGGGCATGGATGACAAAGTCGCCTTCGCGTTTTTCCGCAATGGCGCGCGCGATCTTGCCCTTTAGCTTGGCTATATCCTTGGCGAAATTCTGACCGAGCGCGCTGGCGATCAGGTTGGAGAAGCCAGGGCTTTGCCCGATCGCCAATAGCGTGTCACCGCTAACGCCGTCCGTGTCGCCGGTGATGACGGGATCGACGAAGCCCACGCGTGGCGAGTTGGCGGCATTGACCGGCCGCGCCGCCAGCCAGATGCGGCCATGGATATCCTCTTTGGAATCGGCGGGCCGGGCGGCGATATCGACGCCCACCGCGACCCGCCCCCCCGTGGCACCATAGCAGGTCACGTTGGAAAAGCGCGCGGTCACCGGGCCGACACCGGGCAGGTCGAAAGGCCGTGCGGCGCGTTTCGTCAGGGCGCGCTGGATGACGGGTTGAAGCTGGCGATAGTCGGCCGTCACCGGCAAATAGAAGGACAAGCGGTTACGCGCCGGCGCGTTGTCGAGTGGCGGCAAGGCCGCCGGCTGGGGCGCTGGCGGGCGGTCTCCGACGAAGGTTTCCGTTATCGCCTCCATGCCCAGGTCCAGCCGGATCGAGCGGCCGCGCATCGTGTAGCCGTTGTAGAAAATCTTCTGCGGGCTGACGCGCATCCACACCGGCGGGTTTTCCTTGTTCAAGGCCAGCGTGGCGAAGGCCTGCCGCCATAGCTTTTCCGCTTCGGCGCGCAGGTTCATCCGGCTGAGTTCGCGCGGCAAATCCCGCTCCAGCCGGGCGACGATGGGACGCAGTTTTGCATCGGCTTCGTCGGTAAAGCGGATACGCTGACCCAGGAAATCGATGCCGGGCGGCGTAGTCCAGTCATAATGGAGCCGCACCGTCCCCTTAGGTGTCCAGTCGCGGGCCAAGTCGATGGTGATGCGCGCCTGCACCATGGCCGATCCGGTGGCGGTTTCGCCTTTCAGCACGCCGCCCACATCGCGCGCGCTGATGCTGGCATGGATGGGCAGGTCGGCGATGATCTCCCGCCCCTCGCCGCGCAGGCTGACCGGACCGCGGTTGACGGTGCCGACGATGGTGCAGCCGATCGGCGGCGTCACCTTTAGCTCGCCGCCGAATATCTTGACCTTTTGCGGCGCGACACAGCGCGGTTCGCGCCGGTTGATGGTCCATAGGGTGCGCGGCACGGCTTGTTCGATCGCCTCGCGCAGCGCATCGGCATCCGCATCGACGGGCACTGCGATGAGAGACTTCTCACGGGGTGCCGGGACAGGATCGGTGGCGCGGGGCGGCGCGATGTCGGCGGGCTTTTGCTGACATGCGGCGCATAGGATTAACGCGAAAAGGACAGACAAGTGGTTACGACGCGCCTGCCATCCAGCCTGATCATCCACCGCCAACCCTTGCCTCCGCCCCTAATGGTAGTGCCGTTCAGCGTTGTGACGGCACGGTTCAACCATTACGTTTGCGGAGTGAGTTTGGTTCCTGTTCTCACTCAGGCCCGCGCCTCTGTGCCTACGCTGTTGTGGCGCAGGGCGGTCAGGACCGTATCCACGATCGCGTCGGCGTCCAGACGGGCGTCGGCATATTGTTTTTCCGGCTTGTCCTGGTCCTGGAAGATATCGGGCAGGCGCAGCGTGCGTAGTTTCAGGCCATTGTCGATCAGCCCCAGGTCGCTCGCCAGCGTTAGGACATGCGCGCCCAGGCCACCGATCGCGCCTTCCTCGATCGTCACGGCGACTTCGTGGGTGGTCAGCAGCTTGCGGATCAGCGCTTCGTCCAGCGGCTTGGCGAAGCGCAGGTCGGCGACGGTGGTGGAGAGACCCTTGGCCTCCAGCGCTTCGGCGGCCTTGAGCGCTTCTTCCAGGCGGGTGCCGAGCGAGAGGATGGCAACCTGACGCCCTTCGCGCACGATGCGGCCCTTGCCGATTGCCAGCCGTTCGGGGATTTCGGGCATGGCGACGCCGGTGCCGTTGCCGCGCGGATAGCGCAGCGCGATCGGGCCGCTGTCATGCATCGCGCAGGTGTGGACCATGTGGACCAGTTCGGCTTCGTCTGCGGCGGCCATCACCACCATGTTGGGCAGGGTGGCGAGATAGGTGACGTCGAAACTGCCCGCATGGGTCGATCCGTCGGCGCCGACCAGGCCGGCGCGGTCGATGGCGAAGCGCACGGGCAAATTCTGGATCGCGACGTCATGCACGACCTGATCATAGGCGCGTTGCAGGAAGGTCGAATAGATGGCGCAGAAGGGACGCATCCCTTCGGCCGCGAGGCCCGCGGCGAAAGTGACGGCATGTTGTTCGGCGATGCCGACGTCAAAGGTGCGGGCGGGGAAGGCGAGTTCGAATTTGTCGAGGCCAGTGCCGGACGGCATCGCTGCGGTGATGGCGCATATCTTGGGATCGCGCTGCGCTTCGGCGATCAGCGCCTGGGCGAAGACATTGGTGTAGCTGGGCGGTCCCGGTGGGGCCTTGGCCTGCGCGCCGGTGATGATGTCGAATTTCTGGACGCCATGATATTTGTCCGCCGCCGCCTCGGCCGGGCCATAGCCCTTGCCCTTCTGCGTGACGACATGGACGAGGCAAGGGCCTTCGGCTGCATCGCGGACATTTTCCAGCACCGGGATCAGCTGTTCGAGATTATGGCCGTCGACCGGACCGACATAGTAAAAGCCCAGTTCCTCGAACAGGGTGCCGCCCATCGCCATGCCGCGAGCGAATTCGTCCGTCTTGCGCGCGGCGTTGTGGAGCGGGCGGGGAAGCTTGCGCGCCAGCTTCTTGGCCAGATCGCGCAGGCCCAGAAATTCGCGGCTGGTGACCAGCCGGGCGAGATAGGCGGAGAGGCCGCCGACTGGGGGCGCGATCGACATGTCATTGTCGTTGAGGATCACCACCAGGCGGTTGCCTGCCGCGCGCGCGTTGTTCATCGCTTCATAGGCCATGCCCGCCGACATCGCGCCGTCGCCGATCACGGCGATGCCCTTGCCAGGGCGATCCTGCATCTTGTTGGCGACGGCGAAGCCCAAAGCGGCACTGATCGATGTGGAGCTGTGCGCCGCGCCGAAGGGGTCGAATTCGCTTTCGGCGCGCTTGGTGAAGCCGGACAGGCCGCCGCCCATGCGCAGCGTGCGGATGCGGTCGCGCCGGCCGGTCAATATCTTGTGGGGATAGCATTGATGGCCGACATCCCACACCAGCTTGTCCTGGGGGGTATCGAACACATAATGGATCGCGGTCGTGAGTTCGACCACGCCCAGGCCCGACCCCAGATGACCGCCGGTCACGCCGACGGCGGAAATCACTTCCTGGCGCAGTTCGTCGGCCAGCTGGCGCAGCTGGTCGGGCTTAAGCACGCGCAGGTCCGACGGCCAGACGACCTGGTCGAGGAGCGGGGTTTCCGGGCGGTCATTCATCAAAGACATAGACTCGTGTAGCGGCTAGGCCGTGCCTTGGGCAAGCACAACGGCGCTCTTTACGTGGCGCATTTCGCACAGGTGCCCAATATCTCGATCACCGGCCGTTCGGCATGAAAGCCTTCGTGGGCGGCCACGGCGCGCACGTCGCCAGTCACCTTGTCGTCATCCACATGGGTGGCCTGCTTGCAGTTGCGGCAGACCAGGAAGATGCAGTCATGGTGGCAGCCGGGATGGGCGTTGGCGATATAGGCGTTGGCGCTTTCCACCCGCATCGCGATGTTGTTCGTCACGAACAGGTCTAGGATGCGATAGACGCTGTTGGGGGCGACGCGCTTGCCGCGCGTCTTGGACACGGTATCGGCGATGTCATAGGCCGATGCCGGCCGTTCCTCAGCCGCGAGGGCATCGAAAATGGCGGCGCGCATCGGCGTCCATTGTTCTTCCTGCGCCTCCAGCGTCAGGCGCGCGGCGTCGGCGAGCTTCGTGCCGGTCGGTTCGTGATGGTGGTGATGGTCGGCCATGCCGGTCAATCTAGGCTTGCACGGCACCGGGGGCAAGGGCGGTGCATCAACGCTGGCCAAAGGACCGTGCGGCCCAGAGCCAGCCCACGATCATCAGAACACCGCCGATCGGCGTGATAGCGCCCAGCCATTTGGGTCCACCCAGCGCCATCGTGTAGAGGGTGAGGGCGAAGATCGCCGCGCCGATGAGCATCAGCGCCGCCGCACCGCGGGCTACGCCGGTGATGGCGATCGCGGCGACCGCGTGCATCAGCTGATAGACACCGCCGGTGCGCAGCCATTCCGCGGCCTTGGGATCGGTGACGCCATGCGCGCCGAACGCGCCGGCCCCGATCGCCAGCGCCGCCGACAGGCAGGCCAGTATCGCGATCATGCCTTTTCTCCATCCCCTCTGCTGAGGAGTCGCATGGACTTGCCGGGGCGATACATCAAGTCCTTGGCCGCGAGCAGCGTGCCATGTTCGGTCTGGAGCGCCATGCGTTCGGCATCGTTTTGGCGATATTGGCGTTCGACTTCCGCGACCTCCTCCTCCGGCACGCCGAGCGACTGCATCGCCTGCACGCCCATGCAGATCGCCGATTCATAGACTTCGCGGACGATGCCGGCGAGGTCCATATCCTGCAGTTCCAGCACTTGCCGCCGGTCGAAGGCGCGGACCATCAGGGCGGCCTGGGGGAAGGCCTGCGCGATCGGTTGGAGTGCGCGCGAATCGAGCGAGGGGTCATCGATGCAGAAGGCGATGAGGCGCGCTTCGTCCGCGCCGGCGCGGTGCAGCAGGTCCATGCGGGTGCCGTCGCCATAATAGACCTTCATGTCGAAGCGGCTCGACACCTCGATCTGCGCAGGCTTTTTGTCGATCAGGGTCACACCGAAGCCGTGGCCCATCAGCATCTGCGCCACGGTTTGACCGAAGCGGCCATAGCCAACGATGATGGCGGAGCCGCGCGGCGCATCCTCCGGGCCGGGCAGGTCATGATCCTTGGGCTTGGCAAATTCGAAGCGGCGGGCGAACAGCATCAGGAAGGGCGTCGTCGCCATGGAGAAGGTGACGATGGCGGCGAACAGGCTGGCGGCTTGCGGCGCGATCAGCAGGGCGTTCTGCGCCTGGGTGAAGAGGACGAAGCCAAATTCGCCGCCCTGGCTGAGCAGCAGGCCCGCGCCAAGCGCCGGGCGCCATTCCATGCCGAACAGGCGCGCCAGGCCGGCGATGATCGCCGCCTTGGTCGCGACCAGGATGGCGGCCATGGAAAGGACGAACAGCGGGTTGGCAGCGACGGCGCGCAGGTCCAGCACCATGCCGACGGCCAGGAAGAAGAGGCCGAGCAGGATCGAGCGGAAGGGCTCGACGTCAGATTCGATTTCATGCCGGTAGGGCGAATCGGCGAGCATGACGCCCGCGACGAAAGCGCCCAGCGCGGTCGAGAGGTGCAGGCTGTGCATCAGCGCGGCGGCGGCGAGCACGGTGAAGAGGCCGACGACGACGAACATCTCGCGCTCGCCCATGCGGCCGACCAGCCCCAGCAGCGGACGCAGGATGAAGCGGCCGGCGAGGACCAGACCGGCGATGGCGGCAAGCGTGTAGCCCGCCATCATCCAGCCTGGCGGGCCGCCGGCATCGGCGGGGTTGCGGGAGAGGGCGGCGACGATGGTGATAAGCGGGACGATCGAGAGATCCTGGAACAGCAGGATCGAGAAGACCTTCTCACCAAAGGGCGAGTTGATACGGCCGCTGGACTTGAGGCCCGGCAGCACCTGCGCGGTGGAGGACAAAGCGAGCGGCAGGCCGAGCGCGATCGCCGCGCCCCAGCTAAAGCCGGTCGAATAGAAGATGATGGCAGTGAGGATGCAGCCGCACAGCACCACTTGCGCCAAGCCGAGCGCGAAAATGTCGCGTTTCAGGCGCCAGAGGCGGGCGGGGTGGAGTTCGAGGCCGACGAGGAACAGCAGCAGGACGATGCCGATTTCGGCGATGGCAAGCTTCGATTCGCCGCCGCCGACGAGGCCCAGCCCCTGCGGACCGACCAGCGCGCCCGCGACGAGATAGCCAAGTACCGCACCGAGGCCGAAGCGGCGGAAGAGCATGACAAAGAGCACGGCGGCACCGAGCAGGATGACGCCTTCGGACAGGAGAATGTCGGTGGCGCTGACGGGCACCGGGGGAACGGACGATGCGGATACGGACATCAGGCGTCGGCTTGTCTGGCGGCTTCGGCGATCGCTTCGAAGCCGAGGCGGATCGAGGCGTGGCGGGCCGGATAGCCGCGCGCCGGGGCGAGGACGGCGAGGCCGGGCCAAAAGTCGAGATCGTCACTCTCGCCCGCCAGATAGGCCGCCAGTTTGTCGCGGGCGTCGGCCAGTTCGTCGGCGGTGAGACCGATGGCATGGCCCGCCATCAGGGCGGCGGATGCCTGGCCCAATGCGCAGGCCTTTACGTCCAGACCCATGTCGGCGAGGCGGCCGTCGGCCATCCGCACGTCGGCGGTGATGCGCGATCCGCAGGTGGGGGAGCGTTTTTCGACGCTGGCTTGCGCGTCCGGCAGCCGCTGGTGGTGCGGGATGCCGGCGGCGAGCCGCAATATGTCCTTGTTATACAGGGGGGCGTTGGAAGGGGCGTTCATGCCGACCCATGTAGGACAGGAGCGGCGCGGGGTGAAGGCGGGGAATGGCGGGAGGCGAAATAAGCTCAACCCGCTCTCAATCCGATCATGTCACGCCGTTCGCCCTGCGCTTGTCGAAGGGCTTTACTTCAAAAGAAGGACGGGGCTTCGACAGGCTCAGCCCGAACGGATATGATGGTGGGGCCATACTCTGGCACCGAAATAGACTGGTTTCATTGCATCCGGCAGCCTATCGCCCAGAGCCATGAAGATATTGGTCGATGCCGATGCCTGCCCCGTGAAGGAGGAGATCTACAAGGTCGCCTGGCGGCATGAAGTCCCCGTGACGATCGTGAGCAACAGTCCGATCCGTATTCCCGCCCATCCGCTGCTCGACCGGGTGGTGGTGAGCGACGGATTTGATGCGGCGGACGACTGGATCGCCGAGCGGGCCGATGCCGGTTCGGTGTGCATCACCGCGGACATCTTGTTGGCCGATCGTTGCTTGAAGGCGGGGGCGACGGTCATCTCGCCCAACGGGAAGCCCTTCACGCACAGTTCGATCGGCGCGGCGATCGCGACGCGGGCGATCATGGCGGATTTGCGGGCAGGCGGCGATCAGATTGGCGGGCCGCCGCCCTTCGGCAAGAATGACCGGTCGCGCTTTCTCCAGACGCTGGACGAGGCGATCGTTCGCTTAAAGCGAGGGCGGTGATGGCGGACTATGACGCGATCGTGCTGGGCGCGGGCGCGGCGGGGATGATGTGCGCGGCGACGGCGGGGCAGCGGGGCAAGCGGGTGCTGCTGATCGACCATGCCGATGCGGTGGGCAAGAAGATCCTGATTTCCGGCGGCGGGCGGTGCAATTTCACCAATATCCATATCGCCGCCGACCGCTACCTGTCGGCCAATCCGCATTTCGCCAAGTCGGCGCTGGGGCGATATACGGCGTCCGACTTTATCCGGCTTGTCGATCGCTACGGCATCGCCTGGCATGAGAAGACGCTGGGCCAGTTATTCTGTGACCGATCGGCCAAGCAGATCGTCGCGATGCTGGAGGAGGAATGTGCCAAGGGCGGCGTGACGCTGGCATTGGGGCAGCCGATCGCGGATGTCGACCATGGCGATGGCCTGTATCGGGTGACGATCGGTGGGACGGTGTATCGCGCGCCTGCTCTGGTGCTGGCGACCGGCGGGCCGTCGATCCCGAAGATGGGCGCGACCGGCTTCGCCTATGATGTGGCGCGGCATTTTGGCCTCAGCATCGTGCAGCCGCGCCCGGCATTGGTGCCCTTCACCCTGGGGCCGGAAGAGGCGCTGTTCCAGTCGCTGGCGGGGGTGTCGGCCGATGTCGAAGTGCGCTGGAACAAGACGCGCTTCCGCGAGGCGGCGCTGTTCACGCATCGCGGGCTGTCTGGGCCGGCGATGTTGCAGATATCCTCCTATTGGCAGCATCGCACGCCGATCCAGGTGGATTTCCTGCCGGACAAGGCGGCGGACTGGCTGCTGGCGGAAAAGCGCGACCGGCCGCGGGTGATGCTGCGCAAGGTGGTTGCGCAAGCGCTGACCGAACGGCTGGCCGATACGCTGCTGGAGCGGATCGGGGTGCAGGGGGAGATGGGCAATCTGTCCGACAAGGCGCTGCGGCAGGTGGGCGCGCGCTTAAGCGACTGGCCGTTCGCGCCGTCGGGGACTGAGGGCTATGCCAAGGCGGAGGTGACGGTGGGCGGCATCGCGACGGCCGGTCTGTCTTCGCGGACGATGGAGGCGGCCAAGGTGCCGGGGCTGTATGCGATCGGCGAGGCGGTGGATGTCACTGGATGGCTGGGGGGGTATAATTTCCAATGGGCCTGGGCCAGTGGATGGGCGGCCGGGCAGGCTTTGTAGGTTGTCGTAACTTGACACCCGTATCGAAGCATCATGCGCAGTGCCGCATCCTTCGATACGCCATTTCGACTTCGCTCAATGGCTACTCAGGACGAACGGATCTGGTTTGATATAAGTTGTTTTACCGCCCCGTCATCGCCCGTGCGTTCGCCAGGAACGTCCGGCCGATGCGAATTTCGCCGCCGTCGGCCAGCGCCGCGAACCAGACGCCGCTGCCGTCGTGGCGCAGCCGGGCGATATGGTCGCGGCGGACGATATGGCTGCGGTGCAGGCGAACGAACTGCTGGGGGTCGAGTCGTTCCTCCAGGCTGCTGATGGTCTGGTGCAGCAGATAGCTGTGGCCGCCGACATGCAGGCGCATATAGTCGCGTTCCGCCTCGATCCGGTCGATCTGGTCGGTGGCGATGCGGATCAGTTCGGAGCGGTGCGGCACCCAGAATTCCTCGGCCCATTCGGGCTGCGCGGTGCTGGAGATGGCGGGCGCGGCGTCGGGGGACTGGTGGCGCAGCGCGACTTCCACCCGGTCGACCGCGCGGGTCAGGCGATCATGGGCGACGGGTTTGAGCAGATAGTCGACTGCGGCGAGATCGAACGCTTCCACCGCGAACCCTTCGAAGGCGGTCACGAAGATCACCGCGGGGCGGATGCCCATGCGGCCGACCGCGCGGGCGACGCCGATGCCGTCGAGCAGCGGCATGGCGATGTCGAGCATGACGAGGTCGGGTTTCAGCCCTTCGATCAGGCGCAGCGCCGCTTCGCCGTCGGTGGCGGTGCCGACCAGGGCGATGCGCGGTTCGCGGGCGCAGAGCATCTGGAGGCGTTCGACGGCGAGCGGTTCGTCATCGACGATCATGGTGCGGATGGACATGGGCGTCAGCAACCCCGGCGGATGATGGGCAAGGTAAGGAGAACGGAAAAGCCCTTCCCCTCGCGCGGACCATAGACGATCTGGCCCTGATCCCCAAAGCGCGCCGTTAGCCGATCACGCACATTGGCAAGGCCGATGCCGCTGCCGCTGTCCGACCGGCCCGGCGGATTGTCGCCATCGTCGGTGACGGCGATGTGCAGCAGGTCGCCATCCTCCCGCGCTGTGATGCGGATCTCGACTGGGCTGGAGGTGCGCGAGACGCCATATTTGATCGCGTTTTCAACCAGCGGCTGGAGGATGAGGCCAGGGACGCAGGCGTTCATCAGCGCGGGCGGAATGTCCACCACCGTCTTCAAGCGATCGGGGAAGCGGACCGATTCGATATCCAGATAGAGTTTCTGGAGATGGACTTCTTCCTCCAGCGGCACTTCCTCCAGCGGGTCGCCGGTCAGGCTGGTGCGGTAGAAGTTGGAAAGCGACATGATCATCTGTTCCGCTTCGTCCGGGCGGTTGCGCATGACCAGGGTGGAGAGGGAGTTCAATGTATTGAACAGGAAATGCGGGTTCACCTGATAGCGCAGGGATCGCAGTTCGGCCTGCTGGGCGGCGCGTTCCAGCCGGGCGGCGCGGCGTTCGGTGCGATGCGCTTCGCTGGCGTAGGAGAGGGCCAGATAAAGGCCGGCCCAGGCGGCTAGGAAGAAGTAGCGGCTGATCGCGTCCTCCACGATCTGGATCAGCGCGAACGCCTCTTCACTGGCATATTTGCCACGGTCGCCGTCGGCAAAGATGTTCACCGGATCATAGACGTTGAACATGTAGAAATTGGCCGACGCCATGGCGAGCGCGAAGGGGGCGGCGAGGGAGAAGGCGGCGACGACACGGACGCTCAAAGGCTTGGCGTCGAAGCGGCGCAGCACCAGATAGAGTATCCAGGTGACGACGATGCCGATGACGGTGACGACAGCGCGGCGGACGCTCAGTTCGCCCTGCGATTCAAAGCCCATCACGGCGGCGCGCAGGGTCACGAGTATGGCGTAGAAGAACCAGAAACCCAGAATGGAATAGAGCGCGATCGACGGCGCTACGCCGCGATCGCCGTCTTCGGGAAGATCAGTCATGCCATCTGTCCTACGCCGTGGCGTGGGAAAAGTCTGTAGGCCGCGTCGTTGCTGGTCGAACGGGCGGCGATGTTGGTCGAAGCGGACGGGGCGAGGCAGGGGGGAACCGCGCCGCCGCGCCGTCCGTTGAACCTGTCAGATACAGGAGAGACACAATGACGGACAACAAGACCGATATGCGTCCCAACAGCCGCGAGGAAGCGGGCGACGACCGCGAGAGCGACGGGCAGGATCATGTGCTGCATCATGACGAGAAGCGCGACGAGAGCCTGAAGGATTCGATGGATGCATCCGATCCGCCATCGACCACCAAGCCGGGCGACCATGGCGACCCGGTGCCGTCGTCAGGCTATAAGGACGGCAAGGACGCGTAGCTCCGCCGGAACGAACATGCTATTGTGGCGGCGGCAGAGCGAAACCGCCGCCACCCGCAAGAGAGGAGTTTGCCGTCCATGCCAACATCCACCACCCCCGCCATCGAACGTATCGCCCGCGTCCTGGCCGGTCGCCAGTTGAGCCAGAATGGCGGTGGCATCGATCCTCATGCGGCCGGCGCGGTGGATGCCGCCTGGCCCGACCATGTCGATGACGCCTATGCCATCCTGCACACATTGCGCGAGCCCGATGCCCAGATGGCGCAGGCGGGCGATGTCGGTGTATGGCGTTCCATGATCGGCGCGGTGCTGGAGCGGCGCACCGGAGCCTGAAGCGCGCGCCTGATCCTGTCGCCGGCATTGGCCATCCTGCCCTCTTGTGGCAGGACGATGGGGCGATGCTGAAAGTCAAGATCCAGATTTATTGCGGCGACCAGATCGCCATGGGGCCAGGCAAGGCCGACCTGTTAGACGCGATTGCGGGCGAGGGGTCGATTTCGGCCGCCGGACGCAAGCTGTGCATGAGTTATCGTCGCTGCTGGCTGCTGGTCGATGTGATGAACCGCTGCTGGGCGGAGCCGCTGGTCGCGACGTCGAGCGAGGGCGCGCGGCTGACCGCAATGGGGGCGGCGTGCTGCGCGACTACCGGGTTTTGCAGCGGGCGGCTGTGGCGGCGGGCGACGGCGCGTGGCCGGTGCTGGAGCGGCTATTGCGTGCCGAGCCTTTGGCAGCCCAGGCAGCAGACTAATATTTCGGTAAGGCGGATCGGGCATGAGGGCCGTGGAGGTTTCACTCATGTACGACATATATTTTCGCCACGATATCAACCTGCTCGACATCAGCTGGCATGGCCTGTTCAGCGGCGAGAGTGTCGCCGCCTATGCACGGGACGTGAAGAGGCGTTTCGTAGCCGAGGGCTTTTCGCCGGGCTATCGGTTGCGCATGGATATGCGCCGCAGCTTGGTGCAGCCGCAGGATGCTGTGGCGGCGTTTCGCGAACATCTGGGCGAAGGACTGTTTCCGCGGGCGTCGCGCATCGCCATCGTGACGCCAAGCGCCATCGCCAAATTGCAGGTGCGGCGCGAGATGACGCAATCCTATCTGCGCATCTTCACCGATGCGGAAGAGGCGTTTGTCTGGCTGATGGAAGCGCAGCCAGCGGTGGCCTGACACGATCAAAGCGACAGCGAGTGAGACGCCTGCTGCGCATTTTCATCGTTATATTTGATTGTATATAGCGAATCCTTTGCAGCCCGGTTATCGATCCCGCGCATGATGGGGGATTAGGGGGTGGCGACAGGGATGAAGATAGTAGCGGCGGCCCTGATGGGATCGGCCGCCTGGACATTTGGCGTGGCGCAAGAACAGGACGGCCGGCGCGATCAACATCCTGTCGAAAAAGCCGGGCTTCGATTGGGGTGGGGAGGCGGAATTGTCCTATGGCAGCCGCGATTTTCTAAAGGCCAAGGCGGCAGTAACGGGGCCGATCGCGGGCGATGTGCTGGCGTTCCGCCTGTCGGGATCGGTGACGCGGCAGGATGGATATATCCGCAATAGCGCGCGGGACGAGGATCAGAATAATATCCATAATGACGCGATCCGCGGGCAATTGCTGTTTGCGTCATCCGATGATGTTTCGCTGCGGCTCATCGGCGACTGGTCCAATTTCAAGAATAACTGTTGCGCGCAGGTGCATGTGCGGGTCGCGCCGACGTTGAAGCCGGCGAGGTGGTGCTGCGCGCCGATACGGTGACGCGGACCAGGATTTTTGGCGACGCGACCGGATCGGCCTATACCGCCATCAGGGGCTATACGCTGGTCAATGGCAGCATCGGTTATCGCACGGGCCGCTGGGAAGTGGCGGTGTTCGCGCGGAACATCTTCGACAAGGACTATATGCAGAGTCTGACGGTGCAGGCCGACAATAGCGGTTTGATCGTGGGCGCCGAGCGATCCGCGCACCATTGGCATAACGATGCGCACGGCATTGGGCGGCTGAGGCTGGCGCTGTGGGCGGTGTGTTTGGTCCTTGAGATGCCTGCCGAAAATTCCATTCGCCGCAGTCATGAGATTTACATGTTGCGCTGCAAAAAGAAATCTGGTCCCTTGTGAATGGCGGTGGAACAGGCCCTTAAGCCTTCAGTAACCATAGAGGGCGCATGTTCCATCCTACGACTTCAAGTCGGAGGGCATGACATGGGTACGAGTGCAAGACCGGCGGATGGGGCTGTAACCCTGGCGGAACTGCGAGAGTTCGCGAGCTTCTCATCCTCCACGCAACGCTATATTCGCAGATCGCTGGATATCGGGCTGCATCGCCGCGACGCGATGAAGCTATGGTCCCGCGACATGGTGGAGGAAGCCTCCATCCGGGCACAGGCCCGTATTTATGGGCGGCTGGACGATATCAAAGCGCGCGTGCCCGACGATAGCGGCCTGGAACAGGTGGAGCCGTTCATGGCGCCGCTGGTGACGGTGTCCGCCTTTGACCTCGGCCAGGACCGGCTGGGCAGCTTTTCCTCCTACCGCTTCCTCTATGAGCGCCTGCTGGGCGCGGGGGCGCGGCCCTGGTTGCCGGGCGCTTTCTGCGCGGCGGCCAGCCTGCCGCATCTGCATCCCGAAAAGCGGCGCGCGTTGCTCCAGTCGATCAGCGAAGCGGCGGCAACGGCGGTAGGCTGGTCCAACCGCGAGCC
Source organism: Sphingobium sp. Z007 (assembly GCF_900013425.1). GTDB lineage: Bacteria > Pseudomonadota > Alphaproteobacteria > Sphingomonadales > Sphingomonadaceae > Sphingobium. The sequence continues at coordinate 703,099 of NZ_FBXK01000005.1, forward strand.
GACCTTCTACCCCGAATGGGTGGAAAAGGTGGATCTTTCCAAGGCGAACTGAGCCGCGCTCGTTCGCATTGGAAGAGGCCGCGTGGGGTGGGGGCCCTTGCGCGGCCTTTTTCATGTCCAGCGGCGTATGGTTGGGCTATCGCGCCTGCTTTGACGGGAGGGGCGGATGATCGCGACGATGATGGTGATGGCCGCGCTGGCCGGGGCGAGCGATATCGGCGTCGCCGATCCGCAGCGACGGGTGCTGCTCGATGCGCTGCGCCCTTCGATCGAGCGCGACCTCATGCAGAAGGTCAAGTTCGTGGTGCACCGGCTGCGGCGGCAGGACAGGTGGGCGTTCGCCCATGTCGTGCCGCAAACACCGGCGGGCGGGGCGATCGATTTTCGCAAGACGCATCATGCCGAACGGGTCGCGGCGGGCATATTCGATGGGCCGGACATCTATGCCTTGCTGGAGCAGAAGGACGGGCGGTGGATCGTGCGGGACTTTGTCGTCGGGCCGACCGACGTCTACTATCTGGCCTGGCCCGATGAATATGGCGCGCCGATGGGCTTGTTTGATCCGGGCTAGCCGTAGCGGGTTCAGCTGCGGCGGTAGCGGAAGTACCAGGCCATATGCTCAATGCCTAACTATATCTTTGATATAGAAAGGTAAAAAATGCACTGTCGGCGGTAGAATTGTAGGAAAGTAATCACCGAGTAATCACCAAACTCGCCGATTTTCCGATCCATTATGCGGCCCTTATGGCGGAGACCATCGCTCGTTCTCGAACTGCAAACGACGGCAAGCGATCAACATGGCCTTCCACCGCCGATGCAGGAACACTGCTGTAATCGGCTCCCCCTCACTCGCGTTTAATCAACTGCTCGCAGCCTTAAGAGAGTCTATGACGGCGCGCAGGCCAGCCGAGATGTATCGGCGCGTCGGATAGTAGAGGTAGAGCCAGTCCTCGGGCACGATCCAATCGTGGAGACAGGACACCAGCCGTCCGCTCTCAACATAGGGCCGTGCCCTGTCCTCCCAGACATAGGCCAGCGCGACGCCAGCGAGCGCGGTTTCAATCATCAGTTCGTGATCGTGCAGCGCCACCGGGCCGTTCACCTCAACGTCGATCTCCTCCCCGTTGCGACCGAACGACCAAGGATAGCCCACCCCGCTGGGGTACATGTTGCGAATGCAGACGTGTTCCGACAGGTCGGCTGGCGTCCTGGGCACCGAGCGCCCCTCAAAATAGCCAAGCGATCCGACTACGGCGAATTTTAGTCGCGGCTTGATCTTCACCGCCGTCATACCGTCGCGCAGGCTCTCGCCAAGCCGGATGCCGGCGTCGAAGCCTTCTTCGACAATGTCGACCAGCCGATCGGTCGCGACAATTTCCAGTTCGAGATTCGGATTGGCGGCGATCAGCGGTCCGATCATCGGTCCCAGCACGAACGGCGCTATCGAGTTGGGCGCATTGATCCGCACTTTGCCAAAGGGCGTATCGCGAAACTGGTTGAGCGCATCGAGTGCCGAGCCGATGTCACCAAAGGCCGGCGAAAGATGGGAGAGCAGCATCGCCCCCGCGTCGGTCAGCGACACGCTGCGCGTCGTGCGGTTGAGCAAGCGGATACCGACCCGCGCCTCCAGGTTCGAAACGGCATGGCTGATGGCCGATGCCGTCACCCCCCGTTCTTCGCTGGCGCGGCGAAAGCTACGATGGCGCGCGACGGCATCGAAGGCGGCAAGCTCGGAAAGGTCGGTCGCGCGCATTGATGATCCTCACTCAGCACTTACAGGAAAACTCATCGTCTAATCCTGCGAACGAAACCAGCGCAAAAAGCTCCTGTCAGCGGGAACGCGGCAAAACAGGAGCAAGACGATGACCCTCACGATGACACAGGCGAATGTGATGATCGCCACTGGCACCGCCCGCGCCCGCGATCTTGGCATTGCTGCCAACGTCGCGGTGCTCGACGCCGCAGCGCACCTCAAGGCCTTCGTCCGCATGGACGGCGCGGTGCTTGGGTCGATCGATGTCTCGATCGGCAAGGCCCGCACTTCGGCGCTGTTCCAGATCAGCAGCGAGGCGGTGTGGGATTACTGCAAGCCCGGCGCCCCGGCCGCCAATCTCGAAGCCAGCAATGGCGGCCTGATGCCTTTTCCCGGCGGCCTGCCGATCATCGCGCCTGACGGCACCGTGATCGGCGCGGTCGGCGTGTCCGGCGGCGCTCCTTCCCAGGATATCGAAATCGCCGAAGCCGCAGTCGCCGCGCTCATCGGCTGAACATTTCATCTCGCAACCAACGCTCACTAAAACGGAAGGAATTACCAATGACCAAGACCATCCTCATCACCGGCGCAGGTTCCGGCTTTGCCGAGGCCGCAGCCATCGGCATGGCGCAGGCTGGCCACACCATCATCGCTACCGCGCAGATCTCGCCGCAGGTCGCCGCGCTGCGGGAGAAGGTTGCCAGCCGCGGCCTCGACAATATCCGTGTCGAGAAGCTCGACCTGACCGATCCTTATGACATGGCGTTCATCCAGACTTTTGATGTCGATGTGCTGTGGAACAACGCCGGCTATGGCGAAAGCGGCCCGGTGAGCGAAATCCCTCTCGATCTCGTCCGCAAGAACTACGAAATCAACGTGTTTAAGCCGCTGGAACTGACGCAGGCATTCATCAAGCGCTGGGTCGCTGAGGGCGGCGCAAAGGGCAACAGCGGCAAGAAGATCGTGTTCACCTCGTCAATGGGCGGGCTGTTCACGCCGGCCGGCTGGGGCACCTATGTTTCGACCAAGCATGCGCTGGAGTCGATCGCCGAAGCCATCGCCCAGGAAGTCGCGCCTTTCGGGATCAAGGTGCAGACGATCAACCCCGGCGCCTATTATACCGGCTATAACGAGACGATGGCGGACACCGCGTTCCGCTGGCTCGATGCGGAGAAGAATTTCACCAAGCCGGCCGAACTGCGCGCGACGTTCGACGCGCTCCTTGCCTCGCCGATGGGTCATATGGATGCACGGGAGATGATCGACCGGATGATCGCCATTGTCCCGGCCGATACCGGCAAGGTCCGCAACGTCAGCCCCAAGGCGGTCGAGGACATGTTGAAGGAAGCGCAGGCCGCAGCCTGGGACGCTGAAATCTAAGCCGCAACACCAGGAGCGGCGGTCGCGCCCTGACATACAGGGGCCGCCGCTCCCGCCATCACCGGAGAAAAACTATGACCAGCAAGCCTCGTTTCTGGTTGCCCTTTGCCGCGCGCTTCACGCTTGGCTTCGCCGCCGCCAGCGTCGCCATTCTCGCCCTTGCCCCCCGCGCCGAGGCGCAGACCGCAAGCCAGAACAAGGCGGCCGTGGAAGCCAAGTTCGACGCCTGGAAGGCCGGAACCGGCAACCCGTTCGAACTGCTCGCCGACGACGCCAACTGGACGATCGAGGGCAATAGCGTCGCGTCGAAGCGCTACCCGACCAAGGAGGATTTCCTCCGCGACGTCATCCGGCCGTTCAATGCCCGGATGTCGGTCGCCATCAAGCCCAACGTCCGCGGCATCACGGCCGAAGCCGACCGCGTCGTCATCCTGTTCGATGCCACCGGCAATGCGAAGGACGGCAAGCCTTACACCAACACCTACGCTTGGTTCTTTCGCATGAAGGCCGGCCGCGTGGTCGAGGCCAATGCCTTCTTCGATGCCATCGCCTTCAACGATCTTTGGGCGCGCGTCACGCCCACCGAGTGATCCCCCGACGCACCCTCAGCACCTCCAACACACGAAAGGACAATCATCATGGCCGACTTCATCCCCCCTGCGCCCAACAGCGCATCGCCTTTTGCCGATATGCGCGGTCACCATGTCGCGGTGCGCACACCTGATCTTCAAACGGCGCTCGACTTCTATGTTGGCATTCTTGGCTTCCGGGTCGTCGCCAAGTGGAACTATGCCGACGAGCAGCTCGCCTATGTGGCACCCGCAACCGACGATCATTTCTATGTCGAGATACTGGGTGGCGGCAATCCGCAGCCGCAGGATGTACGGCCCTACACCGACCTTGGCGATAGTCTGAAATACGCTGGCTACCACCATTTCTGCCTCAAGGTCGACAGCGTCGATGCGACGGTGGAGAAGCTGCGCGAGCGCGGCGTGACCATCGTCACCGAGCCGTTCGTGCTCCCCGCAATCAGCCGCAAGCTCGCATTCTTCTGCGACCCCTTCGGCAACCTGATCGAGCTGGCCGAGGTGCTCGCCTGATCTCCCCCAAAAGCTGAGCAGCCGTCCCTCGTGCGAGGGGCGGCAAGCTCCTCTTCACGCAAGGAATCTCCTCATGTCCAAGTCCATCATGATTATCGGCGCAGGCCCCGGCATCGGCCAGGCGGTTGCCCGCAGGTTTGGCCGAGAAGGCTGGCAGATCGTCCTCACCGGCCGCAGCGCAGAGCGACTGGCTGCGCTGACCGCGGAACTCAGCGAGTACGGTATCTCTGCGCATGCGGTTCCGGCCGACGCCACCGATCCCGACGCGCTGCGTGCAGCGGTCGCCCAGGCGGAGGCGCTGACGGGCGGTCTTACCATTGTGCACTTCAACGCCGGCGTCGTGCGCAACCAGGACCTGTTCTCGATGACCGATGCGGAGATCGCGGGCGATCTGGCGATCGACGTGACCGCCGGCTTCAACACCATCCGCGCGGCAACCGAGCTGTTCGGGACACGCGGCGGCACGATCCTGGTGACCGGCGGTGGCCTCGCCATTCATCCGAGCGCCGAATGGGCCGTGCTCGGCGCCGGCAAGGCCGCGCTGCGTAACATGGTGCAGCGGTTGAACGGTCCGCTTGACCAACAGGGTATCCGCATCCGCGTCGCGACTGTCGCGACGCTGGTCGGACCCGGCTCCAAAGAAGCGCGCGGCGCCGCCGACGTCTTCTGGGCCCTCGCCACTGATCCCAATGCCGCTTGGGAGGCGGTCTATCCGGCCGCCTGAGCAAGCGACCCCACCAGAGGATTTCCGATGACCACGCAATTGACCCTTATCGCCCGTCTCACCGCCAAGCCGTATGCATCAGAAGAACTGGGCGATGGCCTGTGCCAGCTCATCGCCCCGACGCTGAAGGAGGAAGGCGCGATCGCCTACGTCCTCCACCGCGACCTCAACGATGCCAATGTCTGGATTCTGTACGAAACCTGGCGCAGCCGCGAGGATCTCGATGCCCATTTCGAGCGGCCTTATACCAAGGCGATGATGGCGCGGTTCCCAGACCTTCTCGCCAAGGAGATGGAACTTACCTTCGCCATCGCGATCGACCCGCACGGCTGAAACGCAGGTAGCTCATCCAACACCCAATCCGTCAACAACGAAGGGCCGTGCGGCTAGTCCGCGCGGCCCTTCTATGCGCCTGACGTCCAAACTGATGAACCAAGCTCAGCATGGATCGGAATATTCGTCGGGTTATCCCACCAATCGGTGCGCAGTATCTCCAAGGCTCAAGCCGAGTGGACGCACCGTCATCGGCGAACAGCGAAAGGATTACACTCATGAAGACCTGGTTCATCACTGGCGCATCGCGTGGCTTTGGCGCGCTCGTCACCCAACTCGCACTGCAGCAGGGCGATGCTGTCGTGGCCACTGCCCGCAATCCGCAACAGATCATCGATCGCTTTGGCGAGCATCCTAACCTTCTGGCAGTTGCTCTCGACGTGACAGATGAAGTCCAGGCCCGCGCGGCCGCTGATGTCGCAATTGCAAAATTCGGCGGGATCGACGTGCTGCTCAACAATGCCGGGTTCGGCCTGATGGGCGCAGTCGAGGAAGCCAGTGCTGCGGAAGTCGAGGCGGTTTATCGCACCAATGTATTTGGTTTGCTCAACGTCACCCGATCGGTGCTGCCGCATATGCGCAAAGTCAGGTCCGGCCGCATCCTCAATATCTCGTCGATCGGCGGCTATCGAGGCGCGGCTGGGTTCGGGGTCTATTCGTCAACCAAGTTCGCGGTCGAAGGCCTCTCCGAAGCGCTTCAGGCAGAACTCGAACCGCTCGGCATCCATGTCACGGTGGTCGAGCCTGGGTATTTCCGTACGGACTTCCTTGATGCGACATCGCTCAGCGTCAGCCCGACGATCATCGAGGACTATGCCGCGACCGCTGGCCGCGTCCGCAACGTCGCGACCGGGCTCAACCACAACCAGCCCGGCGACCCCGTACGGCTTGCGCAGGTGCTGATCGATTTTGCCGACACCCCTAATCCACCTGTGCGGCTGCCGCTCGGAAGCGACACGGTAGTGGCGATCGAAGCCAAGCATGCCTCCGATGCAGCTATTCTTGGCAAATGGCGCGAAGTCTCGGTTTCGACCGATTTCCCGGCCGAACCTGCCAACCCTGCTGCGTGAACGAACAGGGCGTCAGTGTCCTCCTGCTGACGCCCGCATTCAAAAGTAGCAATGGCAATAACCTGTCTGATCGTTCGCATCACCTACGAAAGCTCGTACCGCTCGCCGACCCCAAGTGATCCAGCGCGCTGGTTACCGAGGAAGTCGAACGCCAAATCCGCACTTTTGGTCTGCTCTGGTGTCAAGATCAGTGCGCCGTCAAGGTGGCCTCACCGGCACGCAGTTCCCGCCAACGTGCCGGCGTAACGCCTTCCCATTCGCGAAAGGCACGGTGAAACGATGTCGCATCCTGATAGCCAAGAAGAAACGCGATCTCGTCAAGCTCCATGGCGCCGTCGCTGAGAAATCGGTGTCCGAGCTCCCGCCGGGCTTCGATCAGCAGCTCGCGAAAGCTGTGCCCTTCGTCGGTGATGCGCCGTTGCAACGTCCGCTCGCTCATGCCCATTCGACGGGCGACTTTGCTTACGTCCGGTCGACCGCTCGGCAGGCTGCGCTTGAGTTCGAGGACCACCTGCTCGCTGAGCGACCGCGCCTGCATCTCCTCAAGCTCGCTGCCCAGCGCCGGCGTCAGCATGGCGAGCAATTCAGGGTTGTGACCTGGAAACGGTCGATCGAGATCGGCGGCGTCGAACACAAGGAGATTGCGCGGCGCGCCAAGCCGCACCGGCGCGGTGAAATACGCTTCGTGAACGGCGCTTCGCAGCCCCGGCCGGGCGAGATCAACGCGCAGGGGGCGCACGTCGGCGACCGTGCCCCGCCGCGCCAGTTCCATCAGCGTCGAAAAGGTCGCATCCACACTCGCCGATGGCTCAGCCTCGCTGGCGTGAAGCCAAGTCATTCCGACAGAGCTGCTGCGCAGTCCCCCATGCAGGCCTTCGGTGACCTCCAGGATCTCCGGCGTGCAGAGCCGCTTGAACCGAGCCAGCCGATCAAGCCCGTCGCGCAGATCGCGGGCATAAAAGGCGGCGAGCGTGGACGGTGGATGGACTGCCGTGTCAGCGCCACGAACAATGTGCAGGCCGACGGCAGGATCGCCCGACAGCGCTTCCAGCGCCCGCATCAGCGCGAAATACTGCGCGGTCGTAATCGCTTGCCCGGTCTGGGGGAGCGTGACCGGTAGCCGCGCCTGGCGCAGCAACGCCGAGGGCGGGATGCCGATCGCCTCCACCGCATTCCACAGTCCGTGGGGCACTTTGCACCGGTCGGCGGGAGCAGGTCGCATGGCGCTCAGGCTCCCTTCGGCAATTGGCCGAGGATGATGCGATCGAACATGCGGTCGCCCAGCCAAGTGCGCATCGCGATCAGCAGCGCGCCGAACTTGCCCCGGACGTAGCGGGTGCGCGGACGGGCGGCGGCAACGGCTTTGCCGACGACATTCGCGATCACGCGCGGGTGGCTGGTGCGTCCCTTTCCGTAGGTGTCGCGGGTTCCGGCCGCGACGGCGCGGGTCAGACCAGCATAAGGCCCGGTGCCGGAGCGCTTCAGCAGGCTATCCGCCACCACATCGCCAAACCCGGTTTCAATCAAGCCGGGTTCGATCACGACCACATCGATGCCCAGCGGGGCGAGTTCGATTCGCAGGCAATCGGACCATCCTTCCAGCGCATGCTTGGTGGCGTGATACCAACTGCCGAGCGGGGTATAGATCTTGCCGCCCATCGACGTGATGTTGATGATCCGGCCCGCCTTCTTCGCGCGCATCGCCGGCAGCAACAGCTGCGTCAGCCGACCGGGGCCGAAGACGTTCACTTCGAATTGGTAGCGCGCCTCGTCCAAACCGATCTCCTCCATCGGCCCATACAGACCAAAGCCTGCATTGTTGACCAGCACGTCGACGCCACCGGTTTGCGCCAGGATCACATCGACCGCGGCAACGATATCGGCTTCGCTGGCGATGTCCATGCGGAGCGGATACGCCCCGAGCGCCTTCAGGTCATCCATCTCGGCCACACGCCGGGCAGCCACATAGACCTGGTAGTCGTCGGCAATCAGCCGCTTTGCGATTTCCTTGCCCATGCCGGATGAGGCACCCGTCACGAGAGCGGATTTTTTGTTGCGATCGAACATGTGTCACCTTCTTTCCTTGTTCGAGGAAGTACGTCCTTCCTTGTGTATGAAAGATAGGTCAGCGCGGGATCCGCGACATTGACAGAAGGCGCCAGCTTTTACGCAGATTACGCCATCTTTGAGCCCGGGCGATCATGCAGCGCGGCCCGAACGCGGACCAGCAGGCTGAGGACTATGTGAGCCGCCCGGCGGCGAAGTCGCGCGCGAGCGCGATAAAGGCTTGGAAGGCCGCAGAGGAATTGCGCCGATTGGAGTAATAGAGGCACAGCGGGACAAGCGGCGGTGTCCAGTCTTCGAGAATGCGGATGAGCCGACCCGCTGCGATGTCCTCGCGGACGTCGGCTTCCATGAAGTAACCGATACCAACGCCGTTCGTTACCGCGATCCGCGCGAGCGACGACTCGTCAAGCGTGATCGGGCCCTCGACGTCGATCAGCAGCTCGTCGCCGTCCTTCTCGAACCGCCATCGGAGCAATGCGCCATTGGGAAGCCGCCCGCAAATGCAGGGGTAAGTAAGCAGCTCCTGCGGCACTTGTGGGATAGCCCTATTTTCGAAAAACGCGGGGGATGCGGCAACGGCCATGCGGCGCATCTTACCCAGCGATATGGCGATCGCATCGCTGGGCACCAGATCCGCGCTGCGCACGCCCAGATCGAAGCCCGCCGCGACGACATCGACAAGCCGCCCTTCGGTGACAAGGTCGATATGAACCTGCGGATAGCGCTGCAGATAGGTCAGCACGAGTGGCGCCATGATTTCGCGCGCCGCCGTCGCGAAAGCATTGATGCGCAAAGTGCCGGACGGCGTCTCCTGCTGGGAGCGCGCCGTGTTCATCGCCTTTTGGATGTCTTCAAGCGCTGATTTGATCTGTGCGACGAAAATCCGCCCCGCATGGGTGAGCGAGACGCTGCGCGTGGTGCGATTGAACAGCCGCACGGCAAGATCCCGCTCTAGCTTGCCCACGGCGTTGCTGATGGCCGTGGTTGACATGCCGAGGTCGAGCGCCGCCGCGCGGAAAGACCCGCACCGAACGATGGCCAGCACTGCTTCTAACTCGATCAGCGAATGGCGATTCATTATCCCGTTCTCCGCAATACCTCGTGCCGGTTTGTCTCGATTATCAGGCGAAAAGTCCATCGCTACATAAGCCTCATCACCGCCGAGGAGACGAACATGTCAATGAACCTACCCACGCCGATCGCCCGCTATATCGAAGCAAACGCCCGCCTCGATATCGACGGCATGTTGAAGCCCTTCCTGCGCGACGCTGTCTTCATCGACAACGGCAAGCGTTTCACGGGAGAGGCGGCAATCCGCCAGCTGTTCGAGGAAGAAGTGATCCCGGTAAAGGCGATCTTCACGCCTGATACGGTTCGGGACGAGGGCGGCGACGTCGTCGTCGAGGGCCCCGCTCATGGCGACTTCCCAGGCAGCCCGCTCCGCTTCACTTATCGCTTCACACTGGCGAACGGCGCCATCAAGATGCTGGAGACCACGGTATGAGCATCAAGGCAGATCCCACCGAGTTCGCCGGCAAGCGCGTGCTCGTCAGCGGTGGCACCAAGGGTCTTGGCCGTGCGACGGTCGAGCGATTCCTCGCCGGCGGAGCGCGAGTCATCACCGCCGCCCGGGCGATCAGGGACACCATCGAGGGCGTCGAATATGTGGAGGCGGACCTGACCACACCAGAGGGCGGCGAAGCGCTGGCCAGGGCGGCGATCGAGCGGCTGGGCGGCATCGACATTCTCGCCCATGTCGTCGGTGGCTCGGCTTCGCCAGCGGGTGGCTTCGCAGCTTTGACGGACGAACACTGGCTTGCCGAGCTGAACCTCAACTTGCTGGCGACGGTCCGCCTCGATCGCCTGCTGATCCCGCAGATGCTGGAGCGGGGCCAGGGCGTCGTGGTGCACGTTACGTCGATCCAGTCCGTGCTGCCGCTCCCCGAATCCACGACCGGCTATGCGGCTGCCAAGGCCGCGCTCAGGACCTACAGCAAGTCGCTCTCGAAGGAACTCGGTCCCAAGGGCGTGCGGGTCAACGCCGTCTCGCCCGGCTGGATCATGACGGGGGCCACTGGAGACTTTCTGGGAATGCTTCAGGCAGCCAATGGCGGCACGATCGAAGACGCGCGTCAGTCCGTGCTGGATGCCTTGGGCGGAATCTCGATCGGGCGGGGAGCCGAACCTGAAGAGGTGGCCGACCTTATCGCCTATCTCGCCGCAGACCGCGCTGCTGCGATCCACGGCGCTGAATTCGTCATCGACGGCGGCACGATCAGCACGGTATGAGGCTGGCCTCTCGGCGTTTGTGCCAAGGCGGACGCCGGGAGCCAGCCTTCTTTCGCCAATGGATAAGTCGTTGCGGACTGCCGATACGGTTAGGCGGCAAGGGTTGGCGACGATTGAAAGAAAGGCCTAAGCATGCCTGACACTTCATCCCGCGAGCGCTGTAGCTGGGCCCAAGACGACCTGCTAATGCGGAACTATCATGATGCCGAATGGGGCGTGCCACAGCGAGACCCACGGATGCTGTGGGAAATGCTCATGCTGGAGGGGTTCCAGGCGGGGCTTGCCTGGATCATCATTCTACGCAAACGTGATGCCTTTCGGGCCGCCTTCGCGGATTTCAATCCAGCCAGGGTCGCCGCTTTTGACGAGCGGGATATTGAGCGGTTGATGGCGGACCCAGGCATCGTGCGTGCGCGGGCCAAAATCGAAGCCACGATCAAGGGCGCGCAAATCTACTGCGACATGCAGGATCGTGGTGAGGACTTCTCGGCATTTTGCTGGTCCTTCACTGGAGGCGCGCCTATCCTGGGTGACGGCGCGAGTTGGGTTGCGAGCACCCCCCTGTCCGAGACAGTCTCCAAGGAATTGAAGCGGCGCGGCTTCAAGTTCGTCGGGCCGACCATCACCTACGCGTGGATGCAGGCGGTCGGCATAGTCAACGACCATTCTCTCGGTTGTTTTCGACGCCAGATGGAGCCCTCCACTGCGATAGAAAGCAAAAAACCTTATGACCCAGCCAGAGAAAAGTAATCACCGGATAAGCACGAACCGGCGTTTCAATATATTGATGATATGCGATAAATCGTGAATCCGCTGAACTAGGCTCTATCGGCGGCGAAATTTCATATACCAGACTTCGTGGCCGATACGGCGGGCCTTGGCCTCATAGCGGGTTTCGGGCCAGCCGCCGGGGCGGGTCTGGAAATCCTTCGGCTCGCTGGCCAGCCATTCAAAATCGGGATGGCCGTTCATCACCATCAGCGCCCAGCGCAGATAGACCGGATGGTCGGTGCCGAAGCGGAACTCGCCACCGGGCTTGAGTTTGCGCGCGATCATCGCGACCGGGCCGGGGTTCATCATGCGGCGCTTGGCGTGGCGCGCCTTGGGCCAGGGATCGGGGTGGAGGAGGTAGACGAAGCTGAGCGCGCCGTCGGGGATGCGAGACAGGACCTGGAGCGCGTCGCCCATGTGGAGGCGGACATTGCCGAGCGCCTGGTCGCGGACATGGCCGAGCGCGGTGACGACGCCGTTCAAGAAGGGTTCGGCGCCGATGAAGCCATGATCGGGGAGCATGTCGGCGCGATGGGCCATATGTTCGCCGCCGCCGAAACCGATTTCGAAATGGAGCGGGCGATCATAACCGAAGAGGCCTGCGGCGGTGATCTCGCCCTCTTCCGGCACGGCGATGGCGGGCAGGAGGGTGTCCACCAGTTCCTGCTGGCCCTGGCGCAGCTTATGCCCCGACTGGCGGCCGTAGAGGCGGTTGAGGGTCGTGGGGTCGCCGGATTTATGCGCTGTCATGGGACGCGCCGATAGCCGGACGGGGTGGAGAGGGCAAGCGGGGAGGCCTGGGCGATGTGCTGTTGCGCGACGAAGGGTGCCAGGCGCGTAAAACTGCCCCCTCCCGAATTCCTTCCGTGCAGGCAGGGTCGCGGGAGGGGGCAGAATGAAAAATGGTTGGCGGCAAACGCGGAGGAGGCGCGTCGCCGGTTTCGACGGGGCATGGCTGAAAGCCGCCCGCCGCCATCATTCGTCAGATCATCTGAACTTGATGAAACGGCCCTTGGCGTCCTTGCAGACCGGCTTTTTGACGGGCGGTTTGGGGGCGCATGTGACGAACTTGCCCTTCGCGTCCTTGCAGGGGGCGGCCAATGCGGGAGCCGCGTGGCCGACGATCAAAGCAAGACCGAGGAGGGCGGTGGCAACCATCTTTGTCATGGGGAGCCTCTTTGGGGAGGGGTGTCGGGTCCGACAGGGGTGGCGAACCCGACAAGGGCGATATGCGCCGGGAGGGCAGGCTTTCCTAATGAACTTTTCGTCATTTTATGGACAGGGCGCGGGGATGTGAGAAGGGCGCCGGAGCGTGGTGCTGCGGCGCCCTTTTCGGGATTGGATGGTGGGGTCGTGCCCACCCCGCTGCGACTAGGCCGGGCTATGCCGGACCAAGTCTCGCTGCCCCTCCCGTAAACGGGAGGGGTGAGGTTAGGCGAGCGCCGCTTTAAGGGCGTCGACCAGGTCGGTCTTTTCCCACGGGAAGAAGTCGCCTTCCGGGGTGCGGCCGAAATGGCCGTAGGCGGCGGTCTTCTGGTAAATCGGCTTGTTGAGGCCGAGATGCGTGCGGATGCCCTTGGGCGTCAGGCGCACGAGGGTCGGCAGGACCGCCTCGATCGCGGCGGCGTCCACCGTGCCGGTGCCGTGCAGATCGACATAGAGCGAAAGCGGTTCGGCGACGCCGATGGCGTAGCTCAGCTGGATCGTGCAGCGACGGGCGAGGCCGGCGGCGACGATGTTCTTCGCCAGATAGCGGGTGACATAGGCGGCCGAGCGGTCGACCTTGGTCGGGTCTTTGCCGCTGAACGCGCCGCCGCCATGGGGCGAGGCGCCGCCATAGGTATCGACGATGATCTTGCGCCCGGTGAGGCCGGCGTCGCCGTCGGGGCCGCCGATTTCGAACAGGCCGGTCGGGTTGACGTAGATGGCTTCGTCGCCGGGTAGCCAGCCTTCGGGCAGGACATCGGCCATCACGCCCTTGACATAGGCGCGCAGTTCCGCGCGGCTGTCGTCATTGTCCATGCCTGCGGCGTGTTGGGTGGAGACGACCAACGCGGTCGCGCGGACCGGCTTTTCATCGATATATTCGAGCGTCACCTGGCTCTTGGCGTCCGGTTCCAGGAAGGGCACGACCTTGGCATGGCGGTCGGCGGCCATGCGTTCCAGGATCTTGTGGCTGTAATAGAGGGTGGCGGGCATGAGATCGGGGGTTTCGTCCGACGCATAGCCGAACATGATGCCCTGATCGCCGGCGCCTTCATCCTTGTTGCCGCTTTCATCGACGCCCTGCGCGATGTGTGCGGACTGGCCGTGCAGGTTGTTTTCGAAGCGGAAGGTCTGCCAGTGGAAGCCGTCCTGCTCGTACCCGATGCGCTTGACCGTTTCGCGGACGGTGGCCTCGATCTCTTCCTTGGCACCGGGCGCCCAGGCGCCGTCTTCATAGACGCCTTTGCAGCGGATTTCGCCGGCCAGGACGACCAGCTGGGTCGTGGTCAGGGTTTCGCAGGCGATGCGGGCTTCGGGGTCTTTCGACAGGAACAGATCGACGATCGAGTCGGAAATCTGGTCGGCGACCTTGTCGGGATGGCCTTCGGACACGGATTCCGAGGTGAAGAGGAATTGGTTGCGCATAAGACTCCCGTAAGACATGGGCGGACGAAAGGACATAAAGAAAACTTTATGTGCCTGTTAGCTTTTGCCTTTGCGCAAGGCAAGAGCCGCGCCGAACAGGATGAGTATCAGCAGGCCGGACGCCCAGTTGCCGAGCCGCGCGAAGAGCGTGGGCGGGAGCGCGGCGGGCAGGCCGGAGTCGAGGAACCCGGCGCGGTCGAGGCCGAGCGCGTGGACGACATGGCCGCGCGCGTCGATGATCGCCGAGACGCCGGTGGGGGTAGAACGGATGATGGGGATGCCTTCCTCTATCGCGCGGAGGCGGGCCTGGGCCAAGTGCTGGACTGGCCCCCAGCTGCCGAACCAGGCGTCATTGGAGGGGTTGAAAAGGAAGGCCGGGCGGTTCTTCGCGTCGATGACGTGGCCGGAGAAGATGATCTCGTAGCAGATCTGCACGCCCATTTTCAGGTCCGGGCGGCCGAGCGTGGCGGGGAGCGCCAGGCTTTGCGGGCCGGGGCCGGGCCAGAAATCCGCGTCGCCGGGGACGAGGCGCGAGAGGCCGATCGGCTGGAGGATGGACCGCATGGGCAGATATTCGCCATAGGGGACCAGATGCGCCTTGTCATAGCGGGTGAGCAGGCGGGCGTCGGGGGTGACGATGAACAGACTGTTGTTCGCGCCGGCGAGTTTGGATTCGCCGATCGGGCTGTCCGGGTCGGGCTTGAAATAGACTTTGGTCGCGCCGGTCATCAGCAGGTCGCCGGGGCCGAGCAGGCCCGCAAGGCGCGCGCGCCAGTCGGGTTCCATGTCGAGATAGGCGGGGATGGCCGCTTCGGGCCAGAAGATCAGGCGCGGGGCGGGGCGCGGCGTGCCGGACAAGGCAGCGAGAGTGCGGAAATGCGCCTGTTCGAGTTCGACGGAGTATTTCTCGTCCTGGCCGATATTGGGCTGGACGATGCGGATGCGGGGCGCGCCGGGGGGCGTGATGGGGGCGAGGGAGAGGAGGCCCCAAAGAGCGAGGGCGAGAAGCGGGGCGGCGAGGATCGCGGCGGGGCGGTACTGGCGGCGCGCGATGAAGAGGATGGCGGCGGCGGCCAAGATGGTGAGCGCGCCGAGGCCGTAGGTGCCGATGAGGGTCGCGGCTATACCAAGGCCGGTTGGGAGGAGGACTGCGCCCAGCGGGTTCCAGGCGAAGCCGGTGAAGAGGGTCGCGCGCAAATATTCGGTGGCGATCCAGGTGGCGGCGAGGAGGAGAGTGAACGTCGCCTTTGTGCCCACCCCGCTGCGACTAGGCGGCAGAGCCGCCAAGTCTCGCTGCCCCTCCCGTAAACGGGAGGGGAGTTGTCTATCCAGCCACCATGCGCCTAGCGTCGCGAAGCCGGGGAAGACCGCAAGGTAGAGCGAGAGCAGGATCACCGCGCCATAGCCGAACCAGTGCGGCATCGAATCCTGGAAGGTGAAGGCGTGGGCGATCCAGTTGAGGCCCAGGGTGAAATGGCCGACGCCGAACAGCCAGCCGCGGGTGAAGGCGGCGCGGCGGTCGGGGGCCTGTTCGATCAGGACGATCAACGCGGCCAGGCAGGCAAGGGTGACGGGCCAGAGGTTAAGCGGCGCGAAGCCGGCGGCCGACAGCAAGCCGGCGAGCAGCGCGGCCAGTTTCGGACGGGCGGCGACCATGGCAAGCAGCGCGCGCATGGGCGTTATCGGGCGCCCGTCACATTCAGGGTCGCCATGGTGGCGTGGCTGCATTTGTCATCCTTCTTCACGCCGCCGGTCAGCATCGACGCGGCGAGGAAGCCGCCGACGATCAGGACCAGGAAGAGAGCGGAGAGCCAGGCGAGATATTTTTCGATGAACGCCTTGATCGGGCGGCCGAATTTCCAGAACAGGAAGCCGACCAGCATGAACTGGAAGGCGCGGCTGACGATGCTGGCCCACAGGAAGGTGAAGAGCGACAGGCCGACGAAACCCGCCGTGATGGTGATGAGTTTGAACGGGATGGGCGTCGCGCCCTTGATGAGGATGATTTCCGCGCCGTAATCGCGCAGATAGCAGGCCGCGACCGGGAATTTGGCGGCGAGGCCGAGCGCGGTCAGGATTTGCTGGCCGAGTGCCTCATAGAGGAAATGGCCGATGGCGTAGCCCAGCATGCCGCCCAGCACCGAGGCCAGGGTGCAGATGAAGCCGAAGCGCAGCGCGCGTTCCGGCCTGGCAAGGCACATAAGGCCGAGCAGCGGATGGGGCGGGATTGGAAAGAAACTCGATTCCATGAAGCTGACGGCGAAAAGCCAGCGTTCGGCATGGCGGTGCGCGGCCTTCGCCAACGTCCATTGGTAGAGCCTGGTAAGCATGGGCCGCGACCTAGCCGAGATCGTTTCGGGTCGCCAGCGCTTTTGCCAGCACCACCATCGCCAGCGGCGGATCGAGCGGGATCGGGAAGGAGCGCACCTCGCCGGTCGGGGCATAGCCGCGGCGTTGATACCAGGCGATCAGTTCGGTGCGGCTGTCGATCACGGTCATTTCCATGAGGTTGGCGGTAAAGAGGCGGGCGGCATGATCCTCCGCCGCGGCGATGAGGCGGCGGCCAAGGCCCCCGGCCTGGCGCGCCGGATCGATGCAGAGCAAGCCGAGATAGGCGATGCCGGCACCCTTGTCCGTGATCTGGACGCAGCCGATCGGCATTTCCCCGGCATCCAGCGCGACGACCAGCCGTTCGGCAGGGCTGGCGAGGATCATGCCGAGTGTATCCAGGCTGGTGCGCGGGCCGCTGAGCAGGTCGGATTCGAAGGTCCAGCCGGCGCGGGCGGAGTCGCCGCGATAGGCGCGCTCTATCACGCGATGGAGCGCGGGCAGGTCGGCGGGGGTGGCGAGGCGGATGTCCATGGGCTTGCCCATAGCGATCCGGCAATGGCTTGGGCAGACATATTGCGCCGGTTGATCGGGCGGCGCGGGCGGATATTATGGCGGCAAAGGAGAGACGATATGCAGGGCATGGGCGAGGGCGGTTGTCCCTTCACCTTCAACACCGATCCCGCGACCTTCAAGGTTGGCGATCCGGTCAGTTACCGGGTGACGGGCAGCCTG
This sequence comes from Sphingobium sp. Z007, assembly GCF_900013425.1. Lineage (GTDB taxonomy): Bacteria > Pseudomonadota > Alphaproteobacteria > Sphingomonadales > Sphingomonadaceae > Sphingobium. The sequence goes on from NZ_FBXK01000005.1 coordinate 720,280, forward strand.
GACGGGTTTCCTTTCGCGGGCGTGCTGCTGGAGGTGCATGACGATCATGTCGTGCTGACCAGCGATGAGGACGACAAGACGAGCCGGATGCGCGCGACGCGGGAAAGCCGGCCGGTGGTGCGCGAAGAGGATGTGTGCTGATTATGGGGTGAGGGCCTGCGGCCGTTCGACCGACGGGGTTGATTGTCCGGCGTCGTCTGGGCATGGACTTATCCCATAGAGTCCTTTTGGTCGGCGCGTTTGACATTGCATAATATTTTCCGGGTTGCCGCGATTCCGTGGGACAAGGTGCGGCAGCGCGCAGGCGGCATGGCGTTCGCGCTGGTGCTGAACCTGTTGATGCTGCTGGCGCTGTTCACTTTGTCGCCGAACATGGAGCCGCCCAAGCAGGACGACCGGTTGCCGGTGACGTTCGACGTCGAGACGGGGAAGCAGACCGAGCAGCAACAGGCCAAGGCGGAGAAAGCGGAAAAGCGCGAAGAGAATAATGCCGCGCCGCAGAAGCACGCCGATCCGGTCGTGCGCCCGCCGATCCCGGTCGAGAAGCCCGCGGAGCAGCCGCCATCGCCCTTCCCCTTCCTGACGCTCAGCCGCGAGCAGATGGCGTCGGCCGATATCGGCAACCTGCCCAAGGGCGGGCAGGGCGCGGGGCAGGGCAAGGGCGACAGCGCGGCGGTGGCCGGGCCGGGCGAAGGGCCGGGCGGGGTGCAGTTGTTCGAGGCGGAATGGTATCGGCGGCCGACCCATGCGGAATTGTCGACCTACCTGCCGTCCAATGCGCCCCCGCGGGGCTATGGTCTGGTGGCGTGCAAGACGGTCGATCATTATCATGTCGAAAATTGCCAGACGCTGGGCGAGGCGCCGCTGGGGTCGGGCTTTGCCAAGGCGGTGCGGCTGGCGGCCTGGCAGTTCCTGGTGCGGCCGCCGCGGGTCAATGGCAAGCCGATGGTGGGCAGTTGGGTGCGGATACGGATCGACTATACGCGGACTATGGCGCCTGGCGGGGCGGGGCCGGGGAACAGCGCCGGGGCCGAGCCGGGGCCTGGATATGACGCCGGGTCTGGCTCGATACCTCAGCCCAAGCCTCTCGCGCCGGGGGTCGCCGGGCCGCAATTCTGAACGGTGCCAATTGCGCGGGAGCGGATCGCGCGGCGGATTGCGCCAGCCTCTATAGATGCCGTCATTGCGCGCGCAGCGAAGCAATCCATGGAGCACCGTTGGATTGCTTCGCTGCGCTCGCAATGACGAAGGTTTATAGCGAGGCGCGCGATGCGGGTTGCGGTTTTGACGTTCGACGGGTTCAACGAACTGGACAGTTTCGTGGCGTTGGCGCTGCTCAATCGGGTGCCGGGCTGGCGCGCGGACATCTGCGGGCCGGGGCAGTCCGTCACGTCGATGAATGGAGTGCGGGTCGATGTGCAGCAGCCGCTGGAATTTGCTTCGCAAGCCGATGTCGTTCTGATCGGCAGCGGAGTGCGGACGCGGGAAGTCGTTTCGGATGCGAAACTGATGACGCGGATCGTGCTGGACCCCGCCCGGCAGATCATCGGCGCGCAATGTTCAGGCGCGCTGATCCCGGCGAAACTGGGGCTGATTGGCGACCTGCCCGTTTGCACCGATGTGACGAGCAAGCCCTGGGTGATCGAAACGGGGGTGCGGGTGATCGACGCGCCGTTCGTGGCGCATGGGCCGGTGGCGACCGCGGGCGGATGCATGGCGGCGCATTATCTGAGCGCCTGGGCGATTGCGGTTGGCGCTGGCGAGGCGGCGGCGCGGAATGTGATCGACTATGTCGCGCCGGTGGGCGAGAAGGCGGAGACGGTGGCGCGGGTGATGAGCGTGGTCGCGCCTTTCCTGGCGCAGGCGGCAAAAGAAAAAGTTGCAATTCGATACTGAATTGGCATGATCGCCGCGACCGACCCGATGACAGGAGGAGAGACGATATGATCATTCATGGCGCGCGGCCGTCGCCCTTTGTGCGCAAGGTGATCGTGTTCGCCGCGGAAAAGGGGATCGCGGTCGAGGTGCAGACGGCGGGGTTCGGCCGGGGCGCGGAAGGCTATAGGAAGGGATCGCCCTTCGGCAAGATACCGGCACTGGAAGATGGCGATTTCCTGCTGTGCGATTCGACCGCGATCATCACCTATATGGATGCTTTGCATCCCGGCGAGGAGATGATCCCGGCTGAGCCGAAGGCGCGGGCGCGGACGATATGGTATGAGGAGTTCGGCGATACGGTGGTGCAGCCGATCGGGCAGAAGATATTCTTCAACCGTGTGGTCGCCAAAGCATTGAAGCGTGAGCCGGACCTGGCGGCGGCGGACGCAGCCGAGGCGGAGGAAATGCCGGCTATCTATGACTATCTGGAGGATGTTCTGCCGGAAAGCGGCTGGCTGGTGGCGGATCGCTTCACCCTGGCGGACCTGGCGGCGGCGTGCCCGGTCATCAATGTGGGCTATTGTTCCGACGGGCTGACGGCGGATCGCTGGCCCAGGGTCGCGGCCTGGCTGGAGCGGGTCAAGGCGCGGCCGAGCGTGGCGGCGGCGATGGCGCTGGAAGCGGCGACGGTTCAGGCGATGATGCAAAAATAACCTATTTGGAACATTATTATTGACATCGTCACGCTGATCTGGCAGAGATTGGCACAGTGGAAAAATGTGAGTCGCCAAGGCGGCGAGGGTGAAGGGGCTGGTCCGATGGACTGGCCCCTTTTGCGTGGCGGGGGCGGAGCGGGGCGACGAGGGAGCGGATATGGGGGCGGATAGGGGCGCGCGGCCGGAGCGGCAGATGCCGCAGCAGACGGGACTGGTGGCGCGGCGGCAGCGCGTGGGCGGGACGGCGCGGGCGCAGAAGGGCCGGGTGCGCAAGGACGGCTGGACCAAGGTAAAAGAGCGGCGGTTTCTGGAGACGCTGGCCGAGACATGTAACGCCAGCGAGGCGGCGCGGGAGGCGGGCATGTGCCGGGCCAGCGCCTATCGCCGACGGCAGAGCGACGCCGGGTTCGGCCGTGCCTGGGACGAGGCGCTGGACGTCGGCTATGCCGAGATTGAGGCGCTGTTGATGCGCGAGGTGCTGTTCGGCAGCGAGGTCGAGGAATTGACGCTGGATGGCGAGGGCGCGGTGAAGGGGCGCAAGATCAAGCGGACGCGCAACCTGACCGTGGCGCTGCGCCTGCTGACGCTGCACCGCGACCGGGTGGACAAGCGCCGCGTGGCGCAGGGCGAGGCGGGGCGGCCCGACAGCCCGGACGCGATCGCGCGGGTGAAGGATGTGCTGGGGGCGATCGGGCGAAGACGGGTGGCGGTGGAATAGGCGGCGGTGGAATAAAGGTCTGTATTAGACCAATGTCTAATCAACAGGATGACGGCTGCGCCGTTATGGAAGAGGGAGCCCGGCCTAACAGTCCCCACTGCCGGGCTCCCACCCCTTGCCGCGCCAAGCGATGGATTATCCGTCTAACCTGGATCAGCCATTCCGTTGCGAATGTGTCTCAGCCGGAACAAAGCGTTGCCGCACCCGTTCGATGGCGCATAGTTTGTGGAGGAGAGCAACATGGTTGAAGTGCGCAATGATCCCTATGGCGACCGTGTCGTCGTGAAGAAAAGCAGCGGCGGTCGCACGATCGCGATCATCCTGATCGTCGCGCTGGCCATCGTCGGCGTGCTGTTCGCCACCGGTTTCTGGAAGGCTGACGTAAGCGGCGGCGACATGCCCGAAGTCAGCGTCAAGGGCGGTGACCTGCCCAAGGTGGATGTCGATTCCAAGGAAGTCGTGGTCGGCACCAAGACGGAACAGGTCGAGGTTCCGACCGTCGGCGTCAAGGATAATGGGGGCGAGTAATCGGCCCCGATCAATGGAATGACGACAAGGCTCTCCCTGTATGCAGGGGGAGCCTTTTTGCATGGATTGATTTGCCGGACGGGTCGGCGCAGAGGGACGGCGGATGATGCGGATGAAGGAATGGCGATGCGGCGGTTGATGGTTCTGGGGCTGGCCGTGGCGCTGGCGGCTTGCGGCGATGACGGCGGCGACCGGGTCGCGGCGGATAATGCTCAGGAGGCGGAAACCGGCGCGACGGCGGCGGTGTCGAAGCTGGACGACGAGTTGCGCAACGGCGTGTTCGAGAAGGCGATCCGCGCGAGCGGAGCGGCCTGCCCCAGCGTGACCGGATCGGAGCGGGCCGAGATCACTCCTGGTGTGCGCGGATGGAAGGCGCAATGCGACAATGGCAGCGCGCATCTGATCCAGATATTGCGCGACGGCACGGCGAAGGTGACCAGTCGGAGGGATTGATTTGGCGCAGGAGGGATGGCCGATCCGATAGGTGGCTTCCCCCTCGCTCCCGGCTTCGACCAGGCAGCACGCTGCCAAGTCTTCGCAGCCCTCTTCCCCGCAAGGGAGAGGGTGTGCGTTGCGGTTGCGAGAATTTCGGGGCGCGCTTTACAGATGTGTAAGAGGCGGTAGATCAGAGCATATGACAAAGATGATGCTCCTGACCGCTGCCGCGCTATTTCCCATGCTGGCATCCGCCCAGACCGTTGCGCAGAGCCGCGCGCCCGATCCGGTGCGGATGAAGGCGACGGTGGAGACATTGGTCAGCTTTGGCACGCGCCATACTTTATCGTCGGCGACCGATCCCAAGCGCGGCATTGGCGCGGCGCGGCGGTGGGGGGCAGCGGAGTTTGCGAAGATCGCCAAGGGTTGTGGTGGCTGTCTGACCGTCGAGACGATCGCGGATCGCTTTACCGGGCCGCGCGCGCCCGATGGGGTCGAGGTGGTCGATGTGTTGGCGATCCAGAAGGGGACCGGTGATCCAAATCAGGTCGTGATCGTCGCCGGGCATATCGACAGCCGGGTGACCGACGTCATGAACGTGACCAGCGATGCGCCGGGCGCCAACGACAATGCGTCGGGCAGCGCGCTGGTGATCGAGGCGGCGCGGGTGCTGGCGGGCGAAAAGTTCGACGGGACGATCGTCTATGCGCTGCTGTCGGGCGAGGAGCAGGGGCTGTGGGGCGGCAAGTTGCTGGCGGCGACGGCCAAGGCGCGCGGCTGGCAGGTGCGCGCGATGCTGAACAACGATATCGTCGGTAATACGGTCGGTCAGAATGGGCATGTTGTTGCCGATCGGGTGCGGGTGTTTTCCGAGGGGATGCGCGCGGGCGACGACGCCAAGGCGAGTGCGACGCGGCGGGCGATCGGCGGCGAGGATGACGGGCCTTCGCGGGCGCTGGCGAAAAAGATCGACGGGATTGCGGAGGCTAATCCGCAGATTGGGCTGGATGTGTTTGCGGTGCGGCGTTTCGACCGGTTCGGGCGGGGTGGGGATCATTCGCCCTTCCTGGATTTGGGCTTTCCCGCGGTGCGCTTTTCAGTGGGGATCGAGAATTACGACCGGCAGCATCAGGATCTGCGGACCGAGAATGGCCGGGTCTATGGCGACACGGTCGAGGGGATGGATTTTCCCTATCTCGCGAAGGTGACGGCTTTGAATGTCGCGGCTTTGCGGCAGTTGGCGGATGCGCCGACGGCGCCTGCGAGCGTGTCGCTGGACGGGGCTCTGTCGATGGATACGCGGGTGTTCTGGGACGCGGTGCCGGGGGCGGTTGGCTATAAGGTTTATTGGCGACGAGCCGATGCGCAGGATTGGACGGAGAGCCGGATGGTGACCGGCGCGACCGAGACGGTGCTGAAGGATATCGTCGTGGACGATCATTTCATCGGCGTGGCGGCGGTGGGCAAGGATGGGGCGGAGAGTCTGGTGACCTTTGGCGGGATGGCGCCGCGCAAGTAGAGAGGGTCGCACGGAGATTTTTGGGAAGGCCGCTTTCGGGCGGCCTTTTTTGTGTCTGCGGATTTCATGTCTGTGGACGGGCGGTTGGCAGGGGAGCGCGATGGAGGTTTCGGATCAGGTTTTTCTGGCGAAGGACGATGGGCGGGCCAGGGCGGCGATATTGAAGCGGCTGGACGGGGCGGCGGCCGAGCGGCTGGAGCGGGAATGGCTGTATCTGGCGCGACCGGCGCAATTACCGCCGCCGGGCGACTGGCGCATCTGGCTGATGATGGCGGGGCGCGGCTTTGGCAAGACGCGGGCCGGGGCGGAATGGGTGCGAGGGATTGCCGAGGCCGATCCGCAGGCGCGGATCGCGCTGGTCGGCGCGACGCTGGGCGAGGCGCGCAGCGTGATGGTAGAGGGAGCGTCGGGCCTGCTGGCGGTTGCGCCTTGGTGGAACCGGCCGGCCTATGCGCCCGCGCTGCGCAAGCTGACCTGGCCCAATGGCGCGGTGGCGAGCCTGTTCGGCGCGGCCGAGCCGGAGGGGCTGCGCGGGCCGCAGTTCAGCCATGGCTGGGCCGACGAAATCGCCAAATGGGCGGGCGGCGAGGCGGCCTGGCATAATCTGATGATGGGATTGCGCCTGGGTGCGCGGCCGCAAGTGCTGGCGACGACCACGCCGCGGCCGGTGCCGCTGGTGCGGGCGCTGGTGGCGCGGGATGGCGCAGACGTTATGGTTACGCGGGGGCGGACGGCGGAGAATGTCGCGCATCTGGCCGATGGTTTTGTGGAGGCCATGGCGGCGAGCTATGGCGGCACGCGGCTGGGGCGGCAGGAACTGGACGGCGAACTGATCGAGGAGGTGGAAGGTGCCTTGTGGAGCCGCGATCTGATCGAGCGGTGCCGGGTCGCGCATGTGCCGGGCGCGCTCGGCCGGGTCGTGGTGGCGGTCGATCCGCCGGCGTCGGCGGGCGGGGACGCGTGCGGTATCGTGGTGGCGGGAGTCGGCGGCGACGGGCGCGCTTATGTGATCGCTGACGCCAGCGTGGCGGGCCAGTCGCCCGAAGGCTGGGCGCGGGCGGTGGCGGCGGCGGCTTTGGTCCATGATGCGGATCGAGTGGTGGCCGAGGCGAATAATGGCGGGGCGATGGTGGAAAGCGTGCTGCGTGCGGCGGAGGCGGCGATGCCGGTGAAGCTGGTCCATGCGAGCCGGGGCAAGGCGGCGCGGGCCGAGCCGGTGGCGGCGCTTTATGAGGCGGGGCGAGTGATGCATCGCGGGGCTTTCCCGGCGCTGGAGGACGAGATGTGCGGGTTGATCGCGGGGGGCGGCTATGTCGGGCCGGGGCGATCGCCCGATCGGGCCGACGCGCTGGTGTGGGCGCTGAGCGAGTTGATGCTGGGGAAGAGGGGTGAGGCGCGGGTGCGGGAGATGTAAGGGATGGCGGATGGACCCCCGGTTTCGCTCCCTGCCCGCTGGCCGGCCGTCGCCCGTCCGCCTGGATGACCGTACCAGTTTTGATGTGATACCTTTATTTTCGGGCGGGAGGCTCTACATCAGGGCGTCATGCGCCGGGCCTAGGCTGGCGCGGCTTTATTGATGAGGACTTTGCTTTATGCTGATCGACCGGCTGAACTGGCGCTACGCCACCAAGAAGATGAACCCGGACAAGGCCGTGCCGGAAGACAAGGTGGAGCGCATATTGGAAGCGGTGCGGTTGGCGCCGACGTCGAGCGGGTTGCAGCCGTTCGAGGTGATCGTCGTCACCAACAAGGCGATCCGCGAGCAGATCAGGGCGATCGCCTGGGACCAGGCGCAGGTCGTGGACGCCTCGCACCTGTTGGTGTTTGCGGCGTGGGACAATTATACCGCCGACCGGATCAACCATATGTTCGACCTGGTCAATGACGAGCGCGGCATCCGTAACGAGGGGTTCGAAGCCTATCGGCAGCAGTTGCTGGGCAGCTATCCGCAGCGCGACGCGCAGACCAATTTCGAACATGCCGCGCGGCAGGTCTATGTCGGATTGGGCATCGCCCTGACCGCCGCCGCGTTCGAGGAGGTGGATGCCACGCCGATGGAGGGGTTCGATCCCGATGCGCTGGACGCGATCCTGGATTTGCGCGCGCGTGGCCTGCGGTCGGTGGTGATGATGCCGCTGGGTTATCGTGCGGATGAGGGCGACTGGCTGGTCAATTTGAAGAAGGTGCGGCGGGCGACGGCGGATTTCGTGTCGCGGGTGGACTAAGCGGCTGCGGCCCGACCGCTGGGGAACCGACGATCGGGGCGGTTCGTTTTGGTGCCATCGGATGATCGGATGGAGTAAGTGGGATGAAGATGGCCAGGATTTTGGCGGCGGTTGTCGGCCTGTCGGTGGCGGCATCGCCGGTGCTGGCGGCGAGCCTGAACAGCAAGGACCGGGCGCGGGTGGCGCGCGCTGCGCCGCGCGATCGCGACGATGTGCGCTACTGTTTGCTGAAGGGCAAGCAGGGGCGCGACAAGGGCACGGTGATCGGTGCGGCTGGCGGCGCGGGCGTCGGATTGCTGGCGGGCGGCAGTGTGGGCGAGACGTTGCTGGGCGCTGGCGCGGGTGCGCTGGCGGGGCGCGTGATCGGCAAGAGCGAAGGCACCAACAGCGTGTGTGACCGTGTGCTGGCGCGGAATCGGTAATCTTTACGGGGCGCCCGCCCCCCTCTCCAAGTTTCGGTAGGCGGCTGACGCCGCCAACCTCCACTATCCTCTCCCCCGGCGGGGAGAGGGTTTTTTCGTTTTGGGGACAAATCCATGAAATGGTTCGGGACGAAAGCTGCACTTGGTGCGGTTGGGCAGGTGGATGCGCGGCCGGTGCTGACGCGGGCCTGGGGATCGGGCGCGGTGGCGCTGGGGGAGTGGCCCGCCAGTTATGAGGCGCAGTTGCGTGCCGGGGTGATGGGCAATCCGATCGCGCAGCGGGCGATGCGGCTGGTGTCGGAAGGGGCGGGCGCGTGCGCATTGAAAGTGCGCGGTGTCGAGGATGGCGCGCGCGTGCTGGCGCTGGTCGGGCGGGCGTCGGCGGGGCAGGGGCTGGTCGAGACGCTGGCCTGCCACCTGCTGTTGCATGGCAATGCCTATGTGCAGGTGATGGCCGGTATGGACGGGATGCCGGCCGAACTGTTCGCGCTGCGGCCGGAACGGGTGAGCGTGGAGGCCGATGCGCGCGGCTGGCCGGCGGCCTATCTGTATCGGGTGGGGGAGAGCGTGACGCGGCTGACGCCCGAAGATGGCGCGGGGCGGACCAATATGCTGCACATCAAGGCGCTGCATCCGCTGGATGATCATTATGGGCTGGGTTGTGTGGGCGCGGCGGCGGGGGCTGTGGCGATCCATAATGCGGCGAGTGTGTGGAACAAGGCGCTGCTGGACAATGCGGCGCGGCCGAGCGGGGCGATGGTCTATGATCCGGGCGACGGATCGGTGCTGTCGCCTGAGCAGTTCGAGCGGGTGAAACGCGAGATGGAGGTGGCCTTTGCGGGGGCGGCCAATGCGGGACGTCCGATGTTGCTGGAGGGGGGGCTAAGCTGGAAAGCGATGAGCCTGACGCCGGCGGAGATGGATTTTGTGGGATTGAAAGCAGCGGCGGCGCGGGAGATCGCTTTGGCCTTCGGCGTGCCGCCGATGCTGATGGGGCTGCCGGGCGACAATAGCTACGCCAATTATCGGGAGGCGAACAAAGCGTTGTGGCGGCAGGCGATCCTGCCGCTGGTGGCGAAGATAGGCGGGGCGTTGGCCCAGGGGCTGGGCGATTGGTGGCCGGGGCTAGGGATCGAGGCCGATTTGGACGCGGTGCCGGCATTGTCGGATGAGCGGGCGGCCCTTTGGGAGCGGGTGGCGGGGGCGGATTTCCTCTCGGCGGAGGAGAAGAGGGCGATGTTGGGGATCGGTTAGCGCAGAGGCGCGGAGGGCGGGAAGAAGGAAGAAAGATTGGCTGCCTTTGGCGGCTTTCTTTTTGCTCTGCGTTCTCTGCGCCTCTGCGTGACAATCTTTTACTCTGCAGGGCGGGCTAGGCTGTCGAGGCGGCAGAAGCCGGTATCGCTGTTCCAGCGGCCCCCCTGGATCAGGCAGTCGCCGGCGCGGAACAGGCCGAAATGCCAGGCGATGGCGACCAAGGCCACCAGGACGAGCAGGATCAGGATTTTGCGCGGCGTGCGTTGCATGCGCGCCCAATAGACATGGGCGGTCCCCATGGGAAGGCGGGATGGATGAAACAGGATGGCGACATGCTGGCGCGACTGGTGGCGCAGGCGGAAGGGGTGCCGGGCGGGGCGGACATGGTGATGATCCGCGCGCTGATCGAGGAGGCGAGCGAGTTGGGCGCGGGGCGGGCGCTGGAGCGGTTGGGGCTGGCCGACGGCCACGCGGAGGGCGACATGCGCGAGCTGCGCGAATTGCTGTCCGCCTGGCGCGACGCGAAGAAGGCGGCGCGCGGCGCGGTGATCGGATGGGCGGTGCGGATCGTGATGGCGCTGCTGGTGCTGGGGATTGCGGTGAAGGTGGGGTTGGTAGGATTGGTGCGCGGATAGCATTGACCCCGAAGCACCGTCCGTTCGTGATCGTATCGACGCAGCGGTGCGGATGATCCCTCGATACGTCCCTTCGACTTCGCTCAGGGACTACTCAGGACGAACGGAGATTGGAATGAAAAGCGACATACGCTTTGCCGGCTATGCGGCAATTTTCGACCGGGTGGACCGGGGCGGGGATGTGGTGCGGGCAGGCGCGTTCGGGGCGATCGATGCGTCGGGCGTGCCGTTGCTGTGGCAGCATGGGCCGGGCAGCGTGATCGGTGTCGTCGAGACGGCGCGGGAAGATGCGCGCGGGCTGCGCGTGATCGGGCGTGTGTCGCAGCGGACCGCGGCGGGGCGCGAGGCGGCGGCGGCGCTGAAGGCCGGGGCGCTGGACGGGCTGTCGTTCGGATACCGCGTGCGCGAGGCGCGCGGGGTGGGGCCGCGGGAGTTGCTGGGGCTGGAGCTGGTGGAGGTGAGTCTGGTGACGCACCCCATGCAGGATCTGGCGCGGGTGGTGGCGGTGGAGGGGTAGCGTTTCCCCCTCATCCAACTGCGCCTAGCCAGCAAGCTGGCAAGGCTTTGCATCCTTCTCCCCCGAGGGGAGAAGGGTCATTTGACGCCCAGCCATTCCAGGCCGCCGGGCAGCGAAACGGCGCTGTAGTCGAGTTGGAGGACGCGGCGGCGGCGGGGGTCTCTCGCGGTTTCGGAGGCGTGGAGAATCGGGGTGGCATAGAGCCAGATGTCGCCCCGTGCGGCTAGGCAGGCATGGGCGCCGCAGCCATCGACCAGCGCGGCGACGTCGCTTTCGGCGACCCGGCCTTGGCGGTGCGAACCGGGGGCGATCAGCAGCGGGGCATTGTGCGCATCGACCGGATCGAGATGGAGGCGCAGGGTCAGCATGCGATCGAGCAACGATTGCGGCGGGGCGACATGCTGGATGCCGGACTTGACGGTCCAGGGGCCAAAGCCGGGGGTTTCGATCCTCTGTCGCACCGCGATCGTGCGGTCCTGATGCCAGCCGAGCGCCCAGTTGGTCGTGGCGCTTTTGTCGAAGAGGATCGCGCGGACGGAACGGGCGGCTGCACCCAGATGAGCGGCGGCGTGTTGGCCGATCGGGCCGCTGGCGCTCAGCATGGACGCGAGCGCGGGCAGGTTGGCGAGGCGTAGTCCGGCGCGATCGGTGGGTTGGGGCGCAAGCGCGACTTCGAGAGTGGCCAAAGATTCAGCGTCGAGTGCGGCGGGGATATGCTGGGCGCCGTCGGTGGCGAGGGTCAGGGACATGACGGCTTTATGGGCAAAGGGTTGAGCGGCGGCAAGGGCGCGGCTCCCCTCTCCAACTTCGCCTGACCGGCTGGGCCGGGAAGGCTTCGTATCCTCTCCCCCCACGGGGCGAGGATTTTGCGGGGCGGTCCGTTTGGGCCGCCCTTTTTTGTGGAGACGGGCATGACGGATCAGGTGACGGACGCATTGGAAGCGCGGTTCGATGCGGTGGTGCAGGGGGAGCGGATTGATGGGTTGGAGGGGGAGATTGCGGCGCTGAAGGGGGCTTTGCTGGCCACCCAGCGACCGGCGCTGGATGGCGTGAAAGGCGGGTCGGTCGATCCGGCGCGGGCGGCGTTTGTAGATCGCTATCTGCGGCAGGGGCATGAAGCGGGGGTTGAGCTGAAGAGCTTTTCGGGTGCTTCGGGCGCGGCGGGGGGCTATGCGGTGCCGCGCGAGATCGATCAGCTGATCGGGGCGACGCTGAAGGCGATTTCGCCGATTCGGTCGATCGCCAATGTGGTGCGCACCGGGAGCGCGGGCTATCGCAAGCTGGTGACGGCGGGCGGCATCGTGTCGGGTTGGGCGAGCGAGACGGGCGCGCGGGCCGAGACGGGGACGCCGGTTTTCAACGAGATCGCGCCGCCGTCGGGTGAGCTATACGCCAATCCGGCCGCGAGCCAGGCGATGCTGGACGATGCGCAGTTCGATGTCGAAGCCTGGCTGGCGAACGAGATCGGGCGGGAGTTTGCCGTCGCGGAGGGCGCAGCCTTCGTCAACGGCAATGGGACGAACAAGCCCAAGGGCTTTTTGACCTACACCACGACCAACGAGGCGGACAGCGTGCGGGCGTTCGGTTCGCTGCAATATGTGGCGTCGGGCGCGGCGGGCGCCTTTGCCGCGTCAAACCCGCAGGACAAGCTGATCGACCTGGTCCAGAGCCTTCGCGCGCCATACCGCCAGGGGGCGAGTTTCGTCATGAACAGCGCCACGCTGGCGGTGATCCGCAAGATGAAGACGACCGACGGCGCGTTCATCTGGCAACCGGGGCTGACCGGTGGTCAGCCTGCCACGCTGCTGGGCTATCCGGTGGTCGAGGCGGAGGACATGCCCGATATCGCTGCGGGCAGCCTGTCGATCGCGTTCGGCAATTTCCAGGCTGGCTATGTGATCGCGGAACGGAGCGAGACGAGCATTTTGCGCGATCCGTTCAGCAACAAGCCGTTCGTGCATTTCTATGCGGTGAAGCGGATCGGCGGGGCTGTGGCGAACAGCGAGGCGATCAAGTTGATGAAGTTCGCCGCTTCTTGACGAGTGGGGGGCGTTGTTCCCCCTCATCCAACTGCGCCTAAGCCCTGCGGGCTAAGGCTTCGTATCCTTCTCCCCCCTTGGGGAGAAGGTTTGGGGGGAGGCCGCGGGGCTTCCCCTTTTTTTGTGAGGGGGCGGGCGTGGCGATCACGGACATGGAGATGGCGGACCTGGTGCGGGAGGTGTGCCATGCAGGCGGCGATGGACCGCTGGTGCTGGGCGGGCCGTTGCCGGGGTTTCGCACCTTTGCCGCGGCGCTGAATCCTGGCGCGACCTTTCCCTATGTCATTCAGGGCGTGACCAATCCTGGGCAATGGGAGGCCGGGGTTGGCGAAATCGACGGCGCCGGCCGGTTGGTGCGCGTGCCGCAGGCGTCTTCGGCGGGCGGCGGCGCTGTGGATTTCACGGTAGGCGAGAAACATGTCGGGCTGGCGCTGCATGCCGCTTGGGTGGCGCAGGTCAACGAGCATGGTCATGGGCCAGGCGAGATTGACGGGCTGGAGGCGGCGCTGGCGGGCAAGCAGGCGGCGAGCGACGCATTGAGCGCGATTGCGGCGCTGGCGACGAGCGGGTTCGGGCGGGGCGCGCTCACGATGGGCGACGGGGCGGCGTTCCGGGCCTATATCGGCGCTGGCACCTCTTCTGCGAGCGGGACGGTGACCAGCGTGGCGGCGGGCGGCGGCATGGCGTTCGCAACGATCGGGGCGGCGGGCAGCGTGGCGCTGGGCACGCCGGCGAGCATCACGCTGGGATCGACCAACGGCGTGGCGGCGGGGACGCACAGCCATGCCTTTGCGCCCGGTGGAACCAGCGCGCAATATCTGCGCGGTGACGGGTCGCTGGCGACCTTTCCCACGGGTAGCGCGCTCAGCAAGGTGGACGATAGCAATGTCACGCTGACATTGGGCGGCGGCGCGGCGAGTGCGCTGCTGAACCCCGCGTCGATCACCGTCGGCTGGTCGGGGCAATTGCCGGTGGCGCGCGGCGGTACCGGGGCGGCCAGCCTGACCGGCTATGTGAAGGGCAATGGCGCGGCGGCGTTGAGCGCCAGCGCGACGATCCCCAGCACGGACATTAGCGGGTTGGGCACGATGGCGGGCCAGCATGCGGGCGCGGTCGCCATCACCGGCGGGACGGCCAGCCTGGCGTCGTTGAACGTCGCGCCCGCATCGGGTTCGGCCAATGCGGCGATCAATGCAGTAAGCGGCCAAAGCGCCACCCTGTCGCTGCACACGGCGGGCGTGGAAATGTGGCGGGTCGAGCGCACCGCGACGGCGAACAGCGGCGGCAATGCCGGGTCCGACTTCGCGCTGCGCCGCATGGATGATAGCGGCGCGCTGCTCGGCACGGTCATGAGCGTGTCGCGCGCGACCGGCGCGATGACGGTCGGCAGCGTCACCAGCAGCGGCGCCAGCGCGACGCTGATCACAGCCGTGCGCACCGGCAGCGCGGTCAATTGCGTATATGTCGCGCAGACAACGGCAGGCACCCTTTACTTCGGCAATGCCGACGGCAGCAAATTCGCCGTCGGTCCCAACAATAATCTGGCGGTCACGCCCTTCCTGTCCACCAGCGCGACCGTTTGCACCATCGGCGCGTCGGTCGAAACGACGTTCGCCAGTGCGGGGCGACCGTTGACCGACAATGCGATCGGCTGGGGCAGCGCGTCTTTCCGCTGGTCCACCATTTATGCGGGCAGCGGGACGATCAACACGTCGGATGCGCGGACCAAATGCGATGTCGGATCGGTCGAGGACGCCTTGATCGACGCATGGGGCTCGGTCGGCTGGCGGCGCTATCGCTTCGTCGGGGCGGTGGCGGACAAGGGCGAAGCCGCGCGCTGGCATCTGGGTCTGGTGGCGCAGCAGGTGCGCGACGCGATCGACGCGCGGCTGGGCGACGGCGCGGCGGTGCGATGGGGGCTGTTGTGTCACGACAGTTGGAACGCGGAGCCGGAGGAGCGGGCGGAGGACGGCACGCTGGTTCGGGCGGCGCGCGACGCCGGGGATCGCTGGGGCCTGCGCTACGACGAATGTTTCGCGCTGGAGGCGCTGTGGCAGCGGCGCGCGATTGCGGCGCTGGCGGCGCGCCTGGCGGCCCTGGAAACGGGAGGCGGCCATGCTGGCGGGTGAAGCAATCGGCGCGCGCCCGCTGGGCGCGGTGCGGGTTGAGGCGGCGGGGCCGTGGAGCTGGGGCATCCGGCCGGGGCAGGGGGCGCGGATCGCCGCGCGGGACGGGGCGATGCGGCCCGACCGGGACAAGGGGAGCAAGGTCCGATGAGCCTATATGTGAAAGATCCGCAGGCGCGGGTGGATCATGCGATCGACTGGTCCGCCTATCTGGCCGGGCAAAGCCTGGTCGCCAGCCTGTGGATGGTGACGCCGCAGGAAGCGGGCGGGCTGCTGGTCGAAACGCAAGCCTTTGAAGCGCAGCGCAGCAGCGCGCGGCTGAGCGGGGGCGTGGTGGGGCGCGTCTATCGGCTGACCAACCGTGTCACCCTGTCCGATGGACAGGTGGACGAGCGGTCGGTGACGATGCGGGTGGAGGAGCGCTGACCATGGTGGAAGAGAGCGAGAGCGGGGCGTTGGCGGCGTCGCTGGCGGAGCTGAAAGCCTATCTGCGGATCGAGACGGGGGCGGAGGATGCCGTGTTGGCGGGATTGCTGCGCAGCGCGGCGGCGCTGTGCGAGCAATTTATCGGCCAGTGGCTGATCGTGCGGGATGCGCGCGAGACGGTGGCGGGGGACGGCGGCTGGCAGAGGCTGTCGGCGCGGCCGGTGGCGGCGATCACGGCGGTCGAGGCGGTGGATGCCGATGGGGTGGCGGAGCCGTTGCCGGTGGACGCCTATGCGATCGATATCGATGCGGCGGGCGACGGATGGGTGCGGTCGACCCGCGCGGGCGACGGGCGGCGGTTGGCGGTGCGTTATCAGGCGGGGCTGGCGGCGGAATTGAATGGCCTGCCCGAAGCGCTGCGCCAGGGGATCGTGCGGCTGGCGGCGGAGCATTTCGTGGCGCGCGGCGGCGAAAGCGCGCCGCCCGCCGTGGTGAGCGCGCTATGGCGGCCGTTCCGGCGGATGCGGCTGGCGTGAGGGCGCAGCTGGCGGCGCTGGTGGAAGCGCGGGCGGCGCGGCGTCGGGCGCGGATCGTCGCGGCGCTGGAGGCCGCCGGAGTGGCGGCGGTTGTCGAGGGGGACGCGGTGCGGGCGTCCGCGCCGGGGCTGGCGGGGCGCTGGTGGCGCGATCTGAGGGTGCGGGATGCCGGGAGGGATGGGATATGAGTGCGGAAGTGGCGGCGCGGGCGGCGGTGATCGCCGCTTTGCGCGCGGACGGGGCGCTGATGGACGGGCTGAACGGCCTGTATGATGGCGAGCCGGGGCGGGCGAGCGCGCCCTATGGCCATGTCGGCGAATGTATCGGCGCAGACTGGGGCGGCAAGGATGTCGAGGGGCGCGAGGTGCGGCTGACCATCGGCCTGCGCAGCGCGGACGAGACGCCGGCACGGTTGGGCGGCATGATTGCGCGGATCGATCCGGCGATCGGCCAGGCGCAGGCGCGCGATGGGTGGCGGATCGTGACGGCGCGACTGGTGCGGTCGCGGGTGGCGCGGGATGGCACGGGCGCGGCCGCCGGGTGGAGAGCGGTGATCGACTATCGGTTGCGGTTGGTGCGGGGGTGAGGGGGGCTTTCGCTTCAGCGAATGGCGGCACATGATTTAGAGGGCGGAAGTGGGTTCCCGCCTGCGCGGGAACAGGCTTTTGCGATGGTGGACGCGTTGCAGGGCTGCCCCCTCTCAACTTCGGCTAGGGCCAATCGACATTCAGCTCTGACGGCCTGCAAATGGCGATTTTCCGTGCTTCCGGTGCTCACGTACTTTTAGTACGCTGCGCTCCGGGTCACGAAAAACCACCATTTTCGGCACGTCATCATCTGAATGTCGATTGGCCCTAGGCAGCAAACTGCCGAACCTTCGTATCTCTCCCCGAGGGGAGAGAGGGCATTTTTGTGTTGGCTATTGAGGAATCGGCTCAGCCTGGCTGGCTGCTTTCTTCATATTCGCTGGTGATCTTGTCGACATATTCGGCGATCTGGTCGTCCGCGTCGCTGTTGGCGGCGGCGTCGGTCATTTTGTCGGCCTTGTCCGATGCCACGATCGCGGCGCGGAAAGCGGCTTCCTTGTCGGCGCAGGCTTTTTTCATTGCGGACTGGAAATCGCCGACCGGCAATTTCTTGTCCAGCGCGGGCTGGACCTGGGCGCTGAGGCATTTGGAAAATTCCTTGCGCCCGGTGCCGACGGGATCGGCTGAGGGGGCGGTGGCCAGCATCATCATGAGTGCGGCGGCAACAATCATAGAAACCTCTCCATAGCGGCGTTTTAACGTCGATAGCGGCGTCAAGACGCTGCGACCGGATGGTCGAGCGCCATCCGAGTCTGTTATTTTTTCGCGATTTTCCGGGCGGAAGCGGGGTGCTTTCGACGCGGCATCGCTTGGCTGGAGGATGCGCCATGGGCGTCGAAAAGGGAAGTGCGTTTCTGCTCAAAGTGAGCGACGGCAACATGCCTGCAACATATGCGACGGTGGCCGGGATGCGGACCACGCAACTATCGGTGAATGGCGAGGCGGTGAATATCACGTCGAAGGATTCGGGCGGCTGGCGCGAATTGTTGTCGGGCGCGGGCGTGCGGTCGGTCAGCGTGTCGGCGGCGGGGCTGTTCACGGGATCTGCGGCGGAGGTGCGCATCCGCAACCATGCGCTGTCGGGTACGATCGAGGATTATGAACTGAGTTTCGAGAGCGGCGAGCGGATGCGCGGGCGCTTTCTGGTCACGCGGCTGGACTATGCCGGCGATTATAATGGCGAGCGCAATTATGCGCTGAGCCTGGAAAGCAGCGGCGCGGTGGTTTCGGAATGAGCGGCGCGGCGAACGAAGCGCGGGGCGAGGCGGCGCTCGCGCTGGGCGGGGAGGTGCTGGCGCTCAGGCCGGGTTTTGCCGCGCTGGTGGCGGCGGAGGCGGAATTGGGGCCGTTGTTCGATCTGGTGGAGCGGGCGGCGGACGGGAAATTGTCGCTGGCCGATCTGGTGGCTTTGTTCTGGCATTGCCTGGTCGATCGCGAGGCGGTGAGCCGCGAGGCGCTGGGCGAGGCGGTGGTCGCGGTCGGGCTGGCGAAGGTGACGCCGGTACTGAAAGCGATTTTGCAGCAGATATTGGCGGGGAAGTGAGGCGGTTTGCGGACAGCGCGGGGCGGCTGGCGGGGGTGGCCGGATGGCTGCTGGGCTGGCGGCCGGACGAGTTTTGGCGCGCGACCCCGGCGGAACTGGCGGCGGTGCTGCGCGCGGCGCGGGGGGATGACGCGCCTGGGGAGGGCGTGGATGGCGGCGAGTTGGCGCGGTTGATGGGCGCGATGCCGGATTAAGGTCTGGCGTGGAGTCCCCCTCTTTCAACTGCGCCTAACCCCGGCCTTCGCCGGGGCAAGGCTTCGTATCCTTCTCCCCCATGGGAGAAGGTCTGTTTTTATGAGGAGGCGCTGGTGGACGAGGAAATCGAGACGCTGGTGGTGCGGGTGCGGGCGGATACGCAGGGGTTGAGCCGCGATGTCGAGGCGATGCGGGCGGGGCTGGAAGGGCCGCTGGGCGATGGCGCGGACAGAGCCGGGCGGCGGATCGAACAGGGGCTGATGCGCGCGGTGCGGACCGGCAAGTTCGGGTTCGAGGATTTGCGGCGAATTGCGGTGAGCGTGCTGGACGAGATTGCGGCCAGTAGCGTGCGGTCGGTGCTGGGGAGTGGAGGCGGCGGTGGCGGCGGCGGGCTGGCGGGGCTGGGCGCGTCGCTGCTGATGTCCGCGCTGGGGCTGCCGGGGCGGGCGACGGGCGGGCCGGTGACGCCGGGGCGCGCCTATATGGTCGGTGAGCGCGGGCCGGAAATGTTCGTGCCGACGAGCAGCGGGCAGGTGGTGGCCAACGGCAATAGCGGCGGGCGCGACGTGCGGGTGAGCATAGCGGTCAATGGGCGCGGCGGCGAGAGCGAGCCGCGCTTGCTGGCGCGCAGCGCGCGGCAGGTGGCGCGGGCGGTGAAGGGGGCGCTGGGCTGATGGGCAGGATCGATTACTGGCTGGCGGATGCGCGGCGGGGGCAGGAGACGCGCTGGATCAAGCGCTTTGCCGCTACGCATTGGACCGTCAATTTTCCGCGGCCGATGATGGCGAGCGTGGTGACGAGCGCGCCCGACGCATTGCGCGTGGATGCGGTGTTTTACGGGTCGGGCGATCTGGCCGGGCTGATCTGGGAAGCGGCGGACCAGTGGAGCCATCCTCTGCTGGCCTATGACACGGATCGGGATTTTCGGGATTGCGTGCTGTCGTTCCGGTGGCGCAGCGGCGGCGTGCGGAGGCTGGACGAGACGCATGGGCCGACGCTGACGATCGAGGGGCGGGATCAGGACGGCCATCCGCGCGCCTGGTATGTGCGGTTGTGGAACTATGCCAGTGGTGGGCCGGAAGATGCTGTCATCACATTGGATTTTTCCGATCTGGTTGGTGGCTACGACCTGCCGGAGGATGACGATCCGGTCTGGGCGGGCGATGTCGATCGGATGTTCATTTCGCTGGTGCCGCCCGGCTATGACGAGGGCGACACGCCGTTTGCCGCGGCGGTCGAAGGATGGGCGGAACTGAGCGCGATCGCCTGTGACGGGGCGGGATCGATGCTGACGATCGGCGATGTCATGCTGCCCGAACATGGGCTGTCGATGGCGACCGGCTATGACGATTGTTTCAACCAGACGCCGGAGCGTGTCGTCGCGGCGATCCAGGCGCTGGGCTATCGCGGGGCGGTCAACCATTATGTGGGCATGAGCCATTATTTCCGGCTCGAACGGGTGGGCGAGGGCCTTTACGTCAGCCTAGCGGGCGGGGTGTTGAATGCGCCGTGCGCGGCCTGGCACCGGGACTTTGCGGCGCGGGCGAAGGCATTGGGGTTCGGCGTCATCTGGTCGCTATCCTATGAATTGTTCGACGCGCATTGCTGGAACGACTGGAAGCAGCGGGCGGAGAATGGCGATCCGGCGCTCACCGGATGGGTGCCGCCATCGACTTTGCTGTCGCCGGCGCATGGCGGGGCGATGGGTTATCTGCAGCAGGTGGCCGGGGCCTTTGTTTCCATTGGGTTGGAGGCGGGGTTGCCGATCCTGTTTCAGGTCGGGGAGCCGTGGTGGTGGGTGATGCCCGCAGATGGCCGTATCTGTTTGTACGATGATGCGGCGCGGGCGGCGTTGGGTGGCAGTCCGGTGTCGATCCCCGATGTGCGGGGCGCTCTGGACGGGGCGCAATGCGCGTTGCTGGATGCGGCGGGGGCTTTGCTGGCGGCGTCGACGGCCGCGCTGTGCGCGGCGGTGAAGGCGCTCGCGCCGGGGGCGGTGACGCATTTGCTGGCCTATCTGCCGACCATATTGGACCCGCGCGCGCCGGAGGCCAAGCGGGCGAATATGCCGGTGGGGTGGGCCGCTCCGGCGTTCGACGTGCTGCAACTGGAGGATTATGATTGGGTGACCGAGGGGCGGCCGGGGCTGACCGCGCGGGGCGTGGAACTGGCGACGGCGCGGCTGGGCTATCCGATCGCAGAGCAGCATTATTTTTCGGGCTTCGTGCTGTTGCCGAGCCAAGCGGGGCAATGGCGGCGGATCGCCGCGGCGGCACAGGCGTCGGTGGCGCGTGGGACGGCGCAGACATTCGTCTGGGCGCTGCCGCAAGTGTGTCGCGACGGGTTTACCTACTTCAGCATCGATGGGGAGGATGATATGCAAGCCTTTGACGATATTATCTTTCCGCTGGCGATTGGGCGGGAGGCAAGCCTGTCGCCAGCTTTTTCGACGCAGATCGTGGAAAGCCCGTCGGGCCATGAGCGCCGCAGCAGCGACTGGGCGGATGCGCGGCTGTCGTTCGACGCCGGGCCGGGGGTAAGGTCCGAAGCGGACATTGCAACGCTGATCGCTTTCTTTCGCGCGCGCAGGGGGGCGGCGCGCGGGTTCCGTTTCACCGATCCTTATGATGACCGTAGCGGCGCGCCGGCCGTCGCGCCTTCGCCGATCGACCAGCGGCTGGGGATTGGCGACGGGGTGCGGGCGACGTTCCAGCTGATGCGCTATTATGGCGTGGGCGAGGAGGCGCAGGCGCGGATCATCACCCGGCCGGTGGCGGGGAGCATAAGGGTGGCGGCCGACGGGGTCGAATTGACCGAGGGTTGGAGCCATGCCGGGCTGGGTATGATTGCGTTCGACGTGGCGCCGGGCGCGGGCGTGGTGCTGAGCGCGGGGTATCGGTTCGACGTGCCGGTGCGCTTTGCCGAGGACCGGCTGGACATCAACCGCGCGACCTTCGCCGCGGGCGAAGCGCCGTCGGTGCCGCTGTTGGAGATACGCGAATGAGCGGCGTTATAATGAGTGATGGGGAGAGGCTGGACGCGCCGCTCAATACGCTGGCCTTTTGCTGGCGGATCGAGCGACGGGACGGGGTGACGATTGGACTGACCAGCCATGATCGGGATTTGGACATCGGCGGGCTGACCTATCGCGCCGCGCCGGGGATGACGCCGTCGGCGGTGCGCAGCGGGATCGGGCTGGACGGTGAGGATAGCGACGTGGCGGGCGCGCTGTCGAGCGATGCGATCGGCGAGGCGGACCTGATGGCCGGGCGCTGGGACGGAGCGGCGCTGGAGTTGCGGCTGACGCAATGGGAGGAACCGGGCGCGTTGTGGCTGATGCTGGCGCGGGGCGAAATCGGCGCGGTAGCGCGCAAGGGCGGGGCGTTTACCGCCGAACTGCTGGGCGCGGCGGCGGTGCTGAGCGGGCCGGTGGCGCCATCGACCTCGCCCGATTGCCGGGCGCGGCTGGGCGACGGGGCGTGCCGGGTCGATATGGCGGGGCGGCGCAAGATCGTGACGGTGAGCGCTATAGATGATGTGGATGTGGCGATCGGTGGGCTGGTGGCGGGGGTTTATGCCTTTGGGACGTTGCGTTGGTTGAGCGGGGCCAATGCCGGACTGACGCAGGCGGTGATCGACAATGGTACGGACGGGGTGATGCTGGCCGATGCGCCGTCCTTTGCGGTGACGGCGGGGACGTTGGCGTTGTTGACGCAAGGGTGCGACCGGCAATTGACGACCTGTGCGGCGCGTTTCGGCAACGCGGTCAATTTCCGCGGGGAGCCTTATCTGCCGGGCATGGACTTGCTGACCCGTTATCCGGGCGCATGAGCGCGGTGGTCGGGCGCGCGCGGGCATTGGTCGGCGTGCCGTTTCGGCTGCATGGGCGTAGCGCTGCCGGGCTGGATTGCGTCGGGCTGGCGGCGCTGGCGATGGGGCGAGAGGCGCATTGCGCTTATGGGCTCCGGAGCGGCGACTTTGGGCGCGCGGAGCAATGGCTGTTGGCGGCGGGATTGCGTCCGGTGGAGATCGGACAACCGGGCGATCTGGCGCTAGTGCGGCCGGGGCCGTTGCAGCTGCATCTGATGATCGGGACGGGGGCGGGGTTCATCCACGCCCATGCGGGGATCGGGCGCGTGGTGGAGATGCCGGGGGTGTCGCCCTGGCCGGTGATCGGTTGGTGGACCTTATAATAGTGCATTTAAGGAGAAACTTATGGCGACGGTGGTGCTGACGGCGGTGGGGACCGTGCTGGGCGGGCCGATCGGCGCTGCGATCGGCGCGGTGATCGGCAATGTCATCGACAATCAGGTCTTGTTCAAGCCGAAGGGACGCGAGGGTGCGCGATTGGCCGACCTGCAAGTGCAGACGTCGAGCTATGGCACGCAAGTTCCCAGGCTGTTCGGGACGATGCGGGTGGCGGGGACGGTGATCTGGGCCACGGACCTGAAGGAGACGAAAAGCAAGAGCGGCGGCGGCAAGGGACGGCCGAGCGTGACCAGCTATGCCTATTCGGCGAGTTTCGCGGTGGCACTGTCGGCGCGGGCGATCGGGCAGGTGCGGCGGATCTGGGCAGACGGCAATCTGCTGCGCGGGACGGCGGGGGATTTCAAGACGGAGGTGTCGGGCTTTCGCGTCCATCTAGGCGGCGAGGACCAGGCGGTCGATCCGCTGATCGCGGCGGCGGAGGGTGCGGGGCTGACCCCGGCGCATCGGGGGATCGCCTATGTGGTGTTCGAGGATCTGGCGCTGGCCGATTATGGCAATCGCATCCCGTCGCTGACGTTCGAGGTGGAGGCGGATGCCGGGCCGGTGTCGATCGGCGCGGTGGCGGCGATGTTGAGCGGGGGACGGCTGGATGGCGACGGTTTGGCCGTGGTGGATGGTTTTGCGGGGAGTGGGGCGGATGTGCGGGCGGCGATCGCGCCTTTGGTCGAGGCGCATGGGCTGGGGTTGCGATCCGGGGTGGAGGGATTGCGATTGACGGCCTTGGGCGCTGCGGCCGGGACGATTGGCGCGGATTGGCTGGCGCGGCGGGTGAACGGACAGGCGATCGATCCGGTCGAACGATCCGGCGCGGCGGCCGACGACGTGCCGGTGGCGCTGAGCCTGCGTCATTATGATGCCGCGCGCGATTATCAGGCCGGGGTGCAGCGGGTCACGCGGCCGGGGCCGGGGCGGCAGGAGCAGGGGATCGAACTGCCCGCGGTGATGGCGCCAGACTCGGCGCGGGCAATCGCAGCGGAACGACTGGGCGCGGGCTGGACCGGGCGGGCGACGATGGCGCTGCGGTGCGACTGGCGGGCGCTGGCGCTGAACCCCGGCGCGGTGGTGACGGTGGCGGATGCGCCGGGGCTGTGGCGGATCGAAGAACGGGAATGGGAGGCGATGGCGGTGCGGCTGGCGCTGCGCCGCGTGCCGGGCGCGGGCGGGGCGCTGCCGGCTGGGGCGTCTTCGGGCGCGATCGTGCGGCAGCTGGATGCGCCGCATGGCGCGACGACGCTGATGCTGGCGGACCTGCCGCAGATCCAGGACGGGGCGGCGAGCGCGCCGTTGCTGGTTGCGGCGGCGAGCGGGGGCGAAGGCTGGCGCAGCGCGGCGTTGTTCGTGATGAGCGAGAGCGGGGAGGCGGCGCCCATCGGGCGCGCCGCGCCGCGGGCGGTGATGGGGGTTACCGCTGCTGCGCTGCCGAGCGGGAGCGCGACATTGATCGATCGGCGGCATGATGTGCTGGTGACATTGCTGGCGGCGGACATGGACCTGGGCGGGGCGGACGAGGCGGGGTTTGCGCAGGGGCGGAACCTGTGCCTGGTGGGGCGCGAGCTGGTGCAGTTCGAGACGGCGGTGCGGACCGGTCCGGCCAGCTATCGGCTGGGCGGGCTGCGCCGGGGGGTGCGCGGCACTGAATGGGCGATGGACGGGCATGGGGCGGGCGAGCCGTTCCTGCTGATCGAGGAGGAGCGGCTGGTCCAGCCGCTGGCGGCGCTGGGCACGGTGGGCGAGGTCGGTGCGACGCTGCGGCTGGCGGCGGTCGGGCTGGGCGATGTCGAGCCGGTGGACGCGACGATGACGATCAGTGGCGAGGCGCTGATGCCGCCGTCGCCGGTCCACTTGAGGGCGCGGGCGTTGGATGGCGGGCAGGCGTTCGGCTGGGTCCGGCGCAGCCGGGCGGGGTGGCGGTGGAGCAATGGCGGGGACGCGCCTTTGGGCGAGGAGGCGGAGCGCTATCGCATCACGGTGCTGGATGGCGCGCGCGTGGTGCGCAGCGCAGACAGTGGCGCGCCGGATTGGGTCTATCCGGCGGCGATGATTGCAGCGGACGGGACCGCAGGCCAGCCATTGGTTGCGGAAGTGCGTCAGTTGGGGACGTTGGCGCTGGGGCGCGCTGCGCGGATCGCGTTCACCGCCTGACGGCATCAGGAACGAAACGAGGAGGACGAGATATGGACGAAACGCCGCGTTGGGCGCTGCCGCTGCTGTTTGCAGGACAGGCGCAGAAGGAAATCTTTCACAACGAAGCGTTGATGCTGGTCGACGCCTTGTTGCACGGGCGCGTGGAGAGCGCCGATCTGAGCGCCCCGCCGGGCGCGCCGACGGAGGGGCAATGCTGGATCGTGGCTGCCGGCGCATCGGGCGCGTGGACGGGGCAGGTGGACGCGGTGGCGCTGTGGACTGCGGGGGGATGGCGATTTATCGCGGCGCGCACGGGGTTAAGGGTTGTCGTGGCCGACCGCAATCATGCCCTTTTCTACGATGGGACAATATGGCGGGCCGATGTGATCCGCAGCGACGGCGTCTATCTGGACGAGCAGCGAGTGGTGGGAATGCGCAGGGCGGCTATCGCGACGCCGAGTGGGGGGAGCGTGATTGACGTGGAAGCCCGCTCTACGCTCGCCGACGTTCTGGCAGCCTTGCGCGGGCATGGGCTGATTGCCAGCTAATATTACGGGCCTGTGCATTTCTTGTTGCAGGCGTGCGTCGTTAGTCTAGAATTCCTCCACATTAGCCTGATAAAGCTATGAAAGCCGGGTTAGTGCGTTATTTTTGCAACGGTTTCACTAATTGTGGACTTGCCATGAAACCTTCTTGCGAATACAGGGTTTCAGCAGTCCTTCGTGACACTCTTGAAAGGGGAATTTTTATATGCGGAAGCTAGCCCTCGCGGCCGCGCTCGCCACCACCGTACTGGCCACTCCGGCCATGGCGCGTGACAATAGCTGGTATGTCGGCGTCGACGCCGGCGTCCTGCTCGTCGAAGACCAGGATCTCACCTTCTCTGCTGTCCCTGCCGGCGGCTCGGTCGTTCCCTCGATCGACTACCATAAGGGTTATGATTTCGACGCCAACATCGGCTATGATTTCGGCGGCTTCCGCCTGGAGGCCGAAGCGGCCTACAAGCGCGCCAAGATCGACCTCGACAAGACCGGCTTCGGCGGCGCGGCCTCGGCTCTGTCGTTCATGCTGAACGGCCTGCTCGACTTCGGTCCCGATGATGGCCTGCAGGGCTTCGTCGGCGGCGGCGTCGGCGTGTCGCGCGGCAAGCTGGCTTCGGACATCGTGAACGACAGCGACACTGGCTTCGCCTGGCAGGCGATCGCTGGCGTTCGCTACCCGGTCACCAGCAATGTCGATGTCTCGCTGAAATATCGCTTCTTCAACCAGGACGATATCAAGCTGATCCCGGCTTACACGACCGCCTTTGGCGTTGCGGGTTCGACCGCCGACACCAAGCTGCGTACGCACAGCCTGCTGCTCGGTCTGACCTACAACTTCGGTGGCGAACCGGCTGCTCCGCCGCCGCCCCCGCCGCCGCCCCCGCCGCCTCCTCCGCCTCCTCCGCCCCCGCCGCCGCCGGTTGCCGAATGCAACCCTGGCCCGTACATCGTGTTCTTCGAATGGGACAAGTCGGACATCACGCCTGATGCCGCCACCATCCTGGACAACGCGGTTTCGGCCTACAGCAGCTGCGGTAGCGCTCAGGTCATGCTGGCCGGTCACGCTGACCGTTCGGGTGCCGCTTCCTACAACGTCGGCCTCTCGCAGCGCCGCGCTGACTCGACCAAGGCCTATCTGGCCTCGAAGGGTATCCCTGATGGTGTCATCACCACCCAGGCCTTCGGTGAATCGAAGCCGCGTGTCGACACCGCGGACGGCGTTCGCGAAGTCCAGAACCGTCGCGTGGAAATCAGCTACGGTCCGGGTTCGGGCATGTAAGCCGATCTCCATTCCCCGGAATGGAAACAGAATGGGGGCTGGTCGCAGGACCAGCCCCTTTTTCTTTGCCTGGCGGGTTGGGAGGCAGAGGCGACCTGAGCCATGGGCCGTCGTTCAGTCGCCAAAGTGACGACAAGATCACCGAAGGGTTTGGCTAGCCTGTCGCTTCACGCATGGTGCGGCCAAACCTCGGATGATTGCCCCCCCGGCGCTACTTCTCAACGCGGCCCACACGCTTCCTCCCACTCTATAATCGGCATCACGCGGCTCGCGGTGTTGACGATCTGCCATATCGGCATCATGCGCTGCCGATATGCAGCAGGCAATCCGGGCGTAGCAAGAACCCAAACGCCAATATCTCGCGGGCTTCTTGCGAAGACTTATCAAAAAGCAATGACAAATCGGTGCGGATGAGCAACAAAAAGGCTCCAGTGGCGTTAGCGTTGTATCTTGCCCTTTCCTGGGAGCTATCCATGAAAATTCTTCCGATTCTCACCGCCTTGCCGATCGTCATGGCCGCGGCTGCCTGCGCCACCACATCGGCCACGCCGAGCGCCGCGCCGACCGCGTCCGCCAAGCTGGCGGCCGCCGATGGATCGGCGCGCGGAACGGTGACCGTGACCCAGGCGGCCGACGGCTTGCATGTCGTGGTCAAGGCGATGGGGCTGACCCCCGGCATCCATGCCGTGCATGTCCACACGACCGGCCAGTGCGCCGCGCCCGACTTCACCAGCGCCGGCGGCCATTGGAATCCGACTGCGCGCAAACATGGCAAGGACAATCCTGCCGGCATGCATATGGGCGACATGCCCAATATGACGGTTGGGTCGGATGGCACGGGCGCAATCGAATATCATATCGCCAACGCCGGGATCAGTGATGGCGCGACGCCGCTGCTCGACACCGATGGCGCGGCGGTGGTGGTTCACGCCCAGGCCGACGACAATGTCAGCGA
This sequence comes from Sphingobium sp. Z007, assembly GCF_900013425.1. Classification (GTDB taxonomy): domain Bacteria; phylum Pseudomonadota; class Alphaproteobacteria; order Sphingomonadales; family Sphingomonadaceae; genus Sphingobium. The sequence goes on from NZ_FBXK01000005.1 coordinate 747,748, forward strand.
TCCGGCCGGCAATGCCGGTGGGCGCGTGGCATGTGGGGTATTGGCTGCGGGTTGACCGTTATTCAAGCGACAGGTCACGCTGCTCATAGCTTAGGGTGTAGCGCGCCTTATGGGTGTGGCGCGCCCCCGCTTCGCTTGCATGTCCTCGCTCTCGTTACAGGCGCTCCGTTCCCGTGGGTTCGGAGCGCTTTTGCAATGGGGAGTCGTCACTCCAGCAAGGGTCGCACCGCGCCATCGGCATCATAATCGGCGATGGCGTGATAAATCGCGCCGTGCTGACCCAGCCGACTTTCGAACAGGGTGAAGCGATCGACTCGGAACGGCGCGCCGGCCAGAGGGGCATGGCGCGATAGAAAGGAATCGACCAGCCCCCCCGTTCGGCCGAAACGGGCAAGGGTGACATGGGGCAGATAGGCCCGGCTTTCCGGCGGCATGCCAACGGAAACGCAGGCACGGTCGATTTTGCGATGCAGGGCCGCCAGCGGATCGCGCGGTTTCACGCCGGCCCAGAGCGTATCGATCACGCCCCTGCGGTCGAACGCGCCGACGCCCGACAGTTGCACGTCCAACGGGGTGAAGCGGATTTTGGCCAGGGCGTGGGCGATGTCATTGGCGCGATGGCGATCGACTTCTCCGATGAAGCGCAGTGTGAGGTGCAGTTGATCGTCGGTTTGCCAGCGCGCGCCCTGGACGCCATCCATGAGCGACAGGAGATATGCGCGCTGATCGGCGGGCGGACGGACGGCGGCGAACAGGCGGTGCATGGGCCGGATATAGGGCGATCGATGCGATACGTCACCGATATTGCCGGTTTGGCTTGAATCATGCGGTCGATGCGCCGATAATAGATATACCGGCAAGACATGCCGGTGAAGGAGACGATTTTCATGGCCAACTGGTCCGACCCCCGTTCCGATATTGCAGGCTTTGGCGGCGCCACCGCCGCGCGCGGTGCGGCGTTCGACGCCGGGCTGCGCAGCTATATGCTGTCGGTCTATAATTATATGGCGAGCGGCGTGCTGCTGACGGGCGTCGTCGCGCTGCTGTTCGCATCGAGCGGGATGGCGGCTTCGGTGTTCACCGGCCCCGGCATCCTGAAATATATTGTGATGTTCGCGCCGCTCCTCTTCGTCATGGTGCTGAGCTTTGGCATCAATCGCCTGTCCACTGTGGCGGCGCAGGGGCTATTTTGGGCCTATGCGGCGGTGATGGGCGTGTCGCTGTCCTACATCTTCCTGGCCTATACCGGCACGTCGATCGCGCAGACCTTCTTCGCGACCGCGGCGGCCTTTGCAGGTCTCAGCCTGTGGGGCTACACCACCAAGAAGGATCTGTCGGGTTTCGGCACCTTCCTGATCATGGGCGTTGTCGGCCTGCTGGTGGCGAGCCTGATCAACATCTTCATGAAGTCCAACGCGATGAGCCTGGTCATCAGCGGCGTCGGCGTGCTGCTGTTCGCGGGCCTGACCGCCTATGACACGCAGAAGATCAAGAGCATCTATGCCCAGGTCGCGGGCACGGACATGATGGGCAAGTCGGTGGTGATGGGAGCGCTGAACCTCTATCTCGACTTCATCAACATGTTCATGTTCCTGCTGCGCCTGTTTGGCGATCGTCGCTGATCGCAGCGGTTTGAGGATTAAGGGAAGGCCCGGCGGAGTGATCCGCCGGGCCTTTTTGTATGTGAGACAAGGTCCGTTCATTTCGAGCGCAGTTGAGCAAGGCATGGGAAGCAACTGCCGCTTTTACGACTGCGCTCGAAGCGAACGGAGGAGTGGCTCAGTCCTGTTTCTGCATCGCAGCGATGAGTGCACCGTCTAATTCTTTCTGCCGCTTATAGGCGGGGCGGTCGCGCAGGCGCGCCGCATAGGTTTCGAAGGCGGGAAGGCTGGGAATCGACTGGAAGCTGAGGCCCCAATCTATTTGCGAGCCGACATAGACGTCGGCGGCGGTGAACTGGTCGCCGCAGATCCACGCGTCACCTGCGACGGCCGTTTCGAGCGCAGCGATCGTGTCTTCGAACGTGCCATAGCCAGCCGTGCGTTCCCGACCTTCCGGCAGGATGAAGCCCATCGCCTTGTTGGTCACGGCGGCCTCGACCGGGCCGGCGGCGAAGAAGAGCCAGCGATAATAGGCATGGCGCTGGTCGAGCGCTGGGGCGAGGTTGGCGGACGGAAAGGCGTCCGCCAGATAGGCGCAGATGGCGGGGCATTCGGTCACGACCCGGCCTTCATGGACGATGGCGGGCACCTTGCCCATGGGATTGATGGCCAGATAGTCGGGTGTTTTCATGCCAGTGGCGTAATCGAGAACGACCGTCTCATAGGGGGTGCCGACCTCCTCCAGCATCCAGCGGGCGATCTGCCCGCGCGACATGGGGTTGGTGTAGAGGGTGAGGTTAGAGGGCATGGGCTTCTCTCCTTAAATCGAGGTGGCGAAGGTGGCGCAGCCGGAGCGCTGAAGCCACCCTCTTTCACGATCAGCGATGCTATGCCTCTGTCCGTGCGTTCCAAGCAAGGGCCGAGCGAGCTGAGGACGAACGATGCTTCGGCAGTTCGAGCGGCGATGCGGGGCAAACGGACGCGCATATTAATAGAGATCGAGGGTTCTATCGGTAAGGGACGATATCTTTGATTTTTCGACGAAATTGCAAATGCCATTTTTAATATATTGAGATCGTAACGTATAAGACGCAATAATCGTGAAATGAAGCTCTGGGTAGCAAGAAGAGAATAATAAAAAGCATAATATGCTTGAATTATACTCGTCATATAAGTGCAACCGCAGGAGTTTTATTCATGTATAATATTGGCAAGAAAGCTATCATTCTGGCCGCTCTTCTGTCTTCAATGACCGGGGCCGTCGCCTTCGCCGGGACGGGCGAGCGGATCGAGGTCCGCCATGACGTTAATATCGCCGGACTGGACCTGACATCCGCACATGGCAGGACGCTGCTCGACCAGCGCATCCGCGGGGCGGTTCGCGCCATTTGCGGTCGGACCGTGGGGCGTGACCTCTATGCAACGATGGACCAGCGGCGCTGTACGCGCGATGCCTTTGCCTCCACGATGCCGCAGATCGAACTCGCCGTCGCTAAAGCCCGGAACGAGCGTTATGCTGGCGATCCGGCCAAGGTTGCGGCGGTGACGATCAAGCGCTGACCGATTTCACCGACCGATACGGAAAGGGCGGCAGCGATGCCGCCTTTTCTACATGCGGCGGAAACCGCCATCTTTTAGGAAATGCGCGACCTGATCGACGACAAGGCGGGCGTATATCATTGCGGTGTGGGCAACGGGTAGAACGAGATGATCGGTTTGGCCAGGCAGGTATGTGGCGGCGACGCTAACCTTGCCATCATTGGGGGCGCGAAAGACGAGGTTTGAGACAGCGCCAATCGCCGGGCGGTTGCCGGCGATGATACCGATGGGATGGTCGATGGCGCCAAGCAGTATCTGCGTTGCGGCGTTGCGTCGGGTGCGCAGGAGCGGGCCGGCGTGGTTGAGGATAGGGCGGTCGAGGCGCAGGCGGTAGAGCAGGTCGGCCAGTTCGCTGCCGCCGTTGGGTGTACCGAGCATGACGACGCGGCCGAGATGGGCGGGGCGATGGCGGCGAGATAGGCGCGCAGCAGAAGCCCGCCCATCGAGTGGCCGACGCAATGGAGGCGCTGGGCGTTGTAGGCAGGGGCTGCGGTGATCCGCTGATGCAGATGGTCTAACACGCGGTCGATCGGCCAGCGCCAGCTAGGATAGCCTATGTTTGCGACGTCAAAGCCCGCGGTGCGCAAGCGGCGGGCGAGCAGGGCGGTCTGGAGCGGGTGGCCGCCGAATCCGTGGAGGAGGATGATGGATTCGGTCCACTGGGTAGTCATGGGGTTGGCTTCATTTTCTAGTGTGCCGGCGAAAGCTGGAGCGCGGTGCGGTGAGCGGTGTTCCCCGTCATCCAGCCGCGCCTAGCCAGCAAGCTGTCGAGGCTGCGTATCCTGCCCCCCGAGGGGAGAAGGGTGTTCATAAAGAAAGGGCGGCCTTTGCGGGCCGCCCTTTGCGTATTTTCCGGCAAAGCGCCTATTTCGTGCCTTCGGCAGCCTTGGTCTTGCCACCCTTCTTGCCCTTTTTCGGGGCCGCCGGGGTGATTTCGAAGGCCAGCGCCCCGACCCCGTCGGTTTCCTTCATATGGACATGGACCTCACCGCCATGGACCAGCTTGCCGAAGAGGAGTTCCTCGGCCAGCGGCTGCTTGATCTTTTCTTGCATCAGGCGGCCCATCGGGCGCGCGCCATACAGCTTGTCATAGCCCTTCTTGGTCAGCCAATCCTTGGCCTCCTGATCCAGCGTGATGTGGACATCGCGGTCGGCCAGTTGCAGTTCGAGTTGCAGCACGAACTTGTCGATGACGCGGGCCACCACTTCAGTCGGCAGATAGTCGAACGGCACGATCGCATCGAGGCGGTTGCGGAATTCGGGGGTGAAGAGCTTCTTCACCGCATCCTCCTGCACATCCTCCCGCGTGAACTCGCCAAAACCGATGCTTTCCTTCGCCATGTCCGACGCACCGGCGTTGGTGGTCATGATGAGGATGGTGTTGCGGAAATCGACGGTCTTGCCGTGATGATCGGTAAGGCGGCCATTATCCATCACCTGTAGCAGGATGTTGAAGAGGTCGGGATGCGCCTTTTCGATCTCGTCCAGCAGCAGCACGCTGTGCGGTTGCTGATCGACCGCATCGGTCAGCAGGCCGCCCTGGTCATAGCCGACATAGCCCGGAGGAGCGCCGATCAGGCGGCTGACCGAATGGCGTTCCATATATTCCGACATGTCGAAGCGCTGGAGCGGAATGCCCATGATCGAGGCAAGCTGACGCGCCACCTCCGTCTTGCCGACGCCGGTGGGGCCGGAAAAGAGATAGTTGCCGATCGGCTTGTCGGGATCGCGCAGGCCCGCACGCGACAGCTTGATCGCGCTGGATAGCACCTCGATCGCCTTGTCCTGGCCGAAGACGACGCGCTTCAAGTCCGTGGTCAGCGAACTCAGCACAGTCTTGTCGTCGGATGACACCGTCTTGGGCGGGATGCGGGCCATGGTCGCGATGACCTGCTCGATCTCCTTTGGGGTGATCGTCTTCTTGCGCTTGGACGGGACGACGAGCATCTGCATCGCGCCGACTTCGTCGATCACGTCGATCGCCTTGTCAGGCAGCTTGCGGTCGTTGATGTAGCGCGCCGACAATTCCACCGCCGCCTTGATCGCGTCCGGCGTATATTTGACGTGGTGATGCTCCTCGAACGCGGTACGCAGGCCGGCGAGGATCTTGATCGTGTCCTCGATCGTGGGTTCGTTGACGTCGATCTTCTGGAACCGGCGCAGCAACGCGCGGTCCTTTTCGAAATGGTTGCGAAATTCCTTGTACGTGGTCGATCCGATGCAGCGGATCGTGCCGCCGGACAAAGCGGGCTTCAACAGATTGGATGCATCCATCGCGCCGCCGCTGGTCGCGCCAGCACCGATGACGGTGTGGATTTCATCGATGAAGAGGACCGCGTGCGGCATCTTTTCCAGTTCGGTGACAACGGCCTTCAACCGCTCTTCGAAATCGCCGCGATAACGGGTGCCGGCCAGCAGCGCGCCCATGTCGAGCGAGTAGATGACCGCTTCCTTGAGCACGTCGGGGACTTCGCCCTCGACGATCTTGCGCGCCAGCCCTTCCGCGATCGCGGTCTTGCCCACGCCCGGATCGCCGACATAGAGCGGGTTGTTCTTGGAGCGGCGGCACAGAATCTGGATCGTACGATCCACCTCCGCCGTGCGACCGATCAGCGGATCGACCTTGCCCCGACCCGCTTTCTCGTTGAGGTTGACGGTGAACTGTTCGAGGGCGCTGTCCTTCTTGGCCTTGCCGTCCTGCACCTTCTTTTCCTCCTCGGAAGCGCCCTTGGTCTCCTGACGCTCGGGCGTGGGCGTGCCCTTGCCGACGCCGTGGCTGATGAAGCTCACGGCATCGAGACGGCTCATATCCTGCTGTTGCAGAAAATAGACGGCATAGGATTCGCGTTCGGAGAAGAGCGCGACGAGCACGTTGGCGCCCGTCACCTCATCCTTGCCGGACGACTGGACATGGAGGATGGCGCGCTGGACCACGCGCTGGAAACCGCTGGTGGGGGAAGGATCGCTGGACCCCTCAACCTTCAGGCTGTCGAGTTCGGTGTCGAGATATTGCGTGACGGCGTCGCCCAGCTCGCCGATTTCCACGCCGCACGCCTGCATCACCTTTGACGCATGTTCGTCATCAATCAGTGCCAGAAGCAGATGCTCCAGCGTGGCATATTCATGCTTGCGCTCCGACGCATGGGTCAGAGCGTTGTGCAGGGTGGTTTCCAGAGCGGGTGCGAAAGAAGGCATGTCTGTTCTACTCCTGGCCCCAAAGAGGGGCGGTATCGAACCATATGTCGGCATTGCTCGACGCGGGATCAAGGCCATGGCCTAGACCAGCGGAATTGCCTGACTGCCCAAGCCCGATAGAGCCCTTAAGGGCGCAGGGGGCAAGGCGCGGGTTCATCGCCTGAATAACGCCTCGGCACTTGCCTTATGGTTAACGGCGTTGTCTTTTATCGTTCTGGTGCGCGCGATTTCCGTTTCCAGAGCGCGGATGCGGGCGTCCAGTTCGGCAACGGACAAGGGCCCCAGATCCTGCCTCAACAGGCGGGCCAGCGGATCATCTCCCTTGTTCGGCAGATCGTCATCCAAGTCCATGACGCCAATGTTGACCCTGCGGGCCACTCTGTCAATAAGGGCGTCGGTTCCGTCCGTCGATTTTTGGTGCGGCGCAACATGGTTAATCACCGGGGGCAGTGAGATGGCGGATGTGGACGCAATAGCGCGCGAAATGACGGTGATCGCAATTCCCACGCCGGGCGGGCCGGACGCGCTGGTGCCGGAGCGGCGGCCGGTCCCGGTGCCGGGCGACGGCGAGGTGTTGATCCGCGTGGCCGCTGCGGGCGTCAATCGGCCTGATGTGTTGCAACGGCAGGGCAAATATCCGCCGCCGCCGGGGGTTTCGGACATTCCGGGGCTGGAGGTGGCCGGGACCATCGTAGCGGCCGGGAGCGGCGTGGATTCTTTGATCGGGCAGAAGGTGTGTGCGCTGTTAGCGGGCGGGGGTTACGCCGAATATGCAGTGGCGCCGGCGGGGCAATGCCTGCCGTTGCCGGACGAGTATGATCTGGTCGAAGCGGCGGCGCTGCCTGAGACCCTGTTTACAGTGTGGACCAATTTGTTCGAGCGGGCCTATGCGGTGGGCGGCGACACGGTGCTGGTCCATGGCGGGACCAGCGGCATCGGGACGATGGCGATCCGGTTGTGCAACCTGTTCGACGTGCGCGTGATCGTAACCTGCGGGTCTGACGAGAAGTGCGCACAGGCCAAGGCGTGGGGCGCGGATGAGGCGATCAATTACAAGACTAAGGATTATGTCGCCGAAGTGAAGCGTATCACCAACGGCGCTGGGGTGCAGGCCGTGCTCGACATGGTCGGCGGCGACTATGTGCCGCGCAATCTGGAATGTCTGGCCGAGGATGGGCGGCATGTGTCGATCGCGGTGCTGGGCGGGGCGAAGGCGGAGATTTTTATCCCGGCGATCATGAGTAAGCGGCTGACGATTACCGGATCGACGCTGCGGGCGCGATCGGTGGGGTTCAAGAGCCTGGTCGCGGACGAGCTGATGCGGACGGTCTGGTCGTTCGTGGACGAGGGGAAATTGCGCCCGGCGATGGATCAGAAGTTCGCGCTGGCGGATGCGTCCAAGGCGCATGCGCGGATGGATGCCGGCGAGCATTTCGGGAAGATCGTGCTGGTGGTTTGAGGAGGAGCGCCAGCCCACCCCCAACCCCCTCCTGCAGGCGGGAGGGGGAGCGAGACTTGCCGAGCCGCAGGCGAGGCTAGTCGCAGCAGAGTGGGCATTGACAGAGATGGGCGAGATCAAACGCTCACTCTAACTCTGAAAAACCGTAGCATTTCCGTCATATTCTCTTCGGAACTGTAACATTGCGCGCTTAAGGATTCGCTCCCAAGGACAATGATCTTTGGGGATCGTATCATGAACGCCATTACGCGGCTGCCCTTCCTGAGCGAGCTGGAAGAGGGCGCGGACGACCGTTTTCATATCCCTGAGCGGGAAGGCAAACGACGCCGCTATCGCAGTATCTGGATTTCGGACATTCATCTGGGCACGCGCGGTTGCAATGCCGCGATGCTGATCGATTTCCTCGACAATGTGGATAGCGACACCCTCTATCTGGTGGGCGACATCATCGACGGATGGCGTCTGAAAAAGCGCTTCTATTGGCCAGCCAGCCATAATGACGTGGTTTGGCGGCTGATGAAGCGGGCCAAGCGCGGCACGCGCGTCGTCTATATCCCTGGCAATCATGACGAGATGTTTAGGCAGTTCACCGGCATGAGCTTTGGCGGTGTCGAAATCCGGCGCAAGGCGATCCATACGACCGCCGACGGGCGCAAGCTGCTGGTGCTGCATGGCGACGAGTTCGACACGATCATGCTGGCGCACCGCTGGTTGGCCTTCGTCGGCGACGCAGCCTACACCACGCTGATGCGATTGAACGTCGTGGTCAATGCCGTGCGCCAGAAGATGGGGCTGCCCTATTGGTCGCTCAGCAAAATGGCCAAGCACAAGGTCAAGAACGCCGTGTCCTTCATCTCCCGCTTCGAGGAAGTGGTGGCGCATGAGGCCGGTGCGCGGGGTGTCGATGGCGTGGTGTGCGGCCACATCCACAATGCCGAGATGCGCGAGATTGCCGGCATCGAATATTATAACGACGGCGACTGGGTGGAAGGCTGCACCGCGCTGGTCGAGCATGAGGACGGGCGGATGGAAGTGCTGCACTGGGCCGACGAAATCGCCAAGCGCGCGCAGGGCGAACAGGATGTTCGGGCGCGGATGGCGGCTTGAGGCGGTTTGGTAAGTGATCTTGACACAATATCCGTTCGTTTCGAGCGTAGTCGAGAAACATATGGCGTGCTTTGCGCTTCTCGACTGCGCTCGAAGCGAACGGAGGTGGGGGCGACGACGCCTGCCATTACGGAGCATCAGGCCATGCGCATAGCGATCGTCACCGACGCCTGGAGTCCGCAGGTCAATGGCGTGGTGCGCACGCTGCAGACGATCCGCGCAGAACTGGAACAGATGGGGCATGTGGTCGAGGTGATTTCGCCCGATCTTTATGGCTCCATTCCTTGCCCGACCTATCCTGAAATCCGGCTGGCGCTGGTGCGGCCTGCCGTTGTGGGGCAGGCGATCGCCGCGTTCCAGCCCGATGCGGTGCATCTGGCGACCGAAGGGACGCTATGCCTGGCGGCGCGGCGCTGGTGCCTGCGCAGCGCGGTGCCGTTCACTACCGCCTATCACACCCATTTCCCTGACTATGTCGCGCAGCGCACCGGGCTGCCCGCGGCCTGGTTCTGGCGCTATATCCGCTGGTTCCATGGGCCGGCGCAGGCGGTGCTGGTATCGACCCGGTCAGTGCGCGAGCAACTGCGCGCTCATGGCGTGCCCAATGTGCGGCCATGGGGGCGGGGGGTCGATCTGGCCGCCTTCGCCCCCGATGCGCCGCCACCTGCCCTGTTCGCAGACCTGCCGCGCCCGATCATGCTCTATGTTGGCCGGATCGCGGTGGAAAAGAATCTGGAGGCGTTTCTGGCCACGGATCATCCCGGCACGAAGGTCGTGGTGGGCGACGGGCCGGCGCGTGCGGCGTTGGCGCGCGCTTATCCGCAGGCGCGCTTCATGGGGCCGATGTTCGGCGCTGAACTGGCGGGCGCCTATGCCGGGGCGGATGTGTTCGTCTTTCCCAGCCGCACCGATACGTTCGGGCTGGTGATGATCGAGGCGCTGGCCTGCGGCACGCCGGTCGCTGCCTATCCGGTCACGGGGCCGGTCGATATCGTGACGGCGGATTGCGGGGCGCTATCGGACGATCTGGGGCAGGCGATCGCCGCCGCCCTGCCATGCGACCGCGCCGCCTGCGCCGCTTACGGGCGCAGCTTTAGCTGGGAGCGCAGCGCGCGCGAGTTCCTGGCGGGGCTGCACGCCATTCCGGCCATGCTGATCGAAAGCGCTGCCTGACGCTTTTCCTTGCCCAGGCTGCCGTCATGGACTATCTCCTCTCCGTCGTGGCCGCCCTGCTTGGGCGGCCCTTATCGTTTTTACGCCGGAGAAGACCCCGTGTCCCAGCCTCTCATGCCCCACGCGACCGCTAGTTGGCTGGTCGACAATAGCGCTCTGAGCTTTGACCAGATCGCGGAATTTTGCGGGCTCCACATATTGGAAGTGCAGGCGATCGCGGATGACACCGCCAGCATCAAATATACCGGCCGCGATCCCGTGCGCGCCCATGAAATCACGATGGAAGAAATCCACAAGGGCGAGAGCAATCCCGACTATCGCCTCAAGATGCTGAAAGGCCCGGAGCCGGTCCGCCGCACCAAGGGACCGCGCTACACGCCAGTCAGCAAGCGCCAGGACAAGCCGGACGGCATCGCCTGGATCTTGCGCAATCATCCTGAAGTTTCGGATGGCGCGATCGGCAAGCTGATCGGCACCACGCGCACCACCATCGCCGCGATCCGCGACCGGACTCACTGGAACATCTCCAACATCACCCCCAAGGACCCGGTGACGCTGGGCCTGTGTTCGCAGCGGGAACTGGACGCGCTGGTCGCCAAGACGGCCAAGAAGCTGGGCATCGAGGCACCGACCGATTCGCGCCTGGATGGCGACCGCGAGGCGCTGATCGAGGAGCTGCGGCGTGAGCGTCAGGAGACCGTGCGGCGCGCCGAGGAGGCTCTCAAGGCCGAGACGGACCTGATTTCTGCGACCGCCACGATCCTCGATCCGTTCAGCAACAACAAGGGCGAGGTGTGATGCCGTAGCGTCATCGGCGGCTTGGACTAAGTCGCTGCGACGCAGCATTTTTGAGGGTCGCGCAGCGGATGCTGCGCGGCCCTTTTTGCTGTGCTTGACGCTTGCGTAAAGCGGGCCGTGCCCATACACTTCGGGCATGGAGAGCATAGAAAAAATCTGGCGAGAACGCTATCAGCACCCGACCGTCTGGGACCAGACATTCCCCCCGATGTCGATGGGCGAGATGGTCATAAACAGCGCGACCGCCCATCCCGACGCGCCGATGATCGACTTCATGGGGCGACATTTCAGCTATGGCGCGATGCTGGAGCAGATCCGGCGGATCGCCTGCGGCCTGCAGAAGATGGGCGTGCAAAAGGGGGACCGGGTCGGCCTCTATCTGCCCAACACTCCCCATTATGTCGCGGCCTATTATGGCGCGCTGATGGCCGGCGCGATCGTCGTCAATTTCTCACCCCTCTACACCGCGGCAGAACTGGAACATCAGGTCGCCGATAGCGGCACGAAGATTTTGTTCACCCTGTCGGCCAAGGCGCTGCTGCCCACCGCACTGCAGGTGCTGGACCATAGCGCGCTGGAAACGCTGATCGTCGGGTCGGTTGCCGAGATGCTGCCGCCGGTCAAATCGCTGCTGTTCCGCTGGTTCAAGGCCAGCGAGTCCACGCCCTTGCCGGACGATCCGCGGGTCATCCGCTACGACCGGCTGGTCGCCAATGCCGGTGGCTGCTGCGTGCCGGCGATCGACCCGGTCAATGACGTCGCGCTGTTGCAATATACCGGCGGGACCACAGGCACACCCAAGGGCGCGATGCTGACCCACCAGAATCTGACCGCCAATGCGCGGCAGGCGCAGGCGATCGATCCGCACGCGAACGAGGCGGACCGGATCATCGCGGTGCTGCCCTTCTTCCACGTCTTCGCCAACACCTGCACGCTCAACCGCACGGTGATGAATGGCGGCGAGATGGTGATGCTGCCGCGTTTCGACGCGGCGCAGGTGCTGGCGGCGGTGCAGCGGGTGAAGGCCACGTCGCTGCCCGGCGTGCCGACCATGTTTCAGGCGCTGCTGGACCATCCAGCCATCCGCAACATCGATTTCTCCTCGCTGCGCGCCTGCATTTCGGGCGGCGCGCCGCTAGCGCTGGAACTCAAGCAGAAGTTCGAGGCGGCGACCGGTGCGAAGCTGATCGAAGGCTATGGGCTGACCGAAACCAGCCCGATCGTCTGCTCCAACCCCTATGAGGGACTGAACAAGAGCGGGACGGTGGGGCAACCGGTGCCGGGAACGCGAATCAAACTGGTCGATCGCGAAGACCCGACCCGCCCGCCGCCCGAAGGCGAACCGGGCGAACTGCTCTTTGCCGGGCCGCAAATCATGAAGGGCTATTGGAACCGGCCGGACGCCGACGCTGAAGTGTTCATCGGCGAATTTGTCCGCACCGGCGATGTGGGCCTGATCGACGAGGACGGCTATGTGAAAATCGTCGACCGGTTGAAGGACATGATCGCGGTCGGCGGCTTCAAAGTATTTCCCAGCCAGATTGAATCGGTGCTCTACCACCATCCCGCCGTCAAGGAGGCGCTGGTGATCGGGATACCCGATCATTATCGCGGGGAGCAGCCCAAAGCGTTCGTGACCCTGAACGAAGGCGCCGAGATTGACGGGGCGGCGCTCAAGGACTGGCTCAATCCGCAACTGGGCAAGCATGAGCGGGTATGCGAGGTCGAGGTGCGGCTGAACCTGCCCAAGACGCTGGTCGGCAAGCTGTCGCGCAAGGAACTGGTGGCTGAAGAGCGGGCCAAGGCCGAAGCGGCGCGGGTGGAGGCTGGAACCGCGGCCTGATCCTTCCTATCTGTGTGGTCAAACAGAGATAAGGAATGAACATGGCGCAGGAAATCGCGACGCTGGCCGGTGGCTGCTTCTGGTGCACCGAGGCTGTCTATCAGAATCTCAAGGGCGTCGAGGGCGTGGAAAGCGGCTATATCGGCGGGGCGCAGCCCGATCCGACCTATGAGCAGGTCTGTTCGGGCGCGACCGGCCATGCCGAAGCGATCCGCATCACCTATGATCCGGCGGTCATCAGCTATGCCGACCTGCTGGATATCTTTTTCGCCACCCACAATCCGACGACGCTGAACCGGCAGGGCAATGATGTCGGCACCCAATATCGGTCGGCCATCTTCCCCCATTCGGCCGAACAGGAGGCGGAGGCGCGCGCGGGCATCGAGCGCGCGCAGGCGGACCAGGCCGATCCGATCGTCACGACGATCGAACCGGATGCGCCCTGGTATCCGGCCGAGGATTATCACCAGAAATATTGGGATCGGGTCGGCGACCGGAACCCCTATTGCATGGCGGTGATCCCGCCCAAGCTCGCCAAACTGCGCAAGGGTTTCGCTGCCCGGATCGAGGGCTGAGCCTGTCGCCACGGCCCGTCGCGTTTCGCGCCGTCCTTAGTGGGCGGTTCATGTCGCCCATGGTAGGGAGGCGCGAACGCACAGGTCGGGGATGAACGATGAAGAAATACATATTGCTGGCGACGCCGTTATTGCTGTTGGCGCTGCCGGGCTGCGTGCGCACGGTGGCGAGCGTCGTGACCGCCCCGGTGCGCGCCGGATCGCAGATCGTGGACTGGTCGACCACCAGCCAGAGCGAGTCCGACCGCAATTACGGCCGCAAGATGCGCGAGCAGGAAGCGCGCGAGGGCAAGGCGCGCAAGAAGGCAGACAAGGAGCGGCGCGAGCAATGCCGCGACGCGGGCTATGATAATTGCGGATGAGGCGGGTGTGAGGCGGATGGTCGTCGTTTGACGGGGCGTGGGCAGATGTCTCTTTTGCACGGTTTCATGCCATTCCGCTTCGCGCGAACGTCACTTGAGGAGCAACAGAAAAATCCCGTCACCCCAGCGAAGGCTGGGGTCTCAGGGGGCGACGCGATCCACTTGGGTAAGTGCTACGGTCAACCGTTGCTTACCTCTGCACGAGACCCCAGCCTTCGCTGGGGTGACTGTAATGGAGCAGCCGCGTACCGGTCATGCAGTCCGTCCGCTCCCCGACTCGCCAACCACGCCCCCTCACGCCGCAGCCCGCCGCAGCCGGTCGTTGATCGCGGCGCCAATGCCCTCGATCGGTATCGGCGCTACGGCGATGCGGGCGGCGGCACTGGCGTCGGCGACGTGTAGGGCGGCGAACAGATGGGCTGCCGCCTCGCGCATGTCCGCCTCCTGACTGAGGTTGATATGGCAGGGCATTAGCCCGAAGCCGATCAGATATTCGTCCTTTTCCGCCCGCATCGCATTCAGTCGCACCGGCTTTGACGGCGCATAATGGCTTTCGAGCTGGCCGGGCGCCTCGATCTTTCCGTCGTCGGCGACGATCACCGGCAGTCCGGTCGCTTCCTCCAGCATGGCGGTGGTGACGGGGCCGGGGCGCAGCAGGCGGACGCCATCCGCCTCCGGTGCCGCGATAGTGGATTCCAGCCCCTCGCTGGTCGGCCCTTCGTCCAATATCATGCGGATCTTGCCGCCGAGGCTCGCCAGCACATGTTCGGCGCTGGTCGGGCTGATCGATCCGCTGCGATTGGCCGACGGCGCGGCGAGGGGACAACCGCTTTCCCGGATCAGCGCGCGCATCGCCGGATGGGCGGGCAGGCGCAACGCAACGGTTGGCAGGCCCGCCGTCACCAGCGGCGACAGGCCGCTGTCGCTGCGCACCGGCAGCACCAATGTCAGCGGACCGGGCCAGAAGCGGTCCGCCAATACACCCGCGACGGCCGAGAAATCGGCCAGCCGCTCCGCCATGGCGCGGTCGGCGACATGGACGATCAGCGGGTTGAAACTGGGCCGTCCCTTGGCGCTGTAGATCGCGGCGACGGCATTGCTGTCGGTGGCGTCGGCCGCCAGGCCATAGACCGTCTCGGTCGGCACCGCCACCGGCTCCCCCGCGCGGATCAGCAACGCCGCCTCGCGCAGGGCTTCGGTGCCATAGCGGCAGGATTTCGTCGAAAATGATGGATGAGCGATAGTCACGACCCCCGCGATATAGACCCCGGCCCAGCCAAGTAAAAGGCCATTGCGTCAGGGCAATGACATCGGCAGGACAGGAAGGGTGGGCGCTTGCGGCACAGCGGATCGCCGGTTAAGCCGCCACCATGACCGACGCCCTCCTAATCCGTATTGCAGAAGCGCTGGAACGGCTCGCGCCGCCGCCGGCTTTGTCCGCCGATCTCGACGCCTTTCCCGCCTATGTCTGGGACGGGCGGGCGATCCAGGTGGTGGAGGCGTTCGCCCCGGTGGACTATGCGCTGCTGACCGGCATCGATGCGCAGAAGGGCGCGCTGCTGGACAATAGCCGCCGCCATGCCGCCGGCCATGCCGCGCATGACGTGCTGCTATGGGGCGCGCGCGGCACAGGCAAATCGGCCGCGGTCGCGTCCGTCGTCGGCCTGTTGCAGGGGCAAGGGCAGGACATCGCCCTGATGCAATGCGCGATCGATGAACTGGCCAGCCTGCCCGCGCTTTTTTCCCTGCTGCGCGGCACGACGCGGCCCTTCATCCTCTTCCTCGACGATCTGGGGTTCGAGGAGCAGGGCGTGGGCGACGCGCGGGCGCTGCGGTCGCTGTTGCAGGGGGGGACGGCGGCGCGTCCGGCCAATGTCCGCCTCTATGTGACGTCCAACCGCCGCCATATCGTGCCGCGTCACCTGTCCGAACAGGATGATCCCATCAATCCGCGCGATGTCGTGGACGACAAGATGGCGCTGTCCGACCGTTTCGGCCTCAGCCTGGGCTTCCACGCGCTCGATCAGGACGCCTATGTCGCGATCGTGGGCGGTTATGCGGCCAAGCTTGGTCTGGCCTTCGATCCATTGGAAGCGATCCAGTGGTCGACGCAGCGTGGCAGCCGGTCGGGGCGCGTCGCCTGGCAATATGTGGTCGAACTGGCGGGGCGGAACGGGCTGAAGATCTAAAAAACGATGTCCGTTCGTTTCGAGCGAAGCCTGCCCTGAGCCTGTCGAACGGCCGGGAAACGCTGAACGCGGCGCTTCCGTTTCTCGACACGCTCGAAACGAACGAAAGACAGGAATTACCGCGCCTTCGTCACCCGCCACACCACGCCGCCGACATCGTCGCTGACCAGCAGCGCGCCCTTGGCGTCGGCGGTCACATCGACCGGGCGGCCACGCGCATTGCCATCCTTGTCCAGGAAGCCGGTCAGCAGGTCCACCGGCTTGGCCTTGCCCGCTTCGCCATCGGCAAATCCGACATAGACGACCTTGTATCCTGCGGCCGGCTTGCGGTTCCAGCTACCATGCAGGCCAACGATCGCGCCGTCGGTGAAGGGCGCACCCAGTTGCAGCTTGTCGGCGAAGGTCAGGCCCAGCGGCGCGACATGGTTGCCCAGCGCATAGTCGGGCCGATGCGTATATTCGCGCAATTCCGGGCGCTGCGGCTGGACCCGGCGATCCTCATAGCCGCCCCAGTAATTCCATGGCCAGCCGTAGAACGCGCCGAACTCTACCCGCGTCAGATAGTCGGGGACAAGATCGCCGCCCAGCATGTCGCGTTCATTGACCACGCCCCACAACGCGCCGCTCTTGGGTTCGAACGCCAGGCCCACCGGGTTGCGCAGCCCCGCTGCGAAGGTGCGATAGCCGCCCGTTTTGGGGTTCACTTCCAGCACCAGCGCGCGATTGGCTTCGCTTTCCAGACCATTGTCGGCGATATTGCTGTTGGAGCCGACGCCGACATAGAGCATCCCTTCGGGGCTGGCGACCAGGCTGCGGGTCCAGTGGTTGTTGGGCGCCTGCGCTGGCAGGTTCAATATCTTGCGCCCCTTGGCGGTGATCCGGGTGTCGCCTTCCTTATAGGGGAAAGCCATCAGCGCGTCGGTGTTTGCGACATAGAGCGTGTCGCCGATCAACGCCATGCCATAGGGGGAATTGAGGCCGGTCAGGAACGCGGTCTTGGTTTCCGCGCGCCCGTCGCCATCGGCGTCGCGCAGCAGCGTGATGCGATTGGCCGACGGCACGCCGGCCCCTGCCTTATCCATCAGAAAGCTCATCACCCGGCTGACGATCCCGCTCTTGGGCCGCGGCGGGCTGTTGGTTTCGGCCACCAGCACATCGCCATTGGGCAGGCGCAGCAGCGAGCGCGGATGGGCCAGGCCATCGGCATAGCGCGCCACGCTTAGCCCTTTGGCCGCAACGGGCTTTTCATCGCCGGTCCAGGGCTTGACCTCGGCGATGTTGACCGTCGGCAACATCTCGTTGCGCGGGGTGGTGAACACCGGTTCGCGCCCGGTGTCCGCGCCGGGCGGCAGTTGCGCCGTGTTGCCCTGCGCCAGATAGAGGAAAATGCCACCCGCGATCAGGAGCGCGATGAGGATAAGGGCGATGATATGCTTCTTCATGCGCCCACATCTATGCGCAGGCGCCGCAACGGGCAAGGCGGCCTGTGCGCCTTATTTGCCGCGTTCGCGCAGCCACAGCAGGATGCCGATCAGCACGCCTGTGCCCGCGCCCGCCAGCAGGCCGATGCTGGGCTGGCCCAGCAAACCCCCGCCGATCGTGCCGGCCAGGATCAGGAAGGCGATGATCGCGCCAGCGCCGGTCGGGTTTTTCGTCTCCTTGGTCATGGCTGCCCCTTGCCATGGTCGGCGCGCCAAGGCTAGCGGCTTTGATGACCCGCCCGGACGCCCCGTTTCGGGAAGGATCGTCCCGTTGCGGGATGGATGATCCAGATCGGGACTTGGCTAATGGCGGATTCACCTTTCAAACCCGGCCTCCGCGTCAAAGCCTTGAAATGGCACGGCGATTGAAGGGTAGGGTGGATAATAAGGTCGCCAAGAAAAGACGAGGGTCGCAAATGCAGGTGCCATATCTTTCGAACCGAAAGAGCTATGAGGATGCGGCCGAGCTGATGACGGCTTTCGGCGACAATGCCGGCTATGAAGCCGCCGCCCGCGCCGACCGCAGTCTGGACCAGGGCAATCACATCCATTTTTGCCATTGGCGTCAGATCGAACGGCTGATCGTGCTGCTGACCCATGACCAGCCGCTCGGCACGATTCATTGAAGCAGGTGACCGTTGCCTGATTCAATCCGTTCGTGCTGAGTAGGGGCTGAGCTTGTCGAAGTCCCGTATCGAAGCATCAGACGCAGTGCGCGATCCTTCGATACGCCATTTCGACTTCGCTCAATGGCTACTCAGGACGAACGGATGTAAGTATTGTCATCTCGCCCTAACATCCAAATCTGTAGTTAAAGCCGCAAGCCCGCCGTTTCGGGCAGGCCCGCCAGGATGTTGAGATTCTGCACCGCCGCGCCGGCCGCGCCCTTGCCCAGATTGTCGAGCGCCGCCACCAGCCGCGCCTGACCGCTGTCGGCACTGCCGCACACGAACAGCGCCAACCGGTCGGTCGCGCCGACATGCTCCAGAGCGACCTGGCCGATGCTCAGGCTATTCTCCAGCGACGCAACGCTGACGATCTGCGATCCCGCATAAGCGGCAGCCAGCGCAGCGTGGATGTCCGCCAGCGCAGGCGTGCCCGGCATCGCCCGCAATTGCAGCGGCACTTCCACGATCATGCCACGATAGGCATTGGCCACGGCGGGCGCGAACAGCGGCGGGTGGGTGAGGCCCGAATAGCGGGTCATTTCCGGCACATGCTTGTGGCCCAGAGCCAGTCCATAAGGGCGGAAGGCGCTGGGTGCGCCCGCTGCGCCCTCATAGTCGGCGATCATGGCCTTGCCGCCGCCCGAATAGCCTGACGCGCCCGACACCGTCACCGGCCAGTCAGCGGGCAGCAACCCGGCCAGCACCAGCGGACGGACCAATGCCAGGAAGCCGGTCGGCCAGCAGCCCGGATTGGCGACGAAACGGCTGTCCGCCAGCACTTCGCGATGACCCGGCTCCAGTTCGGGGAAGCCGTATGTCCAGCCTTCTGCGACACGGTGCGCGGTGGATGCGTCGATGACACGGGTCCGCGCATTGTCGATCAGCGCCACCGCTTCGCGCGCCGCATCGTCGGGCAGGCACAGGATGACGATATCGGCAGCATTGAGCGCGTCGCGGCGCGCGCCGGCATCGCGGCGCTTTTCTTCAGGCACGGTAATCAGCGACAATTCGGGACGCCCGGCCAGCCGGTCGGCGATTTCGATGCCGGTGGTGCCATGACCGCCGTCGATAAAGACGTTGATGCTCATGCGCTGATCCTCCGCCGGGCGATGATGGGCTGCGCGTGTGCGTCCGCCAGCCGGGCTACGACGTCCGCCAGCGGTTCTTTCACTACCGCCATCCAGTGCGCGTTGGCGTGCAGCAGCGTCTTGGCGTCGGTCATGATGCCGACATGGCCGGGGAAGAAGATCAGGTCGCCGCGTTGCAGCGCCGCGTCGCCGTCGATCGGCATCCCGATACCCTCGCATTGCAGGTCGGTGTCGCGCGGCGCGCTGATGCCCGCCTGGCCGAGCGCAGCCTGCACCAGCCCCGAACAATCGATGCCCCGGTGGCCGCGCCCACCCCACACATAGGGCTGGCCCAGATAGCGTTCCGCCACGCAAACCCAGTCGTCCGGCCTGGTGTCGATCGGTTCGGCATGCCGGACGTGGATATACCCTTCGGCGCAGGCGACAAATCCGCCCTGCACTTCGCCGGAAAACAGCGCGCCACCCGGCCAATAGTCGGCGATGGGCGATTTGATATCGGCAGCGCTGAACAGCGGCGCGCTTTCCACGATGATACGGTGGCTGGGCGTTTCCGCCACGTCGAGCGCATCGCGGCGGATATAGCCGACATAGCCGTCATGGCCGCAAAAGCCCCAGGCCCAGTCGGTCATCACGTCAAGCGCGTGGAAGGTTTCTCCCCGCAGCAATTCGCTGACCGCTTCGGCCGTGGGTGTCGGCGCCGATGTGACGGCCGTTCCTGCCGCAACGCAGGTAAGCGGCACTGCGCGGGCGTAATGCGCGGAAAACAGCACACCGGCGAGCGACAGATCGGCCAAGTCTCCGCGCGCCGCATGGATGCGGCGATCCAGCGCTACCGAACGGCCGTCAAGCTCGAAGCGGGTTCGTTCAGGCGGTCCGTT
The DNA here is from genome assembly GCF_900013425.1 of Sphingobium sp. Z007. Taxonomy (GTDB): domain Bacteria; phylum Pseudomonadota; class Alphaproteobacteria; order Sphingomonadales; family Sphingomonadaceae; genus Sphingobium. Next base: position 767,764 of record NZ_FBXK01000005.1, read on the forward strand.
CCGCTGGAGTGTATTTATGCCGTTCATCGCGCGCGGTTCCTGCGATGAAATGGTGAAAGGCGTCAAGAAATTCCGCGCCTTTTGGCGTCCGGGTGATGAAAATATTGCGACGATCCGCCACATCGCGCTCCCGGCGGAGGTAGCCAAGCGCCGACAGCTTGTTCAGCGCGCGGGTGATGACCGGCTTTGACACATGCAACGCCTCGGCCAGGCCGCGCACCGTATGCGGGCCAGACCCTATATAGACGGTCATCATCAGCGCCATCTGGCGATTGGTCAAATCGGGTTTGCCCGACCGGACATAGTCGACGAGAGTCCGCATCCATTGCCCAAGTTGCTGGAGGCCGGGGCGGTCGATTTCGGTGGCTGACATCGCGTTCATGTCGTCCTAACGCACCATCCCCAATCCGGTTGCGTAACGGACGCGACGCATTTGCTGCCTTTATCCCGTGCGTCCGTAACGATGCTGCAACAGGCGGAAAACCGCGCGAAGTCCCAGCGCCTCGCCGCCCTTGGGCCGGCCGGGTTTCGACGCCGGCCGCCAGGCGAATGTGTCAAGGTGCAGCCAGGGCGTGTCGTCGGGCACGAAGCGCTTGAGGAACAGCGCGGCGGTAATCGCCCCGGCAAAGCCGCCTTCGCCCGCATTGTTGATATCCGCGATGTCGGACTTGAGCATATCGGCATAGCCATCCCATAGCGGCAGCCGCCAGGTCGGGTCGTCCACCTCGCCGCCCGCGGCCGCCATGTCCGCCGCCAGCGCATCGTCATTGGCGAACAGCGCAGGCAGGTCCGGGCCGACCGCGACCCGCGCCGCGCCGGTCAGGGTCGCGAAATCGACGATCAGTTCAGGCTTTTCCTCGCCAGCGCGGGTCAGCGCGTCGCCCAGGACCAGCCGCCCTTCCGCATCGGTATTGCCGATTTCGATGCTCAGCCCCTTGCGGCTGGCCAATATGTCGCCGGGGCGAAAGGCATTGCCCGCGATCGCATTTTCCGCCGCCGGGATCAGCAGGTGCAGCCGGACCGGCAGCCGCGCCGCCATGATGAGCTGCGCCAGCGCCAGCGCATGGGCCGCGCCGCCCATATCCTTCTTCATCAACCGCATCCCCGACGATGGCTTTATGTCCAGCCCGCCGCTGTCGAAGCAGATGCCCTTGCCCACGATGGCGATGCGCGGCGCGGCGGGATCGCCCCAATGCAGTTCGATCAGGCGCGGGGCGAAGCCCTTGTCCGCCGCCTTGCCGACCGCGTGGATCATCGGATAGCCTTGTTCCAGCGCATCGCCGCGCGTCGTGGTGACGTGCGCGCCGAAGGGGGCGGCGAGCTTCTCCACCGCCGCTTCCAGGTCGGGCGGTCCCATGTCGGCGGCGGGCGTGTTGACCAGGTCGCGGACCAGTGCGACGGCCTGGCCCAGCTGCACCGTGGGCGCGATCCACGCGACATCGCTCGTCAGCAGGACGCGCGCACCAACCGGCGAATCGTCGCGCCGATAACGGTCGAACCTATACTGCGCCGTCAGCCAGCCCAGCGCCGCCGCCCCGACCGATCCCTCCGTCAGCCGATAGACGCCTTCGGGCACGCTTTCCGCCGCCCGCGCCAGGCACCATGGCCCCAGCGCATCGATATTGGCCACGCCGGCGACCACCGACCATTCATCGTCCCGGTCGCCGGGCAATATGGCGATGTCATGCGGCTTGCCCCTGAATTTCTGCGCCGCGACGATGGCGCGCACCCGCGCCGGCTGGCCCGCCAGCCAGGCGTCATGGCCCTTGGCATCGACCAGCTGGATCGATCGGGCGGATTGCTGGTTGTCGGCTTTGAGCAGGTCGGAGAGCAGGTCGGAAAAATCGGTCATTGCGCGGGTGTAAGGGAAAGGGATCGGTCAAGGAAAGCGCAATTTTTTCATCGCGCGCCCCGCACGTTCGGCCCTTTCTTCATTTGCGCTGCGCACCGGGTGAGCCTAGATTCGCTGGCATAGATACAAGGAGATGGACGATGATTCACGGTGATGACCGCGGCCTTCAGGCTGCCAGGGCGCGCGCCTATATACTGGCCGAAACGGGCCAATTCGACAACAGTCACGCCGTGCAGCAGGCGTTGATCGCCGAAGGCTGGCCCAATGCCGGACTGGCGCTGGACAGCGACTATGCGCGCAAGGCGGTCGGCGAACGCTGCCGCGCAGCGAAGGCGCATTGATGCGAGCGAAGGGATTGGTTCCGGCGACGGCCCTGTTGGTCGTCGCCTGCACGCCAGCGCAGGATAACAACAGCGGCAACGCCACGGCGAACGCGGCCGCGTCTCGTTATGTCGGACAGATGGTGGGCGCCGATACGCCGACGCCACCGGCCAAACCCTTTGCCGAAAAGGACAAGAGTCCGTTCCTCGAATTTTCCTACGCCTATCCTGCGCAGGCCGCGGCGGTGCCCGTCCTGGTGGAGAAGTTCGCCAAGGACATGGCTTCGTCCAAGGCGGATGCCCTGTCCATGGCGAAAGAAGATAGCGCCGCGGCCACGCAATCCGGCTTTCCCTTCCGCCCCCACAGCCTGGAAACCCAATGGCGCGTTGCCGCGGACACCCCGCGCTTTCTGGCGCTGCAATCGGAAACCTATGTCTATACCGGCGGGGCGCATGGCATGACCGGCTATGAAGCGCTGCTATGGGACAAGGCGCGCAAGCGCGAGACGAGCATCAAGGCGCTGATGGCGTCGCCGGCCACTTTCGCCGCAGCGATCCGCGAACCTTTCTGCGCCGCGCTCGACAAGCAACGCGCGGAAAAGCGTGGCGAACCGGTGGTCCGCGGCGAAGATGAATTCACAAAATGCATCGATCCGATGGAACAGGTGCTGGTGCCGACATCCAAGGACGGAAAGCTGATCGACAGCATCACCGTGGTCGTCGGACCTTACAGCGCCGGCCCCTATGCGGAAGGCAGCTATGACATTCCGCTGCCGGTCGACGCTGCTATGCGCAAGGCGATCAAAACGGAGTATCAGGACGGGTTCGTGGCGGAGTAGCATCTATCCTCCGTTCGCTTCGAGCGTAGTCGAGAAGCGGCTAGCGCGGTTCACGTTCTCGACTACGCTCGAAACGAACGGAAATTTACGTTCCGGCCTGAACAGGCACCCCATAAAGGTCATGTTCGTCGGCATCCTCGATCACGACGTCGAACATATCGCCCGCCTTCCGCCCTTCGCCCACATCGCGCAGGAAGACATTGCCATCGATTTCCGGCGCATCCGCCTGGCTGCGCGCGGTCGCGCCGATGCTGCCATCTTCCTCGTCCGGTTCGCCCACTTCGTCGATGATGACCGGCAACACCCGGCCGATCTTCGCCTGCAACTTGGCGGCGCTGATCGCGGCGGTCTTTTCCATGATACGCTGGTAACGCTCCTCCTTGACCGCTTCGGGCACCGGGTTGGGCAAGGCGTTGGCCGGCGCGCCCTCGACCGGCTCGAAACGGAAAGCGCCGACGCGGTCCAGTTGCGCCTCATCCAGCCAGTCGAGCAGATATTGGAAATCCGCCTCCGTCTCGCCGGGGAAACCGACAACGAAGGTCGACCGGATGGTGATGTCGGGACAGATCGCCCGCCATTTATGGATGCGGTCCAGCACCTTGGCCTCGTTGGCGGGGCGCTTCATCGCCTTGAGCACAGATGGTGCGGCGTGCTGGAAGGGGATGTCGAGATAGGGCGTCAGCAGTCCGTCGGCCATCAGCGGGATGACCTGATCGACATGGGGGTAGGGATAGACATAGTGCAGCCGCACCCAGGGCGCGACGCCATCGGCTGTCCGCAACTGCCCCAGTTCACGCGCCAGGTCGGTCATGTGCGCGCGCACCTCGCGGCCCTTCCACTGGCGCGGATCGTGCCGCGTATCGACGCCATAGGCCGACGTATCCTGGCTGATGACCAGCAATTCCTTCGTGCCCGCCGCAACCAGCTTCTCCGCCTCGCGCAACACCGCATCAATCCGCCGCGACACCAGGTCGCCGCGGATGGACGGGATGATGCAGAAAGAACAGCGATGGTTGCAGCCTTCGCTGATCTTCAAATAGCTGTAATGGCGCGGCGTCAGCTTGAGGCCGCCTTCGGGCACCAGGTCGACAAAGGCGTTGGGGATGGGCGGCGAGGCGTCATGCACCGCATTGACCACCTGCTCATATTGATGCGCGCCGGTCACGGCCAGCACCTGCGGGAATTTCGCGCGGATCAACTCCGCCTCATCGCCCATGCAGCCGGTCACAATGACGCGGCCATTCTCCGCCATCGCCTCGCCGATCGCCTCCAGCGATTCCTCCTTGGCGGAATCCAGGAAGCCGCAGGTATTGACCAGCACGACGTCGGCGCCGGCATAGTCGGGCGACATCTGATAGCCGTCGGACCGCAGCTTGGTCAGGATACGTTCGGAATCGACCAGATTCTTGGGACAGCCGAGCGAAACCATGCCGATCTTCGGCGCGTCAGGAAATTTGGTTGCCATGATGGTCGCGCACATAGGGATTTTCGCGCCCAATGTCACGTGCGGCCATCGCGGCCCCGGATTCAGTCGCGATCTGCGGGTTCGTCCGCCCCATCGCCTTCCGTCACTTCGATGATGACGTCGCCGCTCTGGAGCTTTTGCGCGTCCGCCTCCCAAAAGCCGATCGGCCGGTCGCCGCGATAGACGCGCAGGCCCAGGCCGGTGCCGATCGCCGACAAAGGCCCGCCAATCTCTTGCGGCAGCACGGCCCGCTCATTCAGCTTCACACGCCCGCCCGATGCGGCCAGATCCGCCATATAATCGGCGATATGCCGCCCACTGGTGCTGCCGGCCAGCAGCAGCCCGGCAAAGCTGACCGGGTTGATGACCGTGGTCGCGCCCGCCTGCCGCGCGGGCAGTTCATTATCCTCGTTGCGCACGACGATACTGATCGGCAGGCGCGGGGCCAGGTGGCGCGCAGTCAGCGTGATGAGGATCGAGGTATCGTCGCGCCCCGCCGACACGATCATGCTGCGCGCGCGATGGATCGCCACGTCCTTGAGCGTCCGGTCGCGCGTCGAATCGCCGCACAGCACATTGCACCCCTGCGCTTCGGCCAGCGCCAGCGCCTTGTCGCTGCCGTCGATGACGACGATCTCGCGCGGGTCGGTGCCGCGCGCCAGCAGTTCGTTCACCGCCTCCTGCCCGCTGGTGCCGAAACCGGTGACGATGATGTGATTGTGCAGATCAGCCTGAATACGCGCCATGCGCCACCTGTAGAAAATATTGCGGAGGAAGAGGTTATAGGCCGTGCCGAGGAAAATCAGCCAGACGAACAGCCGGATCGGGGTAACGAAGATGGATTCGAACAGGCGCGCTTCCGGCGTCACCGGGACGATGTCGCCATAGCCCACCGTCGTGACCGTCACCGTGGTAAAGTAGAGCACATCGATGAAGCTGATTTCGTTATCGTAATTATCCTTCAGCCCGTCGCGCCCGACCCAGTGGAGCAGCAGCACCAGCGCGATCAGCCCGAACACCAGCGCCACCCGCCACACCAGATCCACCCACATCGGCATGGACGATCGCCGACGCAGGAAGCCGGCCGTGCCCATCGTCGGGCGAACCTGGTCGATCCTCATGCCGGGGGCAACTGGCCGATCGGGTTCACCGGCACCCGGTCCTTGCGCAATTCGAAGTGCAGCTTGGGCTTGCTGGCGTAACCCGTGTCCCCGACCAGGCCGATGACCTGCCCCTTGGTCACCTTCTGCCCGCGCACCACATCGACGCGCGACGCATGGCCATAGGCGCTGACCCAGCTACTCCCATGGTTCAGCAGCACCAGGCCACCGAACACCGCCACCTTGTCCCCCGCATAGGCGACGACGCCATCGGCCGCCGCACGGATCGGCGTGCCTGCGGGCGCGGAAATATCGATGCCATTATTCTTCGCGCCGCTTTCGCCGGGGCCGAAGCGCGACAGGATCACGCCCTTGAGCGGCCAGGCGAAACTGCCCGACAGCCGGGCGGGCTGCGCGATCGGCATGTTGGAGGGCAGGGGGCGCGGCGCGCTCGATGCGATCGCTTTGGGCGCATTGTCCGCCGCGGCAGGCTGGCCGCCGGTCAGCACATCGTCAATGTCGATGCGGAACGCGGCGGCGCGCTGCTCGATGCCCGGCGCGCGGGTCGGCGCGTCGCCCGGTAGCAGCAGCCTTTGCCCCCGCCGCAGCATATAGGGTTCGGTAAGCCCATTGACCGCAACGATCCGGCTCCATGCGACGCCATAGGCCGACGCGATGGCGATCCCCGTCTCCCCCTCCGCCACCAGATGATAACGGCCGCCGGGAATTTGCAGGGTCTGCCCCGCCCGAAGGGCATAAGGTTGGGTCAGGCCATTCACCCGCGCGATCGCTTCCGATCCGGCGCCGGTGCGATTGCCGACCCCGCGCAGCGTATCGCCCGGCTCCACGACATAGGTGGACGCGGTAACGGTGCGCGCGTTCGCCACCACCTGCTGCGCCGTCCAGACCGGCTGCGTTTCGGCCAGTTCGACGGTTGACGCATCCGCGCCCATCTGCGGCGGCGGCGTGGGAGCCGGATCGGTGCGTTCGGCTTGATAGGGAATACAGCCCGCCAGCATAAGCGTGCCGACCGGCAAGATCAGGAAAGACGGGCGCATCATCACGCCGTGTGTATCCGATCCTGCCATGGTTTCCAGCATTTTCAGGCTATAACGCTAGGGGCCATTATATTTAGTTAGCTAACTAAGCAAAATAGGCCATGCGTTTCAACCGTCTCACTCCTTGTCTCACCATCCGTTCGGTTCAAGCCTGTCGAGAACCCGTGCGCCATGTTCTCGACAAGCTCGAACCGAACGGGGAGGGGGTCAACGCGGCGCCAGCCTAGTGATCCCGCCCATATAAGGCGTGAGCACATCCGGCACCGTCACGCTGCCGTTGGCCTGCTGATAATTCTCCAGTACCGCGACCAGCGTCCGCCCGACGGCCAGCCCCGACCCGTTGAGCGTATGGAGGAAGCGGGTCTGCTTCTCCCCCTCCGGCTTGTAGCGCGCATTCATCCGCCGCGCCTGGAAGTCGCCGCAGTTGGAGACGGAACTGATCTCGCGATAGGTGGCCTGGCTCGGCAACCAAACCTCCAGATCCCATGTCTTGCGCGCGCCAAAGCCCATGTCGCCGGTGCACAGCAGCATCTTGCGATAGGGCAACTCCAGCGCCTGCAAGATACCCTCGGCCGCCGCGCACATGCGCTCATGCTCGGCCTCGGACTCTTCGGGCTTCGCGATCGCGACCAGTTCGACCTTCTCGAACTGATGCTGCCGAATGAACCCGCGCGTATCGCGCCCGGCCGAACCGGCTTCGGACCGGAAACAGGGGGTCAGCGCCGTCAGCCGGATCGGCAGGCTGTCGGTCGGCACGATCTGTTCGGCGACCAGATTGGTGAGCGACACTTCGGCCGTCGGGATCAACCAGCGCCCATCGGTGGTGCGGAACAGATCCTCGGCGAACTTGGGCAATTGCCCGGTGCCAAACAGCGCCTCATCCCGCACCAGCAGCGGCGGGTTGACCTCCTCATAGCCGTTCGCGCCCGTCTGCGTATCCAGCATAAACTGCGCCAGCGCCCGATGCAGCCGCGCCATCGGTCCGCGCAGCGCGGTGAAGCGCGCGCCGGACAGCTTTGCGCCGCCCTCGAAATCCAGCCCCAGCGCCGGGCCGAAATCGGCATGGTCCTGCGGCGTAAAGTCGAACGCGCGCGGCGCGCCCCAGCGGCTGACCTCGACATTGTCCGCTTCGTCCGCGCCCTGCGGCACATCGTCGGCAGGCAGGTTGGGAATGGCGGCCAGCATCGCGGTCAGCGTGTCGCCGACATCCTTGTCCTGCGCCTCCAGCGCCGGCGCGCCTTCCTTGAGCGCCGCGACCTCCGCCTTCAGCGCTTCGGCCTTCTCCTTGTCGCCCGCGGCCATCGCCTGACCAATCGCCTTGCTCGCTTCGTTGCGGCGGGCCTGGCCCTGCTGCAACTGCGTCTTGATCGACCGGCTTTGCTCATCCATCGCCAATATCTCGGCGGAGAGCGGAGCCAGCCCGCGCCGGGCAAGGCCAGCGTCGAAAGCAGTGGGGTTTTCGCGGATGAAACGGATGTCGTGCATGGGGCAGTCCTATGCCGCTGCGCGACGGACCGCGCAACCCTGCGCGCAGCTCGTTCGTTGACGCCGTTCCAATCAAAAACAAAAGGATCGAGCGATGCAGATCGAACATGATGCGATGGTGCTGGTGGCGGATGGCCGCAAGATGCTGTTCTTCCGCAACAAGGGCGACGCGGCCTATCCCCAACTGGAAGCCGAAGAGGTGAAGGTGCAGGATAATCCGGCCGATCGCGACCAGGCGTCCGATGCGGCGGGCCGCTCGTCGTCCCCCATGGGCGGTCGCCAAAGCTCGATGGAACAGGTCAACTTTCACGATCTGGAGGAGGCGCGTTTCGCCACCGAGGCCGCAGACCTGCTCAAGCGTCGCGCCTTTGCGCAGGATTATGAAAAGCTCATCATCGTCGCGCCGCCGACCGCGCTGGGCGAGATGCGCAAACATTATCATAAGGAAGTGCAAAGCCGGCTGGTCGGCGAAATCGCCAAGGATCTGACCAATCATCCGGTGCCGGAGATCGAAAAGATTATCGCGGCCGCTTGACCCGTCCGGCCCTGACCCGTCTGGCATAAAACGAAAAAAAGGGGCGGCGCCCGATGCCGGGGCCGCCCCTTTTTTGTGGCAGGCGTCGCTTTTTAGGCGGCGGCCTGCCCCTTGCGTTCGGCGAACCGGCGGCGGGCGACGAGCGCCACGGCGGCCGCGCCGAACAGCAGCACCATGGGCGGCGCCGGAACATCGGTGCCGCCTGTGCTGCCGCTCGAACCCCCGCTCGAGCTGCTGGAAGAAGAACTGCTGGACGACGACGAAGAGCTGCCGCTCGACCCGCTGGACCCAGTGCTGCCGCTCGATCCGGTGCTACCCGTGCTGCCAAAGCTGGACGAGCCACCCGACGAAGAAGAGCTGCCGGACGACGAACTGGAAGACGACGATGATCCGGAGCTGCCGCTGGACCCGCTGCTGCCGCTCGACCCGGAACTCCCGCTGGAGCCGCTGCTGCCCGAACTGCCGCCGCTCGAACCGGGGTGACCTGGCTTGCCTGGCTTGCCGCCGCTCGATCCGCCCGAACTGCTCGACGACGAGCTGGAGGAGGAAGACGAGCTGGAGCTGGACGAGGAAGACGAGCTGCTGCTGACACCCGACGACGTCGAGACGTTGCCCGACGACGTAGAGACGTTGCCGCTCGATGTGGACACGCCGCCGGTGGAGGTCGACACGCCGCCCGTGGTCGAGCTGGTCGAGCTGCTGATCCCGCCGGTCGAGCTGCTGGTCGAGGAGATCACGACCGAGCCGCCCCCGCTGCCGCCACCGCCGCCGCCGAAGAAGCCGCCGATGAACCCGCCGCCGCCAAAGCCGCCGCCACCGCCCATCACGACCGGCACTGCGCCGCCGCCGCCCGACATCATCGGCATTTCGGCCATCGGCATCGGCGCGGGCAGGGGAATGGGCGCAGCCTGCGTGACGACCGTCACCGTCTGCGGCTTTGTGACCTGCACGGTCCGCACGACCTTACGCTTCACGGTGCGGACGGCCAGGCGCTTCTTGGGTGCGGCCTTCATGCTCTTGGTGCTTTGGACCACTGCCGGTCGCGCATTTTCCGCGACATGGACAGCGCCGCCGCCAATGATCGCCCCGCCGCAAGTGCAGGCGCACAATTTCGCCAAAGCCATCCGTACCGACATAGGATCTACTCTTCTCTTTGTTACCCCCGTGCCCCGCACTGGATATCCAGCGATGGGCGGACGGGAACTTCCTATGCGCATGAACGCAAAAGAAAGGGTTAACTGCAATCCCGTTAACCCTCAATATCATGTCTAAGTCGAGGGAAAAGCTGCCATTGACTGAAAGGAAATGGTTAACGTCCCACTATGAAACGGCTGGCGGGGCAAGGCTGAACGCGCAGGGGTGTTGCCAGGCTCGGCCTACCTCCGCCAGAGACTCGATGACAAGCGCCGTCATGCGTATGAAAAACGGCCCTAAGCACGCTGCGGGCGGTAGATTGCCCGCTTGTGTCGGTCCACGGCCATGGCTATGAGGCGGCACAATCAAAGTTTGGGCGCCCGGAACATCAAGCGCCGGGGCCTTACGAGTCGGAGAGCCAGATGGCATCGGTCCTGAATTCCGATAAAGACGGCGATAAGCCGCCCAAATCGACTGTAGCACTTCCCGCCGATTACCGGCCTTCGTCCGACGAAGAATTTATGAACCCGTTGCAGCTGGAATATTTCCGGCAGCGGCTGTGGGACTGGAAGAAGCAGATACTGACCGAGTCCGAAGGGACGCTGGCGGTGTTGCAGAACGAACCTCTGCGCGAGCCCGACCTCAATGATCGCGCGTCTAGCGAAACCGACTGGTCGATAGAACTGCGCACCCGCGACCGCCAGCGCAAGCTGATTTCCAAGATCGACTCCGCGCTGCGCCGTATTGACGATGGCGAATATGGTTATTGTGAAGTCACTGGCGAGCCGATCTCGCTGGGGCGTCTGGAGGCCCGTCCGATCGCGACGATGACGGTCGAGGCGCAGGAGCGCCATGAACGGCAGGAAAAGATATCGCGCGACGATTAACGCTTTTTCCATCACCCCGCGACTAGAATATCGGCATGCACCGCTTTCTCGATCGTGAGTTATTTGATGGACGACGAACAGGATATTTCGGGTAGGGGGCCAGCACGCGCCGCGCCGCGCGACAGCCTGTTCCTGCTGACCACGCTTAGCACGCCGGAAGGCGCGCCGCTGGGCAAGGCCCGCGTCCGCAATCTGTCCGCCACTGGCCTAATGGCCGATTGCGAGCGGGCGGTGCCCGCGGGCATCCAGATCATCTGCGACCTGCGTGGCGTCGGCAAGGTGACCGGCATGGTCGCCTGGTCGCGTGAGGACAAGATCGGCCTGGCCTTTGACGAACCGATAGACCCGCAACTGGCCCGCAAGCCTGTTGGCGCGGCCGCAACGCAGCATACTCTGGTGCCCGACTATCTGCGCACCACGCAGCATGGCATCAAGCGCCGCTGAGTCTTTTCCTCCTACGACATGAAAATGCCCCGCGAGCCTCTCGGCTCCGGGGCTTTTTGCTGTCCTGCGACGGGATATTCCGGTTGATCGAGGCGGTCGGACGGGCGGTCTTTGCCACCGCGTCCCGACCTCCTCCCGGAATGTTGCGCCAGCGATCAGTGCTGGGCCGCCAACTCCTCTTTCAGCCGCAATTTCTGCTTTTTGAGCGAGGCCACCAATATAGCGTCGGGCATGGGCCGACTCGATTCCGCCTTGATTCGGGCTTCAAGGCCGGCATGCTTGGCTGAAAGAGCTGAAACGTGGCTATTTTCCATGACATTCTCCTTACGAGGGCGATGGACGAATAAATAGATCATGATTCGGATGGCTTGTCTCGCCTGGATTCGGGCTTTGCGGCGGGCTGTATGAAAATTTGCGATGGTCCGCGCCGGCCTGGCGCGTTATCAGGCGTTGTTGGAATTATCGACGTGGAGGCAAAGGCGCGATGAGCCGGGAAGACATCATGCGCCGACTGGAATTGCTGCGGGTCGAGCATCGCGACCTCGACAGCGCGATCGCCGCGCTGGTGACGGCCGGCGGCGGTGACCAGATGCAGGTCGCTCGCCTCAAGAAACGCAAATTGCGCCTGCGCGACGAGATCGCGATATTGGAGGACGCGCTGGTCCCCGACATCATCGCCTAGGTGCCACCCTGTGGTAAAATGCGGTTAACGCCGCGCTAACCGATCCCAAATGGGACAAAGGGTGCGCGGACCGGCGCAACAGGCCTGACAAGGTTGCAAAAATATGGCAGCTCAATCCGATGCAAAGCGCCGCCTTTCTTGATCCTGGCCTCCACCGCCGACTGGTGGACGGACTCTATCTCGAAGCCATGGTCATGGCCGATGAAGCGCGCGCCTATTTCGACGGCAGGGCCTCGCTTGATGACGGCGTGGACGATCCGCTGCGCCGGGTCGCCTTCGCCTGCGAATCGTTGAAGGTGACGACCCGCCTGATGCACATCATCGCTTGGTTGCTCAGCCAACGGGCCTGGCAGCGGGGCGAGATCGAACAGGTCGATCTGTCGGACGAGAAATATCGGCTGGGCCGCGCCTCGCATACGGAGGCCGCCCTGGCCGACGATTTCCCCTTCGCCGCCCGCGCGCTGATCGACGCGAGCCAGGAACTTTACGATCGCGTCGCCCGGCTACAGGAGCGGCTGGACGCTATGACGACCTCCGCCGCCACCCTGGGCGTCAGCCCGGCGCGCGCGCTGATGGACCGGTTGAACACCGCATTCTGACGATTGGCCTGTAATTGGCGGCGATCGGCGCTGTCTGGGGCTGGCGTTCGCGCCCGCACTTGGTCTAGACCCACGCCATGACCGATGGTTTGCGGATACGACGCCGCTCTTCAGGCCGCCCGCACGCCGCCCGGCTCCTGCTTGCGCCGCTGCTTCTGGCGGCGCCCGTCGCCGTGCGTGCGCAGGAGACGCCGGCCGAGGTCGCGCCGGTCCCGAACCAGTCGCTCGATGCGATGCCCGATATCGGCGTCGATTGGCCCGACATGGGCCAGCCCGACACGGTTCCGCCGCTTCCCGAAACCCCGGTCGATACCACGGCGCAGGCTGGCGATCCCGCTGACCCTGCCGCGCCCGATGCCCAGCCGGTCGCCGACACGACCCCGGTCAACGCGGACGACGCCGTCACCTTCGCCGACGCGGGCGAAGAGCGGCGCTATACCGTGCTGCTGAGCGGCCTTGATGCCATCGCCGACGCGCAGTTCACCTTGCGCTTCGACGAACTCTCGGTGCTACGCCAGGGACAGGGCAAGTCCGCCAACCTCGCCCAGATCAATCGGCGCATGAAGGAAGATGGCGAACTGCTCGACCGGTTGCTGCGCGCAAAGGGCTATTATGCTGCGCGCATCCGCAGCGCCGTCGCCGTGCCCCCACCGGGCAGCGACCGGCTCGCCGTCACCTTCGATATTACGCCCGGCACCCAATATCTGCTGGGATCGGTCGATGTCACGGGCCTGGCCGAAACCGCCGGGCAGGAGGCGAGACTGCGCGCCGCCTTCCCGCCCAAGGTGGGTGATCCGGTCGATGCCGACACGATCCTCGCCGGGCGCGACGCGCTGGCGCTCAAGCTGTCCGAAAGCGGCTTTCCCTTCGCCAGGGTGGATGAACCCGAAGTGCGGATCGATCATGAGGAGCGCAAGGGCGACCTCGACATCATTGTCGCACCCGGCGGCTTCCGCCGCTTCGGCGCGATCCGCATGGACGACACCCGCCTGTTCGACGCCCATCATGCGCAGGAAATCGCCCGCTTCGATCCGGGCGACACCTATATGGCGTCCGATGTGGAGGATTTGCGCCGCGCCATCGTCGCCACCGGCCTCGTCTCCTCAGTCAGCCTGAAGCCGGTCGAAGCGGGCGATGGCGAGCATGTCGATCTGGCCGTCGATATTCGCCCCGCGCCATTGCGCACGATCGCGGGCGAACTGGGCTATGGCACGGGGGAGGGCTATCGCGCCGAAGTCAGTTGGCAACATCGCAACCTTTTCCCGCCCGAAGGCGCGGTGACGCTGCGCGGCGTACTCGGCACGCAGGAGCAGACCGCGTCCGCCACCTATCGCCGCAACAATTTCCATCGGCGCGACAATGTGCTGACCGGACTGCTGTCGGTCAGCAACATCAAGCGTGACGCCTATGATGCGCGCACCATCACTGTCGCGGGCGGGCTGGAGCGGACGACCAACATATTGTTCCAGAAGAATTGGGTGTGGCGGGTCGGCGCCGAACTGGTTGCGTCGGACGAAGCGGACGCCTTTTCCGGCGGCGCGCGCCGCACCTTCCTCATCGGCGCGATCCCTTTGAGCCTGACCTATGATGGCAGCGACGACCTGCTCAATCCCAGCAAGGGTTTCCGCCTCGGCGGCCGGATCAGCCCCGAATTATCGTTCCAGGACACGACCTTCGGCTATGCCAAGGTCCAGTTGGACGGCAGCGCCTATCAGCCGGTGGGCGAAAAGCTGGTGGTGGCCGCGCGGGCGCGCTTCGGCACTATCCTCGGATCGAAGGTCGATCAGATCGCGCCGTCGCGGCGCTTCTATGCCGGTGGCGGCGCGTCGGTGCGCGGCTATGGCTATCAGGCGATCGGGCCGCGCTTTGGCGAGGATGACAATCCGGTCGGCGGCAAGAGCCTGGCCGAATTCTCGCTGGAGGCGCGGGTGCGCTTCGGCAATTTCGGCGTCGTCCCCTTCGTCGACGCCGGCAATATCTCCACGACTTTCCTGCCACGCTTCCGCGACCTGCGCATCGGCGCCGGCATGGGACTGCGCTATTACAGCAATTTCGGTCCGATCCGCGTCGATGTCGGCACGCCGCTGAACCCGCAATCGGGTGATCCCAAGATCGCGGTCTATGTATCGCTAGGCCAGGCTTTCTGATGGCCGACGACGCACCCGCCGATCCGGTCGCCCCGCCGCCGCCCAAACCGCGCCCGCGCCGCGCTTGGGACGGGCGCTGGCAGCGTTGGCTGGCCGGGCTGTTGGCGGCGCTGGCTGTGATCGCGGCGGTCGCGCTGCTGTGGCTCGACACTGGCGGCGGGCATCGCTTTCTCGCCACCCGGATCGCGGGCATCAAATCGTCTTCGGGCCTGCGCATCCAGGTCGGCGGGATAGAGGGCAGCATCTACCGCAAGGCGGTTCTGCGCGACCTCATCCTGTCCGATCCCAAGGGCAAGTTTCTGGAAGCGCCCCGCGTCGAACTGGACTGGTGGCCCTTCGCCTGGCTGTCCAACCGGCTCGACATCGACCGGCTGGTGATCCCGCGCGCGACGCTGCACAAATTGCCCAAGCTCAACCCGACCCAGCGGCGCGGCCCGATCCTGCCCGGTTTCGATATTCGCCTGATGGAATTCTCGGTCGGCCGCCTGAATATCGCGCCCTCTGTTACCGGCCGCGCGCAGGTCGCGACCATGGCGGGCGACGCGGATATCCGCGGCGGCCGCGCCATCATCGATCTGGCGGCGCGCACGCTCGATGGCAGCGACGCGCTGACCATCGCGCTCGACAGTCGCCCGGACGATGATCGCTTCAAGCTCGACGTAACCATCAATGCGCCCAAGGGCGGGCTGTTGGCGGCCATGGCGGGATTGAAGCAGGATGCCAATCTGCGCATCGGCGGCAAGGGCAGTTGGAGCCAGTGGGACGGCCGCCTGTCCGCCACGCTGGACGGGGTGCCCGTCGCCGATGCCGTGCTGGCCGCGCGCAGCGGCGCCTATTCGGCGCGCGGCACGGTGGAGGGGAAGGCGATCGCGGGTAACGGGCTGTTGCGCCGCATCGCAGCGCCGCGCCTGACGGTGCGCGCCAATGGAACGATGGTCGACCGGGTGATCGATGGACGCCTCTCGCTCCGCTCCGCGTCGGTGGATCTCGCGGCCGACGGCGCGATCGACCTGCGCAACAATGCGCTCGACAATATGCGGATCGACGTCAAGCTGACCCGGCCCGAAGCCTTGCTCAAGGATGTGCGCAGCCGCGACGTCGCGGCCAAGATTAGGCTGGACGGCGCTTTTGCCGCGCTCGGCTATGAATATCTGCTCACCGCGCGCCAACTGACCATTGAAAAGGCGATCGTTAACGACCTGCGGGCAGAGGGTAAGGGGCGCATCACGCGCAACGGCCCGACTGTCATCCCCCTGCGCCTGCGCGCGCGCAGCGTCGATGGGCAGGGCGATCTGGTCGCCGGCATATTGCGCAATTTCCAGCTCCACGGCGTGTTCCAGATCAAGGGGCAGCAGATCGTCAGCAATCCCATGCAGCTGCGATCGGACAAGCTGCGCGGCAAGCTGGTGGTGATCGCGGACCTCAAGACCGGCCGCTATGATGCGGGCTTGGACGGCCAGATCGCCAATCTCTTCATCCCCGGTTTCGGCGTCGTCGACCTGACATCCAAACTGCGCGCCGTGCCGCGCGCCGATGGCGGCTTCGGCCTGTCCGGCCATGCGCTGGCGCGGGTGCGGCGGCTGGACAATGAATTTCTGCGGACCCTGGGCGGCGGCCTGCCGATCGTGCGCAGCGGGCTGGAGTTGCTGCCCAACGGCGATCTGGGGCTGCGCGACCTGCGGCTGGAATCGCCATTGCTGATGCTGAGCGGGCAGGGCGTGCGCCATCGCGATCAGAGGCTGTATCTGGAGGGCAGCGGTCGCCACGGCCGTTATGGCCCGGTGACGCTGACGCTGGACGGTTTGATAGACAAGCCGACCATCGACGTCACATTGGCGCGGCCGATGGATGCGCTGGGCCTGCGCGACGTGCGGGCGAAGCTGATCCCTGACGCCAATGGCTACAGCTACACCGCCAATGGCGGATCGACGCTCGGCCCCTTCATTGGCCGGGGCGTCATCCTGTTGCCGCCGGGCGGGCAGGCGGTGGTGCGGGTCGCCAACCTGGCCGTGTCGGGCGTCACCGCCAGCGGCGATATCCGCCCCATTGGCGGCGGGCTGGACGGGCAACTCAGCGTCTTGGGACCAGTCACCGGCTATATCGCGTTCAAGCCGGTGGGCGACAACCAGCAAGTCCAGCTCAAGCTGACCGCCAGCGACGCCGCCTTCGAAGGACCGACGATCATAGAGGTCCGGCGCGGCACGCTGGATGGCACCATATTGCTCGATCCGACCGGCACCACCGTCACGGCCACCGCACAGGCGCGGGGCTTGCGCGTCGGCGGCATCTTGCTCGGCCGCTTCGCCGCCAATGCCGAACTGGTCGATGGCAGGGGCAAGATACGCGGCAGTCTGTCCGGCCAGCGCGGCCGCCTGTTCGACTTGCAGGGGGCGGCGGACGTCCAGCCCGACCGCATCCGCCTGACCGCGGGCGGCACGATCGACAAGCGTCCGATCCGCCTGACCCGGCCCGCAGTGCTGACCCGCGCCGACGATGGCTGGCGTCTGTCGCCTGCGACCATCGCCTATGCCGGCGGATCGCTGCAACTGGCGGGCGAACTGGGCGGCGCGGCTACCCATATCGAAGCGCGGATGCAGAAACTGCCGCTCGCCCTGCTCGACATCGCCTATGACAATCTCGGCCTGGGCGGCATGGCGACCGGGTCGCTCAGCTACGCCCAGCCGCGCGGCGGCCTGCCGACCGGCAAGGCGGAACTACGCATCCGTGGCCTCTCCCGCTCCGGCCTCTCGCTCAGCTCCCGCCCGGTCGATGTCGGCGTCAACGCCGTGCTGACCGGCGAACGGCTCGCGACCCGCATGGTCTTCGTCGCCGACGGCAAGACGATCGGCCAGGCGCAAGCCTTGCTTAATCCGCTCGGCACGGAGGGCGGCCTGGCGACGCGCCTCAACCGCGCGCCCTTCTTCGCCCAGTTGCGCTTCAATGGCACGGCGGACACGCTCTGGCGACTGACCGGGGTGGAGATCGTCGATATCGCCGGCATGGTCGGCGTATCAGCCGACATGCGCGGCACGGTGGGCGAGCCGGTCATCACCGGCACCTTCGCTACGGACGATGCCGCCATCACCAGCCCAGTTACCGGCATGCGTCTGAAGGGCGTCAAGGCGCGCGGGCGCTTTTCCGGCGCGCAACTGGTGATTTCCAACTTCGCTGCGACCGCGCAAAATGGCGGGACCGTCAACGGCACCGGCCGCTTCACCTTCAACGGCATCGCCGGGGTCGGCATGGACCTGGCGCTGCAAGCCGACAATGCCGCGCTGCTGGAGCGCGACGACATCGCCGCCACCGTGACCGGCCCCATCACCCTGCGGTCGGACGGGGTGGGGGGCACGATCGGCGGTGACCTGGTGCTGAACAAAAGCCGCTTCACCATGGGCCGCGCCGCCGCCGTGGCGCAGATCCCCGAACTCAAGGTGGTCGAAATCAACCGCCGCGGCGACGAGATCGAACGGCCCCGCACCAACGTCCCCTGGGCGCTCGCCATCAAGGCGCGGGCGCGCAATCGCCTGACCGTCACCGGCCTTGGCCTCGACAGCGAATGGCGCGCCGACTTGGACCTTGGCGGCACCGTCACCAACCCCGCCATCGCCGGACGGGCGCAACTTGTGCGCGGCAACTATGAATTTGCTGGCCGCCGCTTCGAACTGCGCGAGGGCCGTATCCAGTTCGATGGCAGGACGCCGACCAATCCAACGCTCGACATCGACGCTGTCGCCGACGTCAGCGACTTGACCGCCACCATCCATGTCGGCGGCACGGGCCTCAAACCCGACATCACCTTCACCAGCATCCCCGCCCTGCCGCAGGACGAATTGCTCTCGCGCATCCTGTTCGGCACGTCGATCACCAACCTGTCCGCGCCAGAAGCGCTGCAACTCGCCTCTGCCGTCGGCTCGCTCCAGGGCAATGGCGGCCTCGACCCGATCAACGCGGTGCGCAAGGCGGCGGGGCTGGACCGGCTGCGCATCATCGCGGCCGACCCGACCCAGGGCCAGGGCACGTCGATCGCGGCGGGCAAATATCTCACCCGCAAAACCTATGTCGAACTCATTACCGACGGACAGGGCTATAGCGCCACCCGGATCGAATATCAGGTGACACGCTGGCTCTCGCTGCTCGGCGCCATTTCCACGCTGGGCCGCGAAAGCGCCAACGTCCGGGTTTCCAAGGATTATTGATGTGAGCAAGAGCCGGATCGACGCCGCCGCCGCGATCAGCGTGACGGACCTGTTCACCATCGGCATCGGCCCGTCCAGCTCGCACACCGTCGGCCCGATGCGCGCCGCGCTGATGTTCATTGACTCGCTGCCCGCCCAGCCGCAGCGGGTGCAATGCGAATTATTCGGATCGTTGGCGCTGACCGGCCGGGGCCATGCGACCGATAGCGCCGTCCTGCTTGGCCTGTCGGGCTATCGCCCCGAAGGTGTCGATCCCGATGCGATCCCCGCGATCCTGTCCGCCATCCGCACCGACGGCCGCATCCGCGCGGGTAGCGCCGTCGGTCATTGGCTGTCGTTCGAGGAAGCGCGCGACCTCATTTTCCGCATGGGTGAGTTTCTGGAGGCGCACAGTAATGGGATGCGCTTCACCGCCTGGATCGACGGGCGCGACGACCCGCTGGTGCGCGACTATTATTCGATCGGCGGTGGCGCGGTGTTGCCCGGCACGACGCTAACCAAAGACGCGGCGCCGCTCGGCCACAATGTCGTCCAGCCCTATCCCTTCTCCTCCGGCGCGGAAATGCTGGCGCAGGGCGAAGCGACCGGCCTGTCGATCGCGACCCTGGTCTTGCGCAACGAAGGCGCCTGGCGGACGCAGGCGGAGACGGACGCCTTCCTTGACAGCGTGATAGACGCGATGAGCGCCTCGATCGACCGGGGGCTGGAGCAAGAGGGGCTGCTCCCCGGCGGCCTCAAGGTCCGCCGCCGCGCCCGCGCCATTCACCAGCGACTGCGGCTGCAACAGGATGCGCTGGGTCCGGCGCAGATATTCGAGTGGGTCAGCCTGTTCGCGCTGGCGGTGAATGAGGAAAATGCAGCCGGCGGCCGGGTCGTCACCGCCCCTACCAACGGCGCGGCGGGCGTGATCCCGGCGGTGCTGCATTATTACCGCCGCTTCGTGCCCGGCGCGGATCGGGACGGGGAACGCCGCTTCCTGCTGACCGCCGCCGCCATGGGCTTCCTCTACAAGAAGCGCGCGTCCATCTCCGCCGCCGAAATGGGGTGCCAGGGGGAGGTCGGCGTCGCCTGTTCCATGGCGGCGGCGGGCCTCGCCGCCGTGCTGGGCGGCACCAACGGCCAGATCGAAAATGCCGCCGAAATCGGCATGGAACATAATCTCGGCCTCACCTGCGATCCGATCGGTGGCCTCGTCCAGATTCCCTGTATCGAGCGCAATACGATGGGCGCGGTCAAGGCGATCAACGCCGCTTATCTCGCGCTCCAGGGCGATGGCCGCCACATCGTCAGCCTGGACGCCGTCATCGAAACCATGCGCCAGACGGGCGAGGACATGGCCAGCCGCTACAAAGAAACCTCGCTGGGCGGTTTGGCGGTCAATGTCGTGGAATGTTGAAAATTGTTCCCGCAATTCATCGCCCGATCTGCACGATTGCACGGTGAATGGAGCCGATTTCGTGACATTAAGGACACAGAATCAACTGTTTATCTCCCGTTCATGAAACTAACCCGGCCGCTCCGGCTTGTGCGTCTCACCCCCTGAGAGAGGGGAAGAATGACACACGGAGTATTTGTTATGCGTAAGTTGATGGTCGCAACCCTTCTCGTCGGCGCCACTGTCGCCACACCCGTTTTCGCGCAGGATGTCGGCCCGACCTTCACCGGTCCGCGCGTCGAAGCGATCCTGGGCTATGATCGCACCGGGGCCGGCAGTGACGTGGACAATGACAATGGCAATGACGATCAGAAGATCGACGGGCTGCTGTATGGCGTCGGCGCGGGTTATGACGTGAACCTGGGCAGCGCAGTCGTGGGCGTGGAAGGTGAGTATACCGACTCCACCGCCAAGAGCAGCCGCAGCGACTTTTCCGACCAGTTCGGCTTTGGCCGCGTCAAGCAGGGCCGCGACCTCTATATCGGCGCGCGCGCCGGTATCCTCGCCAACCCCGCCACGCTGATCTATGTGAAGGGCGGCTACACCAACACGAAGCTCGACGTGCTGGCCGGCGACAGCAATCAGGAAACCGACACCAATTTCAAGCTGGACGGCTGGCGCATCGGCGCGGGCGTGGAACGGGCGATCAACGCCAACACCTTCGCCAAGATCGAATATCGCTATTCCAAATATGAAGACGCGAAGATCGAGTTCGCCAACGGCGCAACAAGCCGCGATTTTGGCATCGACACCGATCGCCACCAGGTGGTCGGCAGTGTCGGCTGGCGTTTCTAAAGAACTGGCCCAGCACAACGTCCGTTCGTTTCGAGCCTAGTCGAGAAACGATAGAACTGCCTTAGCCACTTCTCGGCTTCGCTCGAAGCGAACGGAGGGGGGCTGAAAGAAGGGGTCGGTCTTCGGATCGGCCCCTTTTTCGTAACGGTCATGCCTGTCCCCTCTATCTGCGCGGCTCCCCATCTGCTATTGACATCGATGTGAGTAACGCGATTCCCCATAATGTGCCGATTGGCATCGATCCGGCCGACATCGACTTCATGGGTCATGTCAACAATGCCAGCTACCTGAAATGGGTGCAGGAGGCGGTGCTGGACCATTGGCGCGCACTGGCCCCGGCCGAAGCAGTCGCCCAGCATCTGTGGGTCGCGCTCAAGCATGAAATCACCTATCGCAAGCCCACCTTCCTGGACGACGACGTGATCGCGACCGTTCTGCTGGAAAAGGTGCAGGGCGCCCGCGCCTTCTACGAAACCATCATCAAGCGCGGCGAGGAAGTCCTGGCGGAGGTCAAGTCCAGCTGGTGCTGCATCGACGCCAGCAGCCTGCGCCCGGCGCGCCTGACGCGCGAGGTGATCCAGCATTTCTTCGTTAGGGATGAGGGTGAGGCGGGACGGTAGCGTCGGTGTGGTCATAAAGGGTGGAAGTCACAAGGTCGGCTTTTGAAATGCACACCCGCCATTGCTGACGTTGCATATTGAGGGTATTTTCGGGTAGCTCGAACTATGAAGCCTTCCAAGAATGTCCGCCGACGCGAAGGCGATCTCCTTGCAATTGATCTCGAAGATGGCCGACGTTCATATGCTCATGTCGCGGCTGAACCACTGATCGTGTTCTTCGAAGGTTGTTTCACGGACAATCTGACATCCGAGGAAATCGGCGGTCTTCCGATACTATGCCGTTTGTGGGTCGCAAACCATGCGATAACCAAGGGGCGTTGGTCGATAGTCGGCCGAGCAGCGCTTGCGCCAGAAAATCAAGAAGAACCATTCTTCTATAAACAGGATGCGATCACGGGCCGGTTATCGCTATATCATTCCTCCTTCGCACAAACGAATTGGGAGCGAGCCGCAAGTTTAGCGGAATGCGAAGCCTTAGAATGCGCAGCCGTTTGGGAGCCGGAACACGTCGAAGATCGATTGCGGAACCATTACGATGGAAAGCCAAATAAGTGGACCGAGAGCCTCGAGATCAACGTAGCGGCGATCTCCTAGAGACATCTGCTTTGCGCGGCGGACTTCGGCAAGGCTAAGGCCGACTTTTGGTTGCTCTCCAACTTAAAGCGTCGCCTCAATCTCCCGCGCCGCCATATCCGGGTTCTCCGCCAGGCTGATCGGCCGCCCCACCACCAGGATCGACGCGCCCCGGTCCAGAGCCTCGCGCGGGGTCACGGCGCGTTTCTGGTCGCCCAGCGCGCCGCCCGCGGGCCGCACGCCCGGCACCACGAAGAAGCCGTCGGACCAATGTTTCTTGACCACGGCGACTTCCTCGCCCGAACAAACGATGCCGTCCAGCCCGGCGCTCTGCGCCAGGTCGGCCAGGCGGCGGACCTGATCTTCCGCCTTCCCACCTACGCCGATGTCCAGCAGGTCCGCATCGTCCAAGCTGGTCAACACGGTCACGGCCACGACCTTGGTCTTGACCCCGGCCGCCGCCTTCGCATCCTCCAGCATCGCCCGGCCGCCCGCGGCATGGACGGTCAGGATCGCGGGTTCCAGCACATGCAGCGCCTGCACCGCCTTGGCCACCGTATTGGGAATGTCGTGGAGTTTCAGGTCCAAGAAGATCGGCAGGCCAAACTTCATCATCTCATGCACGCCGTGATGGCCGTTGGCGCAGAAAAATTCGAGGCCCAGTTTCAGCCCGCCGACATGATGCTTCACCTGACCGGCCAGCGTCTGCGCCTTGGTCAGGTCGGGCGTGTCGATGGCGACATAGATGGGGCTGCTCATACCGGTCCTGTTGGGCTTGGGGTGGTGGGGGCGAGCGGATCGGGCAGGCCGCCGCTTACGATCGGCGCATCCGGGAAGGCGGGTGGCGGGGGCGGCGGCGCGGCGGCGGCGGTCGCGACAACCAGCGCCTTTTCCGTGCTGTGCAGCCGCCGCTTCAAACGCCAGCGTGTCGCCCGCGCCATGATCCAGAAGGGCAACGCCCCCAGCAGGAACGCGCCGATCAGCAACACGGGCAGCTTGGTTTCCATCACCATGTCGCCCCACAGGCGCACGGTCACGGGCACATAGTTCGCCATGCAGAAGAAGGCGAGTCCCACGGCGATAACGACCCAGAAGGCTGTCCGCAAAAATTGCATAGGCTTAAACCCTTCGCTGCTGCTTTGGGGGTAGCTTAGGCGATCCCGGCGGATTTCGGAAGCGTCTGGTCGATTTTGTCGATTTGGATCGTCATGGTCAGATGCACGGTGTCGTTGGGGGCTAAGGACGCCATGCCGCCGCGGTTGATCGCGTCGGGCATATGGCTGACTGGCTCCAGGCAGAAATCGCCGCTGGCGGGCGGGCGATAGACATGCAGGAAGTCGGCTCCGGTCGCGCGCAGCGTCAGGCGCAGGCCGTCGCCCCGCTGGATCGTCGCACTGCCGTTCCAGCCGGAATAGGCATTATCGACCAACGTATCGCCGCGCACGATCGTGGGCCGCGACCAGTCGCCCAGCGCATCGGCAGGCGCTTGCCGGTCGGGGAGCATGTCGGGGGTGGAAAGCCATAAGTCGTCCGCATCGAACTGAATCATGGTCGCGGCGTCGGCCAGGAAATAAGGGTGAAAACCCAGGCCAGCAAGCATATCAGCGTCGCCGACATTGGTGATGGACAGCGACATGGACAGTTGTGACGGCGTCACCGCGACCCGCTGCTGTGCCCGATAGGGCCAGGGCCATCCGGCATCGCCGCCATGGTCATGAACCAGTGTTGCCGCCGTTTCAGCTGTCTCGCTCGCTGTCCACGCCGTCTGCCAGCCAAAGCCATGGATGCTGTGCGGATGATCGCCGAAATTGAGGGGAAGCTGATAGCTTTGCCCGGCAAAGCTGAACCGCCCGTCCGCGATGCGATTGGCATAGGGGACCAGCGGAAAACTGGCCATGGCGAGCGGATCGGTTGCCCCATCCGGCGCGCGGCGCAGCAGGTCCACGCCGTCCAGCGCGAGGCTCCGCAGCGATCCGCCGACAGCAGGCGAGAAGGCCGCTTCCAGCCCTCCCGCCTGCAAGGTGATGACGTTGTTGCTCAGCCTTCCATATCCTCAAGCTCGCGCCCTTTCGTCTCATGCACCATCTTGCGCACGAAGAAGAAGCTGATCGCCGCAAACAGCGCATAGCCGGTATAGGTGACGACCAGCCCCGGGGACACGGCCAGCGCCGGGAAGCTGACCGAGATGGCGGCGTTGGCGATCCACTGGGCGAAACCGGCGATCGCCAGGCCAGACCCGCGGATCTGATTGGGGAACATTTCGCCCAGCATCACCCACATGATCGGACCCCAGCTGAGGTTGAAGAAGATCACGTAGAGATTGGCCGCGATCAGCGCCATCAGGCCGTTATGGCCGGGCAGCGACACAGCGCCGTCCGCGCCGGTGACGGCGGTGGAGAAGGCATAGGCGACGATCGCCAGCGTGACCGCCATGCCCGCCGAACCGATCAGCAGCAGCGGCTTGCGCCCGATCTTGTCGACCAGAGCGATCGCGCCCAGACACGCGCCGATCGACAGCACGCCCGACAAGATGTTGATCTGGAGCGCATTATCTTCGGAAAAGCCGACCGCTTCCCACAAGGTCGCGCCATAATAGAAGACGACGTTGATGCCGACCAACTGCTGGAAGACAGCCAGGCCAATGCCGGTCCACACGATCGGCCGGATCTTGCCCGTGGTCTTGCTGATCAGGTCGGACAGCTTGGGCCGATGATGGTCGGCGGCCAGGCTGGCACGGATTTCGGCCACCTTGCGCGCGGCTTCCAGCGGGCCGAACAGGCGCGTCAGCACGACTTCCGCCTCGGCATCGCGTCCGCGCGCCACCAAATAGCGGGGGCTTTCGGGGATGAACAGCAGCGCGACCAGATAGATGGCCGCCGGGATCGCCTGCAACCAGAACATCCAGCGCCACGCCGGGAAGTCCAGCCACAAGGGCGCGGTGGAGCCGCCGGCATAGCGGGCCAGCACGAAATTGGCGATGAACGCGCCGGTCAGACCGGAGATGATCATGACCTGCTGCACGCTCGACAGCCGTCCGCGCACCGCGGCGGGGGTGACTTCGGAGATGTAGACCGGCGAAATGACGCTGGCCGCGCCGACGCCCAGGCCGCCGATGATGCGGGCGAAGATGAAGATGGCGGAAGAGCCGGCCGCGCCCGCCAGCAGCGCGCTGCCCAGGAACAGGACCGCCGCCAGCATCATCACGCCGCGCCGGCCGATCAGGTCGGCCATCCGCCCCGCCATGAAGGCGCCGATCGAAGACCCGACCAGGATCGCGCCGACATTGACGCCGATGCCCAGCTTGCCCAGGTCAAAGGCGGCTTCCAGCCCCTTCTGCGTGCCGTTGATGACGCCCGAATCATAGCCGAACATGAACCCGCCGATCGTCGCCACGGCGACGATTGCAGCGATGAAGGCCATGTTGACCTTCTCGACGCTCCCCTCATTCATCTGTTACATCCTTCCTGTTCTTATATCGTTGCGACATGCCCCGGCAGCCCGGCCACGCCGGGGTCGAAAGCGAAGAGATCGCCCGCCAGAGGTTGCTGTTCCAGCGATGCCCTGTCCAGCCCCTTGCGCGCGGTCGTGGCGTAGGCGGTGGTCAAATCGTCGCCGCCAAAGGCGATCTTGGTGATGTTGGCGACGGGGAAGCGCACC
This sequence comes from Sphingobium sp. Z007, assembly GCF_900013425.1. Classification (GTDB taxonomy): domain Bacteria; phylum Pseudomonadota; class Alphaproteobacteria; order Sphingomonadales; family Sphingomonadaceae; genus Sphingobium. Next base: position 793,587 of record NZ_FBXK01000005.1, read on the forward strand.
TCCCGCATCAGCGTGCCGGCCGGGTCGTAGCGGCGCACCGCCCAGCCGCCGAACAGGCCAGTCCACAGGCAGCCTTCGGCATCGACCGTAGGGCCATCGGGATAGCCCGCGCCGTCCTCGATCCGGGTGAACAGAGTCGTGCTGCCGACGCTGCCGTCCTGCGCGAGTTGCGTGCGCCAGATGCGCTTGCCCAGCGTGTCGGTGTGATAGAGGGTGCGGCCGTCTGGCGAGAGGGCAGGGCCATTGGTGATCGATACCGCAGGCAACCCGGCCTCGACACAGACGCCTTTGTGGAAGCGATAGATATAGCCGCTCGTCGCTTCCTCCGCATCGTCCATCGACCCGAACCAGAGCGCGCCGTCGGGTGCGACGGTTGCGTCATTCTGACGATTGCCGGGAAGATGCGCTTCGGGGGCATGGATCAGCGTAAAGCTGCCCGCCGCGGGATCGAAGCTGTGGACGCCCGATTGCAGCCCGACCGCAAACAGCCCGTCGTCGGTGGGGAGAATCCATCCGACCTGGCCCGGCGTCGCCCAACTGCGCCCGACGTCCAGCGCCGGATCGTAGCGGTGGATGCGATGCTGCTTGATATCCACGAACCACAAGGCGGCATCGCGCGCGACCCACACCGGACCTTCGCCCAGCGTCGCGCCGACTGACAGCACGCTCTGGAGATCGGCCGTCAGCATATCAGCGCCAGCCGGCATCGATGAAATAATCATGGGCCGTGCAATAACGCGCATCGTCCGACGCCAGGAACAGGACCAGCGCGGCGACGTCCTTCGGCAGGATGCGGCCGTCCAGGCATTGCGCCGCGACGATCTCCGCTTCGCCTTCGGGCGTGTACCATTTTTCCTGGCGCGGGGTCTTCACATTGCCGGGGATGATCGTGTTGACGCGGATATTGTCACGGCCAAGGTCACGGGCCAGGCTGCGGGTCAGCCCCTCGATCGCGGCCTTGGCGGTCTGATACAATGTCAGTTCCGGCAGGGCGAGGTGCCAGCTGATCGACCCGAAATTCAGGATCACGCCGCCACCCGCGCGCTTCATCGCCGGCGCCGCCGCCTGCGCCGCGAAGAAGAGGTGGCGCAGGTTCACTGCCATCCGCTCGTCCCAATAGGCGGGCGTGACCTCTTCGATCGTGTGGCGATCGTCATTGGCGGCGTTGTTGATGAGGATATCGATGCCACCCAGTTGTGTTTCGACCGTGGCGATCATCGCCTGCACCGCGTCTATGTCGCGCAGGTCTATGGCGTGGAAGATCGGGGCGACATCGGCGTCCTGGAGGCGGGCGACCAGCGCCTCGCTCTCCGCCACGGCGATGTCGCAGAAGGCGACATGCGCGCCTTGGCCGACGAAGGCCTCGACCAGCCCTTCGCCGATGCCGCTGCCACCGCCGCTGATGAAGACGCGTTTGCCCCGAAGACTGGGATAAATGGCGCTCATGCGGCAGCGTCTTTCAACAGGCCGCGTTTGGCAAGGTTGGTCATGAACGCGACCAGGCCATAGGTCCAGGGCGCGGCGTCCTTCGACGTGACCACCGTGTTGACCAGCTTGCCCAGACGCGGGGTGGAGATGGAGACGACATCGCCGACCTTATGGGTAAAGCCGCGGCCTGGATCGTCGCGATCCTGCACCGGCGCGAACAGCGTGCCCAGGAACAGGGCGAAACCGTCGGGATATTGATGTTCCGACAAAGTCTGGCGCACCAGCTCCAGCGGATCGCGGCTGATCTGGTTCATGCTGCTCGCGCCTTCCAGGCGATAGCCTTCCGGCCCATCGATGGTCAGTTCCACTTCGGCGTTGCGCACATCGTCGATCGTGAAATCGTCGTCGAACAGGCGGATCAGCGGGCCGAGCGAGCAAGAGGCATTATTGTCCTTCGCCTTGCCCAGCAGTAGCGCCGATCGCCCTTCGAAATCGCGCAGGTTGACGTCATTGCCCAAGGTCGAGCCGATAGCGCTCCCAGCGGAATCGACGATCAGCACCACTTCGGGTTCCGGGTTGTTCCAGGTCGAATCGGAACGGATCCCGATCTGCGCCCCTGCGCCGACGGTCGCCAGCACGGGTGCCTTGGTAAAGACCTCCGCATCCGGGCCGATTGCGACCTCCAGATATTGCGACCAAAGGCCATCCTCGATCAGCGCGGTCTTGAGCGCCGCGGCTTCGGGCGAACCGGGGACTACGGCGCGGATGGAGCCGCCCACGCGCTCCTCCAGGCGACCACGAATGTCCGCGGCGGCGCTGGCGTCACCGCGTGCGCGCTCCTCGATCACCCGCTCGATGGCGGACAGGGCAAAGGTCACGCCGGCGGCCTTGACGCATTGCAGATCGACCGGACTGAGCAGCGGCAGGTCGAGTGCGTCAAACGGACCAAGCGCCTCGCCTGCGTCAGCGGCCAGCGGCAGGCTTTCGACCAGTTGCGCCACGGTGGGGGCGATCCGGCTCATGTCATGGGCAATGCCGTTGCGCACCAGGATCGGGCTGGGGCCATCAGCGGTCAGGACACGACCAACAAACAGACCGGCGCGCCAGTCGACGGGCAGGCAATCTACCAAATTCTTGGCGAGCAAGGAGGAGTCCCCCGGCATCATCAACTCCTAAAGGAATGGTTGTAATTGATAGCGCTACCAACATGGATCGGGGTCCGAAGTCAAGAGGGGGCTCGCAAAATGCAAAAGCGGCAAAGCGAAGCACTTCCATCTTTTCGTGGCCGCTGCTTTGGGGCATAGCGTTACAGACCATGAGCAAGCCTGAAGACAGCGCGCCGCCCGCCGGCGCAGACGCCGCACAGTTCCCACCGTCCGCCGCTGACATAGCGAGGGATAAGGACAAGGACAGGGATAAGGTCGATCTCGCCACCGCGGCGATCAAGTCCGCTGGAAAGGGCGTATGGGCAGGAGCCGCCGTGGGCATCGGATCGGCCGCGATCGTCGCCGCCTTGCTCTATACCCGCAAAAAAGGCTGATGGCGCACCGCTCCGGCGGTGCCCATTCCTTCACGTTCAGACACAAAAAAGAGGCGGCATGGCCTTCGCTCCACGCCGCCTCCGGGTGCGACCCCTCAGGCTCTCAATCCCTCGCCTTCGTGACAAGTGGGGAATGATAGGATTTTAGCCTGCGCCGCCGCTCAAATAGCTGACCAGTTCAGGCTTGCTGATCGTAACGCTCTTATCCTTATCTGCGGTCGTGAACGCACCACTGGCCCAGGCTGTGACCTGCTCGGCTGGCAATGTCGATCCCGTCGCCTTCATTTCCTGATCCTTCAGCGCCACCATCCAGCGTGAAAATTCCGACTGGTCCAGTTGCCCGTCGCTATTGGCGTCATAGGCGGGGAATTCGCTGTCGACGATCGACGCAACGGTCGCTGGTGTATTTGCGGGCGCGGCGGACGTCGGCGTCTGCGGCGCGGCGGGCGTTGCGGACTGGGGCGACACAGGAGTCGCGCCCTGATCGGGGCTCATGCTCTGCTGCGCCATGGCGGGCGCTGTGACGGCCAGCGCGGTCGCGAATAACAATGTGCGGATCATGGTAATCTCCTGTCACCTTAAAATATGCCGGATGGAAATAGGCCCGGCGATGTCGATTTGATGGGATAATAATGGCTGGCGACTGGTGAATGTTCCTGAACATCCATTCATCTCGCTTCATTCGTCTTGAAAATATGGTCGGTTCGTCTGGCTTCGTCGGTTCGACCGACATTCTATGTTGTCGCCTTGCTCTCTGGCGCTCCTGATTTGCCCCAAGAGGGCGACGCTGCTAGGCGCGCGGCAACATTCCTCCTCGAACCGCAGGATTCGCCCATGGTCCCCCGCTATTCACGCCCCGCAATGACCGCGCTCTGGGAGCCGGAAGCCCGTTTTAAGATCTGGTTCGAGATTGAGGCGCACGCGACGGAGAAGCTGGGCGAACTGGGCGTGGTGCCGCCGTCCGCGGCCAAGGCGCTGTGGGACTGGTGGGCGACCAACCCCGTGATCGACGTGCCCGCGATCGACGCGATCGAGGCCGTGACCAAGCATGACGTCATCGCCTTCCTGACTTGGGTGGCCGAACAGGTGGGCGATGAAGCCCGCTTCATGCATCAGGGAATGACCAGTTCCGATGTGCTCGACACTTGCCTCGCCGTGCAACTGGCCCGCGCCGCCGATATCCTGATCGAAGACCTCGACAAGCTGCTGGCGGTCATCAAGCGCCGCGCCTTCGAACATAAGCTGACGCCGACCATCGGCCGCAGCCACGGCATCCATGCCGAACCTGTCACCTTCGGCCTCAAAATGGCCGAAGCCTATGCCGAGTTCAGCCGGTGCAAGACCCGCCTGATCGCGGCCCGCGCGGAAATCGCGACCTGCGCCATTTCCGGCGCGGTCGGCACCTTTGCCAATATCGACCCGGCGGTCGAGGAGCATGTGGCGGAGAAACTGGGCCTCGCCATCGAGCCGGTGTCGACCCAGGTCATCCCGCGCGATCGTCATGCGATGTTCTTCGCGACGCTGGGGGTGATCGCTTCGTCCATCGAGCGCCTCGCGGTCGAGGTGCGCCATTTGCAGCGCACCGAAGTCTTGGAAGCCGAGGAATATTTCTCCCCCGGCCAGAAGGGCTCGTCGGCCATGCCGCACAAGCGCAACCCGGTGCTGACCGAAAACCTCACCGGCCTAGCCCGCGTCGTCCGCGCGGCCGTCGTGCCGGCGCTCGAGAATGTCGCGCTATGGCATGAGCGCGATATCAGCCATTCGTCGGTCGAGCGTTTCTTCGGTCCCGACGCCACCATCACGCTCGACTTCGCGCTGGCCCGCCTGACCGGCGTCATCGACAAGCTGCTCATCTATCCTGAGCGGATGATGAAGAATCTCGACAAGATGGGCGGCCTCGTCCACTCGCAGCGCGTGCTGCTGGCCCTGACCCAGGCGGGCGTCAGCCGCGAGGACAGCTATCGGTATGTTCAGCGCAATGCCATGAAAGTGTGGGAATCGGACGGCCAGCTGTCGCTGCTGGACCTGCTCAAGGCCGATCCCGACGTCACCGCCGCGCTGCCGGTTCAGGAAATCGAGGACAAGTTCAACCTCGATTATCATTTCAAGCAGGTCGATACGATCTTCCGCCGCGTGTTCGGCGAATCCTGACCGCCTCCGTTCGCTTCGAGCAAAGTCGAGAGGCGGCCAGCGCCGCGCTCCCCGTTTCTCGACACGCTAGAAACGAACGGATGTATATCTGCTACCGCCCGCCCAACCGGGGCCGCATCCTTGGCGCGGCGTCCGATTGCCGCCGGATCAGCGCATGGTCCAGCACCAGATGCTCGGCCGCCTCCGCGTCGCCGCTGCGCCGCCCCTTCAATTGCCGCACCAACACTTCCACCGCCGCGCGCGCCATCGCGCTGATCGGCTGACGGATGGTCGTCAGTTCGGGCCAGATGGTGGTGGCGAGCGAGGTATCGTCGAAGCCGCAGACGGTCAGGTCGCCCGGCACGTCCAGCCCGCTGCGATGCGCAATCGCCACGGTGGCGGCGGCCATGTCGTCATTGCTGGCGAAGATCGCGGTCGGCGGATCGAGCAGCGCCAATATATGTTCGGCCGCATCCAGCCCCGACCGATAGGTGAAATAGCCTTGCGCGATCAGTTCGTCCTGCACCGGCAGGTTTGCTTCGCCCAGCGCGGCGATATAGCCCTCGAACCGCCGCGTGCTGGCGGTCTGGTTCGGGTTGCCCTTGATGAAGCCGATCCGGCTATGGCCCAGCGCGATCAGGTGCCGGGTCATTTCGTAGGCGGCCTGCCGATCATCGATGCTGACCGCGGCCAGTTGCGATGGCGCGCGCCCGGTGGCCACGGCCACGGCGGGGATACCGGCCTTGCCCAGCGCCTCCACCATTTCATCCAGGTCGCATAGCGGCGGCGGCAGGATCACGCCGTCGATCCGCCCGCGTTGCAGATGCGCGACGACCGATGCGATCGACGTTTCCTCGTCCCATTTCTCGACCACCAGGTCGACGCTGCTGCGGCTGGCTTGGTCCAGGCTGCCGACCAGAAATTCGCTGAGATAGGAGGAGGAAGGGTTGGAGTAGAGCAGGCCGATCCGCGTTTCGTCGCCGCCCGCCAGAGTCCGCGCTGCGGCGCTGGGGGCATAGTTGAGCGCCGCGATCGCCGCATCCACCTTGGCCCGCGTGGTCGCCCGCACCACCTGTTCGCCATTGATGACGCGCGACACGGTCATCGGCGACACCCCGGCATGGGCGGCGACATCGTTGATCGTGGGCGCGTTGCGCTGGCGGCGCGATGATCGTGTGTCGCTCAATGCGGCTATGCTTTCGATGGATAATGTCACTGCCGAAATGGCAGCGACATCATTGGTCATAATTAGCGCGAAAAATCAATTATGCCCCGGCGCGTAGGGGAATTTGAGCGCCTTATACCAGTCGAGATCATGGGCGGGCGCGGCTGATCCGGCGGGGAGGGGGCGTTTCGACACCGATTGGAAATAGGCGATGCTGGCGTCGCGCCACCATTGCGCCTCGCGATGCTGGATGGTGAGGAAGGTTTCCGTCTCCGCAAAGCGCTCCGCATCGACATAGGGTTTGAGCGACGCCCATGTCGTCTGCATGTCCGCGACGTAGCGGACCCCGCCCTCATAGCGGTGGACCAGGCCATCCCACAGCGTCTCCCCCGATCGCAGGCGATAATTCCAGGGCACATGATGGAACCAGAGCAGGTCGCGCTCCGGCGTGGTCTTTACGTTCGCCCACATCTTCGCGACCGGCGGCGCATATTGGCTGACGGCATCGCTGCCCGTCCTTGTCCGGTCAAAGCCGATGCCGTTCGCATCCGCCTTGTGATAATAGACCGGGTTCCATTCGGGCCGCGCCAGATCGGCAACCCACGGTCCTGGCCCATAATGATGGCCGGTGTCCATGACATGGGCCAGGCCCAGCGGCGTCATATAATCGACCGCCGCCTCGCGCGATCCCATCATCATCTTCACCACTGGCTGCACCAGCTTCGGGTCGGGGGTGAAGGTCATCGCCGCCCATTCTTTCGCGATGGCGTCGGCCGACAGGCTGGTGTCCCAGGCCAGCCGACCAAAAGCGTACCAGTCCGCCTGGTTGAAGATCGACCCGCTCCAGTCGCGATCCGTGCCGATATTGGCGACCCCGGCAATGCCGGTCAGCCTGTGCCCGTCCAGCGAACCGTCGATCACCTTCGCCACCGTCGATCCCTTGCCCTTGGCATAGGTGTCTGCGTCCAGCGTCTCCTCGAACAGCGGGCCCAGATAGGTCAGGTGCGTCGACTGGCCCAGATATTCCTTGGTGATCTGAAATTCCATCATCAGCGGCGTCTTGGGCATCGCGCCGAACAGCGGGTGGAAGGGTTCGCGCGGCTGGAAATCGATCGCGCCATTCTTCACCTGCACGATCACATTGTCGGCGAATTTGCCGTCCAGCGGCTTGAAGTCGCTATAGGCCTGTTTCGCGCGATCGTCGGGATTGTCATGCGCATAGACGAAGGCGCGCCACATCACGATGCCGCCATGGGGCTTCACCGCCGCCGCCAGCATGTTCGCGCCGTCGGCATGGGTGCGCTGATAATCCTGCGGTCCCGGCTGGCCCTCGCTATTGGCCTTGACCAGGAAGCCGCCAAAGTCGGGGATCGCCTTGTAAATCTCGTCGGCCTTGGCTTTCCACCAGGCGGCGACGGCCGGGTCGAGCGGGTCGGCGGTCTTGAGGCCGTCCAATTCCATCGGCGCGGTCCATTTGACCGACAGATAGACCTTGATGCCATAGGGGCGAAACACGTCCGCCAGCGCCGCCGCCTTGGCGATATAGGGCGCGGTCAGGCTGTCGGCCTTCGCGTTCACATTGTTGAGGACGGTGCCGTTGATGCCGATCGACGCATTGGCGCGGGCATAGTCGGTGTAACGCGGCCCCTTCCAGTCGGGCAGCCGCCACCAGTCCCAGATGGATTGCCCGGCATAGCCGCGCTCGACCGTGCCATTGAGATTATCCCAATGGTTGAGCAGGCGCAGGCCGATCTTGGGCGCGCTGCGGATGTCGAGCTTGTCGAGGCTCTCGCCGCTCTGGGCGAGGCGCAGCCAGTGATAGGCCCCGTGGAGCAGGCCGTTATCGCTGTTGGCCGCGATCAGGGTCACCGCCTTGCCGTCCATCATCGTGGAGCGAATCGCATATCCCTCGCCGCCCAGGCCATCCGTCTTGACCGGCAGGGCAGGGGTGGAGGCAGGCGTCGCCAGCCAGAGCGCGCCTGGCTGCATGGTTGCCGATATGGTCGGGCTGATGCCGGTCATCCCGGCGACGCCACGCTGCAGTTCCTGTGTCGCGATGCTCAGCGTCGGGCTGGTCCCGGCTGTTACGATCGCGGTTGCATGGGCCGCCAACAACGGCGTGCGCGCCGGGTCCGCCGCCGCATAGCGCAGCCATAGATCATAGCCGTCCTCGGCCTGCGCCACAGGCGCCAGGACCGGCGTCAGCGCGGTTCCGGCCATGGCGATCATCCAGCAAAACAGGCGCGCTTTCACGAATATCCTCTCCCTTGTCGCGAACGTCAAAGCCGATTGATCGGGCATTGACAAGTCTGTGTTGTCGCAGCAATGGTAACGCTATCAGTTTGGCCACGGCAAGCGGAAAGATTGTCGCGGGATAAAATGGAGAGGGGCGTCGTGATCCGTAACCGTACATTCCTATGCGCCGCATCGGCGTTGGCCTTCGGTGTCGCCCTGCCGATGGCGCCAGTTCACGCCGCCCCCGCGACGGCATCGGCCAAGGCTGTGTACAAGGACGCGACTGCGCCGATCGAGGCCCGTGTCGACGATCTTCTTGCGCGCATGACGCTGGATGAAAAGATCGCCCAGATCACCACCGTCTGGGAAAATAAGGTCAAGATTTTCGACGCGCAGCTTCAGCTCGATCCAGCCAAGCTGGCGGCGCAATATCCCCATGGCCTGGGTCATTTCACCCGGCCTTCGGACGCCAAGGGGGCGGTCAGCCCGCGCGTCGCGCCGGGCCGCGATCCGCGCCAGACGGTCACGCTGGTCAACGCCCTGCAAAAATGGGCGACGACGCAGACGCGGCTGGGCATCCCGATCCTGTTCCATGAGGAAGGGTTGCACGGCTATGCCGCCGTTGGCGCGACCAGCTTCCCCCAGTCGATCGCCATGGCGTCCTCCTTCGACACTGCCATGCTGCGCGACGTGAACGCCGTCATCGCCCGCGAAATCCGCGCGCGCGGCGTGCCGATGGTGCTGTCTCCGGTGGTGGACATCGCCCGCGATCCGCGTTGGGGCCGGATCGAGGAAACCTATGGCGAAGACCCCTATCTGGTCGGCGAAATGGGCGTCGCGGCGGTCGAGGGCTTGCAGGGGGAGGGCCGTTCGCGCGACCTGCGCCCCGTCAAGGTGTTCGCCACGCTCAAGCATCTGACTGGCCATGGCCAGCCCGAAAGCGGCACCAATGTCGGCCCGGCGCCGGTGTCGGAACGCGAACTGCGTGAAAATTTCTTCCCGCCCTTCGAACAGGTGGTCAAGCGCACCGGCATCGAAGCGGTGATGGCGTCCTATAACGAGATCGACGGCGTTCCCAGCCACGCCAATCGCTGGCTGCTGGAAGATGTGTTGCGCGAGGAGTGGGGCTTCAAAGGGGCGGTCGTGTCGGACTATTCGGCGGTCGATCAGCTCATGAGCATCCACCATATCGCCGCCAATCTGGAAGAAGCCTCGATCCGCGCCCTGGACGCAGGGGTGGACGCGGACCTGCCCGAAGGCCTGTCCTACGCCACGCTGGGCAAATTGGTGCGCGAAGGCAAGGTGAGCGAGGCGAAGGTCGACCTGGCCGTGCGGCGGATGCTGGAATTGAAATTTCGCGCGGGCCTGTTCGAACATCCCTATGCCGACGCCGCCGCTGCGGAAAAGATCACCAACAACCCGCAAGCCCGCGCGCTGGCGCTCAAGGCAGCGCAGCGCTCCATCACCCTGCTCAAGAATGACGGCATGTTGCCGCTCAAGCCCGAAGGAACGATCGCCGTCATCGGGCCGAGCGCCGCCGTCGCGCGCCTTGGCGGCTATTATGGCCAGCCGCGGCATACCGTGTCGATCCTCGACGGGATCAAGGCGAAGGTCGGCACCAGGGCGAACATCGTCTTCGCGCAGGGCGTCAAGATCACCGAAAATGACGACTGGTGGGAAGACAAGGTCGTCAAGTCCGACCCGGCCGACAACCGCCAGCTGATCGCGCAGGCGGTGGAAGCGGCAAAGGGCGTGGATCGCATCGTCCTGACCGTGGGCGACACCGAGCAATCGAGCCGCGAAGGCTGGGCGAACAATCATCTTGGCGACCGCCCCAGCCTGGACCTGGTCGGCGAGCAGCAAGAGTTGTTCGATGCGCTCAAAGCGCTGGGCAAGCCGATCACCGTCGTTCTCATCAACGGCCGCCCGGCCTCCACCGTGACGATCAGCGAGCAGGCCAACGCGATTCTAGAAGGCTGGTATCTGGGCGAGCAGGGCGGCAATGCGGTGGCGGATGTCCTGTTCGGCGATGTGAACCCCGGCGGCAAGTTACCGGTCACAGTGCCACGCTCGGTCGGGCAATTGCCGCTCTTCTACAATGCCAAGCCATCGGCGCGGCGCGGCTATCTGTTCGATACCACCGACCCGCTTTACCCCTTCGGCTTTGGCCTGTCCTACACGACATTCGACCTGTCGCCTCCGCGCCTGGCCGCGACACGCATCGGCACCGGCGGCAAAACAACTGTCTCGGTCGATGTCCGCAACAGGGGCGCGCGGGAGGGCGATGAGGTCGTCCAGCTCTACATCCGCGATAAGGTCAGCAGCATCACCCGTCCGATCAAGGAACTGAAGGGCTTCCAGCGCATCACCCTGAAACCGGGCGAAATGCGAACCGTCACCTTCACGATCAATCCCGAAAGCCTCTGGATGTGGAACGACCATATGGAGCGCGTGGTGGAACCGGGCGATTTCGACATCATGACCGGCAACAGCTCTGTCACGCTCCAATCCGCCACGCTGACGGTGACGCCATGACGCTTGCCCGTCGCCAAGCGCTCGGCCTGCTCGCCGCCACGGCCGCCACGCCAGCCTTGGCGAAACCCCGAAGCGGTCCGCTCTACAAGGATGCGTCCGCCCCCATCGACCTGCGCGTGCGCGACCTCCTCTCGCGCATGACGCTTGAGGAGAAGGTCAGCCAGATCATCGCGCTGTGGGCGACCAAGGCGGACATCATGGACGGCCTCACCTTCTCGCCCGCAAAGGCGAGCGCGGCCTATCCGGCGGGCTTCGGCCAGATCACCCGCCCGTCCGACAAGCGCGGCGCGCCGGGCGGCTCCAATCAGGCGGGCGGCGTCGGCGCGCGCTGGCGCACGCCGGCCGACACGGTCGCTTTCATCACCGCCGTCCAGACATGGGCGTTGGAAGACACCCGCCTCGGCATCCCGGTCCTGTTCCATGAAGAATCGCTGCACGGCTATATGGCGACCGACGCGACCATGTTTCCGATGGCGATCGGCCTGGCCGGCAGTTTCGACCGCCAATTGATGCAGGACGTCCAGTCCGTCATCGCCCGCGAAGTCCGCGCGCGCGGCGTCCATCTGGCTCTGTCGCCAGTGGTGGATATCGCCCGCGATCCGCGCTGGGGCCGGATTGAGGAGACGTTCGGCGAAGACCCTTATCTCTGCGGTGAAATGGGCGTCGCCGCCGTGCTGGGCCTGCAAGGCAAGAGCAAGCAGATTGGCCCGGACAAGGTGATGGCGACGCTCAAGCATATGACCGGCCATGGCCAGCCCCAAGGCGGCGAGAATGTCGCGCCCGCGCCGATCAGCGAGCGCGAACTGCGCGAGAATTTCTTCCCGCCCTTCCGCCAGGTGGTCAAGCGCACCGGCATCGCCGCCGTCATGCCCAGCTATAACGAAATCGACGGCGTACCCAGCCACCAGAATAGATGGCTGCTGAACGACATATTGCGCGGCGAATGGCATTTCGACGGCGCGGTGGTCAGCGATTATGGCGCGGTGCACGAACTCGACACCATCCACCATGTCCAGCCCGACCCGGAGGCATCGGCCCGCGCCGCCCTCCGCGCGGGGGTCGATTGCGAGCTGCCTGATGGGACGACCTATCGGACGCTCGTGGAACAGGTCCGCAGCGGAAAGGTGCCCTCCGAAGCGATCGACATCGCCTGCACGCGCATGTTGACGCTGAAATTCCGCGCGGGCCTGTTCGAAAATCCTTGGCCGCGTAAGGATTTTGACGTGCTGACCGGTAATGCCGAAGCGCGGGCGCTTGCGCTGAAGGCCGCGCACAGGTCGATCGTGCTGCTCAAGAATGACGGCACATTGCCGTTGACGCCCGGCGCGCACAAGCGGGTCGCGGTGATCGGTCCTAACGCCGCCATCGCCCGCCTGGGCGGCTATAGCAGCGTCCCGCGCCAGGATGTGTCGCTGCTCGACGGCGTGAAGGCCAAGCTCAAGGGCAAGGCGGAGGTCGTCCACGCCCAGGGCGTCTTCATCACCCAGAGCGAGGACCGCTCGGTCGATGAAGTGCTGCTGGCGGACCCGGAAAAGAATCGCCAGTTGATCGCCCAAGCGGTCGAAGTGGCTAAGACCGCCGATGTCATCATCCTTGCGATCGGCGACACCGAACAGACCAGCCGCGAAGGCTTCGCCAGGAACCATCTGGGCGACCGCACCAGCCTGGACCTGCTGGGCGAGCAAAACGCCCTGTTCGAAGCAATGAAAGCGACCGGCAAGCTCGTCATCGTCTGCGCGATCAACGGCCGCCCGCCTAGCTATCCAACCGTGGTCGAGGGCGCCAACGCGCTGCTCGAATGCTGGTATCCGGGGCAGGAGGGCGGCACCGCCATGGCCGACATTCTGTTCGGGGACGTCAATCCGGGCGCCAAGCTACCCGTCACCGTCGCGCGCGACGCGGGGCAGATCCCGATCTTCTACAACCGCAAGCCCAGCGCCCGGCGCGGCTATGTGTTCGAGGATGTCTCGCCGCTTTTCCCCTTCGGATTTGGCCTGAGCTACACGCAGTTCACCTTTGGAAAACCAAGACTTTCCGCGCTGCGCATAGGTGTGGGTGGAACCGTCACGGTCGAGGTCGATGTGCGCAACACGGGCGACAGGGCAGGGGACGAGGTCGTCCAGCTCTACGTCCATGACCAGACTGCCAGCGTCACCCGCCCAATCCAGGAATTGAAGGGCTTCGAACGCATCGCCCTCGCGCCGGGCGAAACCAAGACCGTGCGCCTGACGCTTGGCCCCGATGCCTTCACCCTCTGGAATCTGGAGATGGAGGAGGTGGTCGAACCCGGCCTCTTCGACATCATGGTCGGGCCGAACAGCCAGGCCGTCCAGACCATTACGCTCGAAATCATCTGAACAGGACCGCCACCATGCCCAAGATTATTGATGCTAAGGTCATCGTCACCTCCCCCGGCCGCAACTTCGTCACGTTGAAAATCATCACCGAAGACGGCGTCTATGGCCTGGGCGACGCGACGCTCAACGGTCGCGAACTGTCGGTCGCCAGCTATCTGCAGGACCATGTCGTGCCCTGCCTGATCGGGCGGGACGCGCACCGGATCGAGGATATCTGGCAATATCTCTACAAGGGCGCCTATTGGCGGCGCGGCCCCGTTACCATGTCGGCCATCGCCGCCGTCGACACCGCGCTCTGGGACATCAAGGGCAAGCTGGCGGGCCTGCCGGTTTATCAGCTGCTGGGCGGCGCGAGCCGGGAAAGCGTCATGGTCTATGGCCATGCCAACGGCACCAGCATCGAGGATACGGTCGCCGTCGCGCTCGATTATCAGCGACAGGGCTATAAGGCGATCCGCATCCAGTGCGGCGTGCCCGGCATGGGATCGACCTATGGCGTGTCGAAGGACAGATATTTCTACGAACCCGCCGATGCCGACTTGCCCACCGAAAATGTCTGGAACACCAGCAAATATCTGCGCGTCGTGCCTGAATTGTTCAAGGCCGCGCGTGAGGCGCTGGGCTGGGACGTGCATCTGCTGCACGACATCCACCACCGCCTGACCCCGATCGAGGCCGGGCGCCTGGGCAAGGATCTGGAACCCTATCGCCCCTTCTGGCTGGAAGATGCGACGCCAGCCGAAAATCAGGAAGCTTTCAAGCTGATCCGCCAGCACACTACCACGCCGCTCGCTGTGGGCGAAATCTTCAACTCGATCCACGATTGCCGCGAACTGATTGAAAACCAACTGATCGACTATATCCGCGCCACCGTGGTCCATGCCGGCGGCATCAGCCACCTGCGCAAGATCGCGAACCTTGCCGACCTCTATCAGGTCCGCACCGGCTGCCACGGCGCGACCGACCTGTCGCCGGTCTGCATGGCCGCGGCGCTGCATTTCGACCTGTCAGTGCCCAATTTCGGCGTGCAGGAATATATGCGCCACACGCCCGAAACCGACGCGGTATTCCCCCACGCCTATACGTTCGCGGACGGCGCGATGCATCCGGGCGAAGCGCCGGGCCTGGGCGTGGATATCGACGAGGAACTGGCCGCCAAGTACGAATATAATCGCGCCTTCCTGCCGGTGAACCGGCTGGAAGACGGCACGATGTTCAACTGGTGATCGGGATGACGCAGGCGATTCCCAAGCCCTCAGGCAAAGTCCGCTGGATCGTCTGCGGCCTGCTCTTTGCGGCGGTGGTCCTCTCCTATGTCGACCGCCTCGTCCTGCCGACATTGAAGCCCGATCTCCAGGCCCGCTATGGCTGGAGTGAGCGCGGCTATGCCGATCTCGCCATCTGGTTTCAGGCGGGCTACGGCATTTCCTATGTCTTTTTCGGCCGCCTGATCGACCGGATCGGCGCGCGGGCAGGCTATGCGCTGGCGGTGACGCTGTGGACGCTGGGCCATGTCGCGCACATCTTCTTCACCTCGACCGCAGGAATGTTGATCGCCCGCATCCCGCTGGCGATCGGGGAGGCAGGGACATTCCCGGCCGCCATCGCCGCGACCAATGAATGGTTCCCTAAGAAGGAGCGCGCGCTCGCGATCGGCATCTTCAACGCCGGGTCCAATGTTGGCGCGATCCTGACGCCGCTGCTGGTGCCGATCATCGCGGTGACGCTGGGCTGGCGCTGGGCCTTCATCCTCACCGGTCTGCTGACCGTCCTGTGGCTGACCGCATGGCTGACCTTCTACCGCCGCCCGCGTGAGAAGAAGGGTCTATCGGCCGAGGAACTGGCCTGGATCGAAACCGATCCTGTCGAAGAAAAACGCCCCGTCAAATGGGCCACCCTGTTCCGCCATCGCCAGACCTGGGCCTATATGGCGGGCCGCTTCCTGATCGATCCGGTCTGGTGGACCTTCCTCTTCTGGCTGCCCGACTTCTTCAACAAACAATATGGCGTCAAGATGCTGGACTTCGGTCCGCCGCTGATCGCTGTCTATCTGCTAGCCGATGTCGGATCGGTCGCGGGCGGCTGGGCGTCGTCGCGCTTCATGGGCCGGGGCTGGAGCCTCAACCGGTCGCGCAAGAGCGCCATGTTCCTGGCTGCGCTGTGCGCCGTGCCGATCGCCTTTGCGGCCAATGCGCCCTCCATGTGGGTGGCGGTCGGCCTCATCGGCCTCGCTTGCGCCGGGCATCAGGGCTTTTCCGCCAATCTCTATGCGCTGCCGGGCGACGTCTTTCCCCGCTGGATGGCGGGATCGGTCGTCGGTCTTGGCGGCCTGTCCGGCGCGATCGGCGGCATGATGATGGCCAAATTCGCGGGCGTCATTCTGGAAACCATCGGCAGCTACGGCCCGATCTTCGCGGTCGCCTCCTGCGCCTATCTGGTCGCGCTCGGCGTGATCCACCTCCTCCTGCCCCGCTACCAGCCGGTGCTCGCTCCTCTCCCCGGAAACCCTGCATGACCAAGCCACTGCATTTGCACCCTGATCGTTTGTTTCCGTCCGATTCCGCAACGCGCGATATCGCGCGCCGCCTCTATGCGACGGTCAAGGATCTGCCGATCATCAGCCCGCACGGCCATACCGATCCGCGCTGGTTCGCCTATGACGCGCCTTTCGCCAATCCGGCCGAACTGCTGATCGTGCCCGATCATTATGCATTCCGCATGTTGATGAGCCAGGGCGTGACGCTGGACGAACTGGGCGTGCCGACCGTGGACGGCAGCGCGACGGAGAGCGATCCGCGCGCCATCTGGCGGCGCTTTGCCGAGCGTTATTATCTGTTCCGCGGCACGCCGACGCGCATGTGGATGGACTGGGTCTTTGCCGAGGCGTTCGGCATCGATGTGCAGTTGAGCGTGGAGACGGCCGACCATTATTACGACATCATCGACGCCGCGCTGAAAACCCCGGCCTTCCGCCCGCGCGCCCTGTTCGAACGCTATAATATCGAAGTCATAGCCACCACCGAAGGCCCGCTCGACCCGCTCGACCATCACCGCGCGATCCGGGAGTCCGGTTGGAGCGGCAGGGTCATCACCGCCTATCGCCCGGACCCGGTGATGGACCCCGACGATCCGGCCTTCATCGCCAATGTCCAGCGCTTCTGCGCCATGGCGGGCGAGGATGCGGGCAGTTTCGCCGGATATCTGCGCGCCCATGAAAAGCGTCGCGCCGATTTCCGCGCGGCGGGTGCGACATCGACCGATCACGGCCACCCCAGCGCCTTCACCGCCCATCTGCCGCGCGAAGAGATCGAGGCGCTCTACGCCAGGGTCACGACCGGTCCTGCCACCGCGCGGGAAGCCGAGCTCTTCCGCGGCCATATGCTCACTGAAATGGCGCGCATGGCGATCTCGGACGGCATGGTCATGCAACTGCACCCCGGCGTTCATCGCAACCACAACGAAGCCGTGCTGGCCCGTTTCGGCAAGGACAAGGGCGGCGACATCCCGACCGCAGGCGAGTTCGTGCAGGCCTTGAAGCCCTTGCTGGACGCCTATGGCAACGACCCGCGCCTGACCCTGATCCTCTTCACCCTGGACGAGGACGTCTATTCCCGCGAACTGG
This sequence comes from Sphingobium sp. Z007, assembly GCF_900013425.1. Classification (GTDB taxonomy): domain Bacteria; phylum Pseudomonadota; class Alphaproteobacteria; order Sphingomonadales; family Sphingomonadaceae; genus Sphingobium. The sequence continues at coordinate 810,599 of NZ_FBXK01000005.1, forward strand.
CGCCGCTGGCGGGCCATTATCCTGCGCTCAAACTGGGGCCACCCTGGTGGTTCCACGACAGCCCGGAAGGGATGCGCCGTTTCCGCGAGCGCACGACCGAAACGGCCGGCTTCTACAATATGGTCGGCTTCAACGATGACACGCGCGCCTTCCTGTCGATCCCGGCGCGCCATGACGTAGCCCGCCGCATGGATTGCGCCTGGCTCGCGCAACTGGTCGCGGAACATCGGCTGGAGGAGGATGAAGCGTTTGAGGTCGCCCGCGCGCTCGCCTATGATCTGGCCAAGGCAGCGTACAAGCTGTGAGCCGCCTGTCTTCCACCACGCTGGCGACACTGCCCGCTGATATCATCCGCCCGGCCTATGACCGCGCCGCCGTCACCTGCGGCGTAGTCCATATCGGCATCGGCGCCTTCCACCGCGCGCATCAGGCGGTGGTGTTTGACGATGCCCTCAACGCCGGCGACATGCGCTGGGGGATTATCGCCGCCTCGCTCCGGTCGCCCGCCGTGCGGGACCAGATGCAGCCGCAGGACGGCCTCTACACCATGCTGGTGCGTGACGGCTCTCATGAACAGGCCCGCATCATCGGCGCAGTCCAGCGCGTCATCGTCGCACCGGAAGAGCCGCAGGCGTTGCTCGCCGCGCTGGCGTCTGCCGACACGCATATCGTCACGCTCACCATCACGGAGAAGGGCTATAAGCTCGACCCGGCGACTGGCGCGCTGATCGAAACCGACCCGCAACTGGCCGCCGACCTTGTCTCGCTCGACAGTCCGCAGACGGCGCCTGGCTATATTGTCGCGGCGCTGGCCCGTCGCCGCGCAGCGGGACTGCAACCCTTCACCGCGATCAGCTGCGACAATTTACCGCATAATGGCGCGCGGCTTCGGGATGCGGTGCTGGCGCTGGCCCGCCGCCATGACGCCACCCTGGCCGACTGGATCGCGCAGCATGGGGCTTTTCCTGAAACCATGGTCGATCGCATCGTGCCCGCGACCACGGCCGAAGACATCGCCGCGCTAGCAACCCGTCTCGGCGTCGAAGACCAGGCGATGGTAAAAACCGAACCCTTCCTCCAATGGGTGATCGAGGACAAATTCTGCGGCCCGCGCCCGGATTTTGGCGCAGGCGTCCAACTCACCGCGGCCGTCGCTCCCTGGGAAGAAGCCAAGTTGCGCCTGCTCAACGGCGCACATAGCGGCATCGCCTATCTGGGCGGCTTGGCCGGCATCGAGCATGTCCACGACGTGCTGACCTTGCCCGAAGCGCGCCATTTTGTGGAGTCGCTTTGGGACGAGGCGGAAACCACGCTATCGCCCCCGCCCGAACTCGACATCGCCGCCTATCGCCGGGCCCTGATGGCGCGCTTCGACAATCCGACGCTGCGCCACCGCACGCGCCAGATCGCCATGGATGGATCGCAAAAGCTGCCCCAGCGGCTACTCGCGCCCATTGCCGCGCGGCTCGATGCGGGGCAGAGGATCGACGCGTTGTCGCTGGCGGTCGCGGCCTGGATACGCTGGCAGGCGGGACGGGACGATAGCGGCACGCGGCATCAGGTGGACGATCCGCTTGCCGCAGCCATGGCGGCGACTTTGGCCGACAGGCAATCGGCGGCTGGTCGTGTCGCGGCGATGTTGACGTTCGATGCCGTGGTGCCGCCCCCGTTGGCGCGCGATGAACGGCTGCGCGCGTCGTTGACTCACTGGCTATCCATTCTCGAAACAGATGGCGCGCAGGCCGCACTCGCCTCTTTTCGCGCATGAGCGCATCGCCACCTATACCGTTACCATTTTGCGCGTTCCGTCATCTTGACAAAGTCAAACGCTGGTTTAATTAGGCCATATTGATAGCGCTACCAGTTTGCCTACCGGAGAGTCGGAGGCTGCGCTCAGGAGAGGGTTTGTTCATGACTTCACGCACCCATATGTTTCGTATCGCCCTGTTCGCGGCATCCGCGATCGGTTCGCTCAGCCTTGCCCAGGCCGCGCTGGCGCAGGACGCCGCGCCGCAGGCTGATCCCGCAGCGGTTGCCGCACCGCAGGATGGCGAAGTGGCCGACATCGTCGTCACTGGCATCCGCGCCTCGCTGGCGAGTGCGACCAATGCCAAGAAGGACGCCGTCGCCTTCGGCGACTCGATCTTCGCCGAAGACATCGGCAAGCTCCCCGCCACCAACCTCGCCGAAACGCTCAACCGCATGCCCGGCGTGCGCCTCAACCGCGACATCAATGGCGAAGGCACGCAGGTCGCGATCCGCGGCCTTGGCCCCAGCTTCACGCGCGTCCTGATGAACGGTTCGCAGCTTCAGGTCGCGTCCGATGGCGGCACCAACGGCGGCAGCGCCAACCGCGAAGTCGATCTCGACTTCTTCCCGTCCGAACTCTTCACCCGCCTCGATCTGGCCAAGAGCCCGTCGCCCTCGACGCTGGAAGGCGGCATCGCCGGGACCGTTAACCTGCGCAACGCTCGGCCCTTCGACAAGCCGGGCACGCATCTGACCGTGGTTGCACAGGGCCAATATACCGACAGCAATGACAAGATTTCGCCGCGCGGCGCGATCGTCGCCAGCCACACTACCGACACGTTCGGCATCCTGCTGGGCGTCGCAGGCGTCAAGACGAAGACGCGCGTGGATGGCTTTGAATCACTGGGTTGGACTGACGGCAATCTTGGCGCCGGCGATCCGGGCGGCAATAATTTCTCCTACGCATCGGTCGTGCCGCGCAATGCCGGTCATGGCCTGGTCGCAGGCCAGCCGGTCGATGTGGTTGCAACATCCGGCCTGACCCGTGACCAGCTCAGCACCGCGCTGATCCCGCGCCTGGGCCGTCAGGCGCTGACGGAAGGCGATCGCTCGCGCATCTCCGCGCTCGCCTCGGTCGAATGGCGTCCCAGCGACGAACTGCACTTCGCCCTGGACGGCATCTGGGCAAAGTCCAAGCGGAACTACGATCGTCTGATTATGAACTGGCAGGTCCGCAATTCCGGTCCCGGCACCAGCGCCCAATCGACCGGCGGCATGATCCCGATCGACCTGACCGTCGACGACAATGGCGTCGTCACCAGCGGCACCTTCGCCAATTCATCCTTCTTTCTGGAAGCCAGCCAGTTCAAGCAGACGACGAAATTCTGGAACATCAACCCCAGCGTCGAATGGAAGCCGGCGGACAATCTGACCGTTAACCTGTCGGCCAACTGGTCGAAGAGCCGCTTCTTCCGCGAACAGCCGACCTGGGCGTTCCAGACCCGCCCGCAATCGGGCGTGGACGTCTATTTCGACAATACGGGCCAGGGCGATTATCCCGCGATCACCACCAATGTCGATCTGAATGATCCCAACAACGGCCTTTGGGAATGGTATCGCCAGAATATCGCGCTGGTGCGCCGCACCACAGAAACCAAGGGCGCGCATCTGGACCTGACCTACGGCGACGAGATGTTCAACGTGAAGGTCGGCGCAGCCTATGACCGCGCGCAACGCACCATTCGCGCCTATGACAACAGCCCCGCTTATCAGGCGTCGGTCTGCGGCGCAGGGTGCACCGGTGCGACCGGGACCATCCCCACAAGCGCCATCCCGCAATATCTCAGCCCTGGATCGACCGGCAATTTCGGGCATCTGGCCAGCGGCAACATCGGCTTCACCAACTATATCCGGCCCGATTTCGACGCGATCAAGCAGGCGACCAATTATGCCAGCTTCCGCGACGGCGCGCCGGAAACCCGCGGCGCCGTGACGGGCGGCGCGACTGGCGACATGGACGAAAAGGTCTTGGGCGCCTATTTTGAAGTCAACGGCGTCACCGCGATCGCCGGGCGTGACCTGCATATCAATGCGGGTATGCGCTACGCCCATACGGATCAGGAAGTCATCGGCCCCAGCCAGGTCGGCACCGCGATCATCGACATCACGTCGCGGTCCAAATATGAAAACTTCCTGCCGTCGATCAACCTGACCTATGATGTCGCCGACAATCTGAAGCTGCGTGCGTCGGCATCGCGCACCATGACCCGCCCGGATGCGGGGCAGATTCTGCCCGGCATCACTTTCTCCGATCCGTCGGCGTTGCTGGCCAGTGCCGGCAACCCGGACCTCAAGCCCTACACGTCCGACAATTATGACCTGGGTGGGGAATTCTACACTGGCGGCATCGGCTATATCGGCGTGTCCCTGTTCATGAAGAACATCACTGGCTTTACCGTTACCCAGTCGCAGGAGGTGACATTCGGCTCGCTGAATATCCCCTATGACAGCCTGCTGTCGACCCAGCAGAATGCCCTGACCGACCGTTCGCTTCAGACTGGCGTGCCGATTGCGGCGCTGCCGATCACGGTGAACCGTCCGATCAACCTGAGCGATCTCAAGATCAAGGGCCTGGAAGCCACCTGGGTTCAGCCGCTCGATTTCCTGGTCAAGGGCCTGGGCTTCTCGGCCAACGGCACCTATCTGGATCAGTCGTCGTCGTCCGGCCTGGTCGCAACCGGCGTATCGAAATATTCCTACAATCTTCAGGGCTTCTACGAAAATGGCGGTCTTTCCGTCAGCCTGAACTATGTCTGGAACGACGATGCGATCGCGCTCAACGGGCCGCAAAACGGCATCCAGAACGCCAATCTCCGGTCCGAAGCCCGCGGCCAATTCGACGCGTCGGTGGGCTATCAGCTGCCCTTCTTCAACAAGGCGCTGCGCCTGACGGTCGATGCGCTCAACATCACGAACGAGCCGATCCGCACCAATTTCGAATATGATAATGCGCCCTATTCGGTCTATTATCCTGGCCGCACGATCATGGCCGGCATCCGGGCCAATTTCTGATCCTCCCCCAAGGACACCTCACAGGGTCGGCGGCAACGCCGGCCCTTTTTCTTGGGCGCAGCCGTTCTCCACGGAATTGGCGATCCAGAGGCCGGACCATGTCGACTTTGCCCTATCAATGTAGGATTTTCTTTGCTCTACCAACGACATGTCCGCCCTCGCAAACGATGCGCAACCGCCGCGGCTTGGGCCTGGCCCTGGCGTAGCGTCGGTGTGACTTTGGCGTGACCTGTCGATGGCTTATGTGGGGCTTTGCAGGGACTATTGCGGCGAAAAGCCCGACAACGGTGTGAACTTCGGTTCCGCCCGAAGCGCCATGCCACTATCGCGGTCAGTCCCGCCTGGGACCAAGACTGAAAGGATGTCGATCATGCCCCTGCGTTTCTGGTCCTGCCTGACCCTGGCCCTGTTCGCCGCCACGCCCGCCAACGCGAAAAGCTGCGCGCCGGCATGGGTCGCGGGCTGGGCCTCCTCGCAATTCCGGCCCACCGGCGACGCCGCGCTGCCGGCCGGCACGCTGGCCAACCGGACGCTGCGCCAGATCGTCCGGCCATCTGTGTCGGGAGATCGCCTGCGCGTGCGCATATCCAACCTGGCCGGAACGCGGCCGCTTATGCTTGCCGGCGCCAGCATCGCCCGCGCGCGCGGGGCCGCCGCCCCGACGATCGATCCCGCCACGCTGATGGCGCTCCGCTTCGACGGCAAGCCCGACGTCATCGTCCCGGCGGGCGCGGACTATCTGTCCGACCCGGTATCGCTGCCGACCAAGGCGCTGGATAACATCGCCATATCGATCCGCTATCAGGGCGACCCCGATCAGACGTCACACCCCGGATCGCGCGCGACGTCCTGGCATCTGCCCGGCGATCATCTGACCGATGAAGCCATGACCAGCGCCGCCCATTTCGACCATTGGTTCAACCTCGCCGCACTCGAAGTCGAACGCTGTGCGCCTGCCAGGCTGATCGTCGCGCTGGGCGACTCGATCACTGATGGCAAAGGCTCCACCACCAACGGCAACGACCGCTGGACGGACGTTCTGGCGGAGCGGCTACAGGCCGACCCAAAGCGCCGCGCGATCGCCATCGTCAATCAGGGGATTGGCGGCAACCAGCTGCTTGACGATGGCCTTGGCCCCAATGCGCTGGCGCGGCTGGACCGCGATGTGCTGGCCCAGCCCGGCGTCAGCCATCTGATCCTGCTGGAGGGGATCAACGATCTGGGCACCCTGACCCGCGAGGCGCCTGTGAGTATCGAAGCGCATCAGGCCCATGTCGCCCGCATCATCGGCGCCTATCGCCAGATCATCGCCCGCGCCCATGCCAGGGGAATCAAGGTGATCGGTGCGACCGTGATGCCCTTCGTCGGCAATGGCTATTATCATGCTGACGCGCAGAATGAGGCGGACCGGCAGGCGGTCAACGCTTGGATCAGGAACCCAGGGCATTTCGACGCGGTGATCGATTTCGATCGCGTGACCCGCGATCCCGTGCACCCCGACCGGCTGCTCCCCGCTTATGACGACGGCGACGCGCTGCACCCTTCGCCCAAGGGGTATAGGGCGATGGGGGATGCGATCCCGCTCAGCCTTTTCGACTGACCCGCCTATTTCCCCCTGATCCGCTGCTGCCCCGCCTCCAGCACCGTCTCCATCGCGACGAAGGTGGATGTGCTGGCGACATGGGGCAGAGCGCTGATCTTTTCGCCCAGCACGATGCGATAGCGGCGGATGTCGGCGGTGCGCACTTTCAGGAGATAGTCGAAATTGCTCGCCAGCATATGACATTCCTCGACCTCCGGAATGCGCCGCACCGCTGCGTTGAACTCGCCAAGCGCCGCCTCACGCGTGTCGGACAATTTCACCTCGGTAAAGGCGATATGGTCCATCCCCAGTTTCGCCGGATCGACGATCGCCCGAAAGCCGCGAATGACGCCGGATTCCTGCAAGCGCTTGAGCCGCACTTGGCACGGCGTCTTGGACAGGCCGACCTGGGCTGCAAGATCGGTGATTGTCATCCGCCCGTCTTCGACCAGCGCGGCGATGATCCGCCGGTCGAAATCGTCCAGTTCGACCGCTTTGGGCATATTTTCCATCCCATCTGCCTAGCAAAGCTATTTTAATAAGTCACTTCGACTTGTGAAACGGCGCTGATAAGGCGGAACGAAAATTCGACCTGGGTTATTCTTGACCGATGACCGACCAGCCCTTTGCCCACTTCGCCCCCGCCATCCGCCAGTCCACCACGCTGCGGGAAGCGATTACCGCCGCGTATCGCCGCGACGAGGCGGAGGCGCTCGCCCCGCTGATCGCATCGGCTACCCTACCTGGCGAAACAAAGGCCTCGATTGCCGATACCGCCCGCACCCTCGTCACCGCGCTGCGCGCCAATCACAAGGGGACCGGCGTCGAAGGGCTGGTGAAGGAATATGCGCTGTCCAGTCAGGAGGGCGTGGCGCTGATGTGCCTAGCCGAAGCGCTGCTGCGAATCCCCGACACCGCCACCCGCGACGCGCTGATTCGCGATAAGATCGCCGACGGCGACTGGGGATCGCACTTGGGCGGGGACAAATCGCTGTTCGTCAACGCCGCGACCTGGGGGCTGGTCGTCACCGGCAAGCTGGTCGGCAGCGTCGATGATCGTGGCCTGGGCGCAGCGCTCACCCGTCTGGTCGCCCGCGCTGGCGAACCGGTCATCCGCCGCGGCGTGGACCTTGCGATGCGGATGATGGGCGAACAGTTCGTCACTGGCGAGACGATCAAGGAAGCGCTCAAGCGCGCCAAGGAGATGGAAGCGAAGGGCTTCGCCTATAGCTATGACATGCTCGGCGAAGCGGCGACTACTGCCGCCGATGCAAGGCGCTATTATGCCGATTATGAGCAGGCGATCCATGCCATCGGCAAGGCGTCGGCCGGGCGCGGCATCTATGCCGGGCCGGGCATTTCGATCAAGCTGTCGGCGCTGCACCCGCGCTATGTCCGGTCGCAGGCGGATCGCGTCATGGGCGAATTGCTGCCGGCCGTGAAGCGACTGGCGCTGCTGTCCAAATCCTATGACATCGGACTCAATATCGATGCGGAGGAGGCCGACCGGCTCGAACTGTCGCTCGACCTGCTCGAAAGTCTGGCGACCGACCCGGAACTGGCGGGTTGGAATGGGCTTGGCTTCGTGGTGCAGGGCTATGGCAAGCGCTGCCCCTTCGTGATCGACTGGATCGTCGATCTGGCGCGCCGCGCGGATCGCCGGATCATGGTGCGGCTGGTGAAGGGCGCTTATTGGGACGCGGAAATCAAGCGGGCACAGGTCGATGGCCTGATCGACTTTCCGGTCTATACCCGCAAGGTCCACACAGATGTCGCCTATGTCGCCTGCGCGCAGAAACTGCTCGCGGCGCCCGATGCTGTATTTCCACAATTTGCGACCCATAATGCGCAGACGCTGGCGACCATTTATCAATTGGCCGGGCCGGATTTCCAGATCGGCCAATATGAGTTCCAGTGCCTGCATGGCATGGGCGAGCCACTCTACGAACAGGTGGTCGGCGCTGGGAAATTGAACCGCCCTTGCCGCGTCTATGCGCCGGTGGGCACGCACGAAACGCTGCTGGCCTATCTGGTCCGCCGCCTGCTGGAAAATGGCGCGAACAGCAGTTTCGTCAACCGCATCGCCGATCCCGAAGTGTCGATAGACGAGATCATCGCCGATCCGGTAGATGTCGTGCGGGCCATGGCGCATCCCGGCCAACATCATGACCAGATCGCGCTGCCGGCGGGTCTTTATCCCGACCGCCGCAATTCGGACGGGCTGGACCTCAGCAACGAAACCACGCTCGCCAGCCTGGGCGATGCGTTGCGGCACAGCGCCACGCTCGCCTGGACCGCAGCCCCCGACAATGCGACTGGTCCCTCGCGCACGGTATTCAACCCGGCCGACCATCGCGATGTTGTCGGCCGCGTCACTGAAGCATCCCCGGAGGAAGCGCGCGCCGCCGCCATCCGCGCCGCCGCGTCGCGCTGGCCCAATAGCCCGGTCGCAGATCGCGCCGCCACGCTGGACCGCGCCGCGGACTCCATGCAGGCGCGGATGCCCATCCTGCTGGGCCTTATCGTGCGCGAAGCTGGCAAGTCGCTGCCCAACGCCATCGCCGAAGTGCGCGAGGCGATCGACTTCCTGCGCTATTATGCCGCGCAGGCGCGCTCTACCTTCGGACCCGCGCAGGCCGCGCTGGGTCCGGTGACCTGCATCAGTCCATGGAACTTCCCGCTCGCCATCTTCACGGGTCAGGTCGCCGCCGCACTGGTCGCCGGCAATCCGGTCCTGGCCAAGCCTGCCGAGGAAACCCCGCTGATCGCGGCTGAGGCGGTTCGCCTGCTCCATGAGGCGGGCGTGCCGGCCGATGCGCTGCAACTGCTTCCCGGCGACGGCCGGATCGGCGCGGCGCTGGTGGCCGCATCGCAAACAGCCGCCGTCATGTTCACCGGATCGACCGAGGTTGCCCGGCTGATCCAGCGCCAGCTGTCCACGCGCCTGTCCGCGGATGGCAAGCCAATCCCGCTGATCGCCGAAACCGGCGGCCAGAATGCGATGATCGTGGACTCGTCCGCACTGGCAGAACAGGTGGTCGCTGATGTCATCGCCTCCGCTTTCGACAGCGCGGGTCAGCGTTGTTCGGCGCTGCGCATCCTCTGCCTGCAGGAGGATGTCGCCGACCGGACGCTGACGATGATCAAGGGCGCGCTCGCCGAACTAAGGATCGGCCGTACCGATGCGCTGAAGGTCGATATCGGCCCGGTCATCAGCGCAGAAGCGCGCGATGGGATCAACGCCCATATCGACGCGATGAAGGCGCTGGGCCGCAAGGTCGAACAAAGCCCGCTGCCGCCCGAAGCGACCCACGGCACCTTGGTCGCGCCGACGATCATCGAGATCGACTCTATTGCGGACCTCAGCCGCGAAGTCTTTGGCCCTGTCCTGCATGTGCTGCGTTTCCGGCGCGACCGGCTTGATGCCTTGGTCGATCAGATCAACGCCACCGGCTATGGCCTGACATTCGGGCTGCACACCCGGCTGGACGAGACGGTGGCGCGGGTGACCGCCCGCGTGAAAGTCGGCAACATCTATGTGAACCGCAACGTCATCGGGGCCATAGTGGGCGTGCAGCCTTTTGGCGGTTGTGGCCTGTCGGGCACTGGACCCAAGGCGGGCGGGCCGCTCTATCTGGGGCGGCTGGTCACGACCCCGCCGGTCTTTGCCGCGCGGGTCAGCCATTTGCGCTCGCCACTCCATGCCTTTGCCGACTGGCTTGATGCGCAAGGCGATGGCGAGGCTGCCGGGCAGGCGCGGCGCGCTGGCGATGCCTCCGCGCTGGGTGTCGAACTGGCGCTGCCGGGGCCGGTGGGTGAACGCAACATCTACGCCCTGCATCCGCGCGGGCGCATCCTGTTGCGCCCAGCGACGCGGCAGGGGCTGTTCCGTCAGATGGCCGCCATACTCGCGACCGGCAATCATGGCGTGGTGCAGGGTATGACGATCCCTGCGGGCCTGCCCGCCGACGTGGCTGCCTGCTTCAGCGCCGACGCCGCCGGCCACTATGCCGCCGCTTTGGTGGAGGGGGACGCCGCCAAGGTCGCAGCGACCGCCCAGTGCGTCGCCGACCTGCCCGGCCCGATCGTGTCGGTCCATGCCGACGATCACGGCCATGGCTATTGCCTCGACTGGTTGTTGGAGGAGCAGTCCACATCCATCAACACGACGGCGGCGGGGGGCAATGCGAGCCTGATGATGATCGGCTGATCATGAGTGCGCCGTGGGTAGCGGGCGGCGCAGCAGCGTCATTCCAGTTCGTGGAAGGGCCGGATCTCGATTTCGCTCGGCCCCGGCATGGGATTGGGGCAGCGCTTCACCCAGGCGAGGGCCTCGTCCATGTCCTTGACCTCCCAGATCCAGAAGCCCGCAAGCAATTCGCGCGGCTGGGCGAAGGGGCCGTCGATGACATTGCGGTCGGCTCCGTCAAAGGTGACGCGCTTGCCTCTACAGGAGGGGGTGAGGCCGTCTGCCATCACTAATATCCCGGCATCGCGCAAAGCATCATTGAAGCGGCCCATGGCGGCCATCATCGCGTCCGTTTCGGGCGAGGGGTGATAACCTCTTTCGCTGTCTTCGGTCGCCTTCACCAGCACCATCACGCGCATCGCCTGTTTCCTTGCCGGGCGTTGGAACGATGGTACAGTTCTTCGTGAATTATCGTTCTGGCGCAAATGGATTTGATAGCGACGAGGTGGCGGCATGCCGGGATGCCGGCGGTTTGATCAAACGTCAGATGATGCAAAAGACGATGACCGTCGCGTGATTGCCGCCTGCGCCGGATCAGGCCAAAAGGACATAGGCCGCCCCGATCGCGGCGCAGGCGCCCAGCACCGGCAACATCCCGATCTTGAAGCGGAACAGCGCGATCATCGCGCCGATATACAGCAACAGTGCGGGAACATTGACGCTCCGCAGCACCGGCAGGTCGACGACGCCGATCCGCTGGACCTGACCGAATAATGTGTGGATGGCGAACCACAGAGCAAGGTTCAATATCACCCCGACGACCGCGGCGGTGATCGCCGTCAACGCCGCCGACAGCGCGCGATTGCCGCGCAATCGCTCGATAAACGGCGCGCCCGCGAAAATCCACAGGAAGCAAGGCAGGAAGGTCACCCATGTTGTCAAAATCGCGCCAAGCGTCGCGGCCAGCAGCGGAGGCATCGTGCCGGCATCCCGGAACGCAGCCAGGAAGCCTACAAATTGCGTCACCATGATGAGCGGTCCGGGCGTCGTTTCCGCCATGCCGAGGCCATCCAGCATTTCGCCCGGCTGCAACCAGCCCAGGCTGCCCACGGCCTCCCGCGCGACATAGGCCAGCACGGCATAGGCGCCGCCAAAGGTGACCACGGCCATCTGGCTGAAGAAAGTGGCGATCCGGGTGAAAACATGGTCCGGCCCCAGGGTCAGGAACAGGCCCAGCACCGGCCCCAGCCATAGGATCAGCAGGATCGAGGATATGCGCAGCGACCATCCCAGATGCGGCCTGGCATGATCGGGCAATTGTTCGCCCAGCGCCGTGTCGCGATCATGAACCGGCGCGCCATGGGCCGGACCATGGCCGCCGCCGCCCTGGAATTGCGCGATGCCGCTGCGTCCGCCGACATAGCCGATGCAGCCCGCAATCAGGATGATGAGGGGGAAGGGCGCGGCCAGGAAGAAGATCGCGATGAACGCCGCGAGCGCGATGCCGCGCATGACGTTGTTGCGCAGCGCGCGAGACCCCACCCGGACCACGGCATGGATGACGACGGCCAGCACCGCCGCTTTCAATCCGAAGAACAATCCTTCGATCAGCGGCGAATGGCCCATCAGCACATAGATATAGCTGAGCGCCAATATAGCGAGAAAACCGGGCAGCACGAACAACGCCCCGGCGATCAGCCCGCCCCTGGTCTTGTGCAGCAGCCAGCCAATATAGATGGCCAGTTGCTGCGCTTCGGGACCGGGCAGCAGCATGCAGTAATTGAGCGCATGCAGGAAACGCTCTTCACCGATCCATTTCTTCTCCTCCACCAGGATGCGGTGCATCACCGCGATCTGCCCGGCCGGGCCACCGAAACTGAGCGCCGCGATCCGCGCCCAGACGCCGGTGGCTTCCCGCAGGGCAATGCCGTGATCGCGTGGCGAGCCGATGGATGCGGTGCTGGCGATCCTGGTGGTCATGACGCATCCTTCCAGGTGCTGAAATAGGCGTGAAACTGGTACAGGGCTTCGCCGGCAAGCGCGAGGCGTTGGATATTGTGGTCACCCACGCGCATATGCGCAATAGCGTCGCACCGATGTCGGTCCCCGCGCAGCACCAAAGTTCCAGCATCGCCCCGTGCGACAGGAACTTTGTTCACGCCCGACACTATAGTCCGGTGCCGACTGTCTCGCGGCGATAGATATTGGACATAGGAGAGATTGGAGCCGATTGCTGACGACTATAACGGGGTTCCGCTTTTTAGGCTCAAACGGGATCGCATGTCAGGATAGGACCAGCAGGGGAGATGGACAAATGGCGCACTATCCCGTTGATCGACTGATCGTCGTGCCCGACGATATCGACCTTACCCGATCGCCGCTGCGTTCGTCGTTGCAGGCCGACACTTTCGTTCTGGGCGCGTTCAATCCGGGCATGACGCGGCTGCCCAACGGCAATCTGCTGCTGATGGTGCGGATCGCCGAAGCCCTGTCCGCGCCCATTGAGGGCGACATGATCCGCGCGATCCGCTGGGAGGCGGGGCGCTATGTGTTGGATGCATGGCCGATCGATGCCGTCGAAACCGCCGACCCGCGCACGTTCATGCTCAAGGGGCAGGACTGGCATGTGATCGCCTTGACATCCCTATCCTGGCTGCTGCCGGTGGAACTGTCGCCCGATGGCCTGCATGTGATCGCCTGGCATTATGACCGCGTCATCGCGCCGGCCGCGGATAGCCAATGCTATGGCGTTGAGGATGCGCGGATCAGCCGGATCGATGGCCGCTACTGGATGACCACATGCTCGGTCAGCCCAGAGCGCCAGGCCACCACGCTCTACAGCTCCCCCAATGCTCTGGATTGGCGATGCGAAGGGCTGGTGCTCGATCATCAGAACAAGGATATGTTGTTGTTCGAAGGGCTGATCGCTGGCCGCTACTGGGCGCAGACCAGGCCGTTGGGCGATCTCTTTTTCGCCTATCCGCCCGGCAGTGCCTGGCGCGCGGGGCCTTCCATCAACCTTGCGACATCGCCCGATGGTCTGCACTGGAAACCCCATGATCGTCCCGGTATTCGCCCGCGCGCCGATACCGAGGCGACAGCGCGCATCGGTGGCGGGGCGCCGCCGATCCTGACCGACGAAGGCTGGCTCAGCCTTTGGCACGGAGTAGCGCCCAATGATGGCGTCGGCGCTTATCGCACCTACTGGTCTATCCTGGATCGAGACGATCCCAGCCGTGTCATGCGCACCGACCACCGGCCTCTGCTCGAAGCGGCACCCTGGCTGACGGCGCCGCTGGCGCACCAGATGTATCTCCACGATATCGTGTTCACGACGGGTATCGTCGATGCGGGCGATCATTATATCGTGGCGTCTGGCGAGGCTGACCTGGCCTGTCGGATAACCTATGTTAAACATGACCGGTTCAGTCCAATTTAATCGTCAAACAGACGGCGAAATGTTGCGTCGCGGCAACTAATGAGGGGCCCGCGCGTTAAGCGCCATAACCGGATTTCATCGCGCGCGGCGCGACGCGGCCCAGCAGGATGACAGTCGATGAAGCATAGTCCATTGGATTCGCTCGCCTCCGTTCCCGCGCCTCAGCACATCGCCCTCATCGGCAACTCGATGCCGCGGCGCTGCGGAATTGCGACGTTTACGACCCATTGCCGCGATGCGTTGCGGGCCGCCTTTCCGGCCATGCGGATAGACAGCTATGCGATGGACGATGGCGCCGATGGCATCGTCTATCCCGACGGCATCCATGCCATCGCGCGGAACGATCAAGCCGCCTATGCCGAAGCCGCTTGCAGGATCGAGGATAGCGGGGCGCAGGCGATCTGGCTCCAGCATGAATTCGGCATATTCGGTGGCCCGGCGGGGGACATGATCCTGCATCTCCTCGACCGGACCCGGCTGCCGTCGATCCTGACGCTTCATACTATTTCGGAAAGCGCAACGCCGGACGAACATCGCGTCATGGTCGCGCTGTTGCGGCGGGCGAGCAAGATCATGGTGATGGCGGGGCAGGGGCGAACCATCCTGATCGAGCACTATGGCGTGGATGAATCCCTCATCGCGGTCATCCCCCATGGCGTGCCTGACCGCCCCTATGTCGATCCCGCTAAGATCAAGCCCGACTTTGGCTGGGAGGGGCACCGGATTATCCTCACCTTCGGCCTGCTTGCCCCCGACAAGGGCATTGATCACATGATTCGGGCGATGCCTGCTATTGTGCAGGCGCATCCTGACGCGCTGTATGTCGTGCTGGGCGCCACCCACCCGAACCTTGTCCGTGAACAGGGCGAAAGCCTGCGTGAAGGCCTCGCTGCACTGGCGCAGGAACTGGGCGTAGGCGACCAGGTCCGCTTTATCGATCGTTATGTCGAGCAGGAAGAATTACTCGACTATCTTCAGGCCGCCGACATCTACGTCACCCCTTATGTCAATCCGGCGCAGATCGTGTCAGGAACGCTCAGTTATGCGATTGGCATGGGCAAGCCCGTGCTTGCCACGCCCTATGTCCAGGCGCAGGAAATCCTGTCGGAAGACCGCGGCGTGGTGGTGCCGTTCCGGGATGCCGAGGCTTTGGCCACGCAGATTATCGGCTTATTATCGGATCAGGCGTTGCTGGGTGGCTATGCCAAGCGCGCCTATGCCTATGGACGCAAGATGATCTGGAGCGAACTGGCGCGCAATGTCGGTAATCTGATGGTTGACGCCGTCTTTGCCCATCCCGATCCACAAAGTCCCCGTCGCAGCTACGCCGTCCTCGCGCCCGATCCATCGGCCGTTCTTCGGATGAGTGACGCGACCGGCATATTCCAGCATGGCATTCTTACCATCCCCGATCGCAATCATGGCTATTGCATCGACGACAACGCCCGCGCCCTGATCCTGATGGTCGCAATCGAGACGATGGACGAAGGCCTTCGTGACCGATGGATGACGACATACGCCAGTTTCGTCCAGCACGCCTGGAATCCCGATCGCGGCCGGTTTCGCAATTTCATGGGGTTCGACCGGCAATGGTGCGAGGAAGAAGGGTCGGAGGACAGTTGCGGCCGCGCCCTATGGGCCTTGGGCGTCACCATGCGCGACGCCCCCTTTGCTGCGCATCGCGAATGGGCGGCGCATTTGTTCGACGCGGCGATCGGTCCCATGGGTGCGGTCACATCGCCGCGTGCGCAGGCCTTCGTCATTCTTGGCGCTGGGGCCGTGCTGGACACCGATCCCCGTCATCAACACGCTTTGGCCGTGATGACGCAATTTGCAGATCGGATCGCAGCCTTGTTGGATGCCGCGCGCACCCCCGAATGGACATGGTTCGAACCGGTTCTCGCCTATGATAATGCGCGTTTGCCCGAAGCCCTTCTCGTGGCCGGACGGCATTTGGGGCGGGCCGATCTGGTTGATCGGGGTCTGCTCACGCTAGAATGGATAGCTGGCGAGCAGCGAACGCCGGAGGGGTATTTTCGGCCGGTGGGTTCGGCAAGTTTCGGCCGGGCCTATCGACCTCCGTTGCCGTTTGACCAACAGCCGCTTGAGGCACAGGCGACCATCGATGCCGCTATCGCCGCCTGGGATGTCGATCCCGACAAGCGATGGGTGACTTTGGCTGAAACCGCCTATCGCTGGTTCCTGGGGCAGAACGACCTCGACACCCCACTTGCAACGCCGGCGGGCGGTGGTTGCTATGACGGCCTGACTCCGCTGGGCCCTAATCGTAACCAGGGGGCGGAATCGCTTATTGCGTTGCAATTGGCATCCTGCGCGATGAACAGGCTTTCCCAACGCCTGGCAGACGTGGCACAGAGGGGAACGAGAGAGAGACCCACCTCTGTCGCCTGATTTGTTCGACGCACGGGATATTGTTTTTGCAAAAAATTGACGCGTTGCCGCTTCGATTGACAGCCGATGCGACGCGTGTCGTCGTGCGGCCCTTTCACCTTGGCTGGCAGACCCAGGGCGGGGCGCCCAGCCGCACCCAGCGCATCACCGACGCGGTGCTCGCGCTCACCGAGGCGGAGGTCAAAGCCCAGCTCACCCATGTCCTGATCGGGTTCGAAGCGCGCCATTGGCAGACACGACGGGTGTTCATGACCCGTTTCGCCGAGATCGCGCGGCTCCTGAAATTGGACGACCGTGCCATCAGCGACGCGCGATGTCAGTTGATCGGTGCCTATTTCTGTCATGAATATAGCTATGCGGCCGCTGCGCTGATGAACCCCAGTGTCGTCCCGCATCCAGACCAGAGCGGGATCGCCAAAGGGTGCCAGCGCATCGTCATTTCCCTGCGGGCGGTGGGGGAGGGGCATATCAGCTCGATCGCCTTTCGCGAGGGTATCATCACGGAGAATGGCGACCTGCACCTGGCGCCGGAGCCGCCCTTTGCGACGGCTGCGGATGCGCTGGGCGACGAGGAGCGCGAACAATCCGGCCCTGTAACGATCTTCCGCCACCCTGACAGCACCTTGTCGGGAACTGTCATCTTCCCGATTACCGCGGCTCAAGCCAACGGGCTTGAAGATCTGCGCCTGGTGAAGTTCACGCATGACGACGGATCGATCGAATGGCTCGGCACCTACACCGCCTATAATGGTCGCCAGATACAGTCCGAGATGATGCGGACCAGCGATTTTCGTAGCTTTGCGCTATGTCCGCTAACCGGCAGCGCCGCGCGTAACAAGGGCATGGCGCTGTTCCCGCGCAAGGTGAACGGCCGATACATGATGATCGGGCGGCAGGATGGCGAAAATCTCTTCCTGATCCAGTCCGACAGCCTGACCGACTGGGGCGAGGGAGAGAAAATCCTGATGCCTCATTATCTTTGGGAACTGGTTCAGATCGGCAATTGCGGTTCCCCCATCGAACTGGACGAAGGCTGGTTGCTGCTGACCCACGGCGTCGGCGCGATGCGGGAATATTCCATTGGCGCTGTCCTTCTCGACAAGGCCGATCCTTCCAAGGTGCTGCGCCGCTCCGTCGAACCTATCCTGGCCGCCGTGGATAGCGAAAGGGAAGGCTATGTGCCCAATGTCGTCTATACCTGCGGCGCGACGCGCATCGGCAAGATGATCTTCATGCCCTATGGCGTGGCTGACAGTTCCGTCGCATTTGCGTTCATTCCCGTCGACGAGATGCTCTCTTTGATGGTTTGAGCGATGTGATCTGACGTCGCGATGTCGTGGCTGGCAATTTGGTCCGGGCATGGGTGCGGACAATCGTGTCGATGACGCGACGGGACATATCTCGCGCCCGCCGATGAAACCATTTCTTCGATCATGCTTTGAGCACATCGCGACAAGGCCATGGCCGACCCGCGATACGATCAGTCAGGAAGGTTCACCTCCCCCATGCTTATTCGCGCCGGTTATGACATTGCGCTTGAGGCGTATGCGCCAACGCCATTGGTCACGATGCTGCATGTCCGGCCTTCTAGACTGGCTGATTTGCGAACGCCGCACTTGGTTACCAATGATAAATCCCTTGCGATCACCGATTATCGCGATGCCTTTGGCAATATCTGTTCACGGATGGTTCTGCCCGGTGGCGTCACGACCATCTCCTGCGACTTCACGATCGAAGACACCGGCGATATCGACCGTCAAAATCCCGCGGCGGTGCAGCATGACGTTGCCGATCTGCCCGCCGACATTCTCACTTACCTCTTCGCTAGCCGCTATTGCGATACCGATCTTCTGTCCAACGAAGCATGGTGGCTGTTTGGACATGTCCCGCCCGGCTGGCAGCGGGTCCAGGCGATCGTCGATTTCGTGCATGGCCACCTGACCTATGGCTATCAATATGCGCGGGCCACCCGAACGGCGTCGGAAGCCTATTATGAGCGGGTCGGCGTGTGCCGCGATTTCGCGCATCTCGCGGTGGCGCTTTGCCGGTGCCTGAACATTCCGGCGCGCTATTGCAGTGGCTATCTGGGCGACATCGGGATCGATCCGGTCGATACCGCGATGGATTTTCATGCCTGGTTCGAGGTGTATCTGGGTGGCGAATGGTATAGTTTCGACGCCCGTCATCGGGTGCCCCGGATCGGGCGCATACTGATGGCCTGCGGCAGGGATGCCGCCGATACGGCGCTGACGACGGCCTTTGGATCGGTGCGCCTCGTCCGCTTCAACGTCCATACCGACGAAGTGTCGGATGTCGGAGGCATTGGCGCGCAACCGATGCGGTGGGCGGCATGACTAAGGCCTGCGATCGACGTGGCCATTTATGACCCTAAATCTACCTTGCCATATTCATCCCGCAAGGCGCAGTCGGCAAAGGCACCCGGTGATGACCGGGGGGAGTTAACAGATGCCGCCTGAGACCTTTCGCCCGCCCTGGTGTCGATTGGATCGGATGGTGCCAAGCCTTAAGGGCGACATAATAGGCACTTGCTGGTGAATGGGGATATGATCGTACAAGGTGCAGGAACGCTTAGCGAGACGATCGAAAGCCATGACTGGTCGAAAAGCGCGCTTGGCCCAAAGGCGGATTGGCCGACGCACCTCAAGACGGCGGTTTCCCTGGTGTTGGACGCGCCCTTGCCCATGGCTTTGCTGTGGGGCGAGGAAGGGGCGCTGATCTATAATGACGGCTATGCCGTGGTCGCTGGTCCCAGGCATCCGCATATATTGGGAACGCCCGTACGGGACGCGTGGCCGGAGGCGTACGCGTTCAACGACAATGTCATGCGTCGGTGTCTGGCGGGCGAAAGCCTGACCTATGTGCGGCAGGCGTTGACGCTTTACCGCAGCGGAACGCCTGAGCAGGTCTTCATGGACCTGACCTATACGCCGGTCCGGGATGAAAGCGGCTTGCCCGCCGGCGTGCTGGCGATCGTCATAGACACCACTCAGGCCGTTCTTGCCGAGGGTGAATTACGGTCTGAAACGCAGGCGCTGGAGATGCTCAATCAGACCGGCGCGGCGCTGGCTGCGGAACTGGAGTTGGAACCTCTGGTCCAGATGGTGACCGATGCGGGCGTGACGCTGACCGGCGCGGAATTTGGCGCCTATTTTCACAATATCATGGATGAGACCGGCGAACGCCTGCACCTTTTCACGCTGTCTGGAGCAGAGCGCGCGGCGTTTGAAGGCTTGGGTCGTCCCCGGCCGACAGCCATTTTCGGGCCGACGTTCCGCAATGAAGGCGTCATTAGATCGGATGATATCCTGGCCGATCCGCGTTATGGGCGTAATGCACCCTATCAAGGCATGCCGCCGGGACATTTGCCGGTCCGCAGTTACCTCGCCGTCCCGGTCGCTTCCCGGTCGGGCGAAGTGCTGGGTGGTCTGCTCTTTGGCCACTCCGATCCGGGCCGTTTTACAGAACGCCACCAGATGCTGATTGTTGGCGTTGCCGCGCAGGCGGCGGTGGCGATCGACAATGCGCGGCTCTTCGCGGCGGTCCAGGACGCCAATGAGACGCTGGAACTGCGGGTGGCGGAGCGCACGGAGGAGCTGACCAAGGCCTATGAGGCGTTGCAGCAGGCGCAAAAGATGGAGGCGCTGGGCCAGCTTACCGGCGGTATGGCGCATGACTTCAATAATCTGCTCACGGTCATCCTTGGCTCGACCGATCTGCTCAAGCGCCCTGGGCTGACTCATGAGCGGCGTGAACGCTATATCGACGCCATCGCCCAGACCGCCGAGCGCGCCACCAAATTGACAAGTCAGCTACTGGCCTTTGCGCGGCGATCGTCGCTCACCCCCAGCATTTTCGACCTTGGCGACCGGATTCGCGGGCTGAATGACATGATGGCCATGCTGGCGGGTTCCTTCATCACCGTCGAACTCCATTTGCCCGAAACGATTTGCTGCGTGAACGCTGATGTCAGCCAGTTCGAAGCCGCGATCGTCAACATGGCGATCAACGCCAGGGACGCCATGGAGCAGCACGGTTCGCTGTCGATCATCGTCGAACGGGTGCAGCATATTCCTGCGGTGCGCGGTCACCTGGAACGCGAAGGCGATTATGTCGCCATCTCCATCGTTGATTCCGGCTGTGGTATCCCGCCGGAAAATATCGATCATATTTTCGAGCCGTTCTTCACCTCGAAGGCGGTGGGGCATGGCACGGGGCTGGGCCTTTCTCAGGTGTTCGGCTTCGCCAAACAGTCGGGAGGCGACATCATCGCCACCAGCCGACTGGGAGAAGGCTCCACCTTCACCCTCTACCTTCCTCGCGAGGGCGATGAAACCCAGGCGGACATTGCGCCCAACATAGATAAGTTGGCCGGTAGCGGGTTGTTCAGGATATTAATCGTCGAGGACAATGAAGAGGTCGGCATGTTCGCTGCGGCGGCGCTTGGCGATCTGGGACATGACAGTGTGCGAGCGCGGGATGGCGAGGAAGCGCTGGCTATCCTGAACAGTGGCGACCCGCGGTTCGACGTCGTATTTTCCGACGTCATGATGCCCGGCATGAATGGTATCGAATTGGGGCAGCATATTCGCCATGCCTTTCCAGATATGCCTGTCCTTCTTACGAGCGGCTATAGCGAAGTCATCTCCACGCAGGGCACGCAGGGCTTTGATCTGCTGCGCAAACCCTATTCGATCGATGAACTGGCTCACGCGCTGCACAAAGTGATGGCCTGGAAGGCTCCAGCAGCGTCCTTACCCGGCTGAACGGGGCCTTGCGATCTGCGCCTTACACGCCAGCTGTGGATTGGCCATGCGGAAATGGGGCATGTTAAACTGAGGCTGAACAGCAAATTTAACTTAAGCTGGCAGAACCTGCCGGACGTCCAAATAAGGGAAAGTCTGGTGACCCCTACGGGCACCCGACAGTCATGGCAAGGTATTGATTTAACGTCGGTTCTCGCTCCCGACGGCCGTGTCCCGTTACGTGGTGTAACAGCGTCACCGTTGGGGCGTGAAGCGGAGGGAGCGTAGCGACCGGAGCTTCATGCCCCAACGGTGGCATGGCTTCTGTCTAGGCGGCCATCGCCAATCTTCGGTAGAGTTCGGGTTGCGAAACCAATGAACCTATCGGAGACGACGATGACCACAGACAGAATGGCCCTTATCGAGCTGGTTGAAAAGGGCGCTGATGCAGATCTCGTTCGCGAGATGTTGGCATTTGCCGCTGAGCGAATGATGGAAGCTGAAGTGCAGGTGCTGACTGGTGCCGCGCATGGCGCTCGCGACCCTGCCGGGCGACAGGTCCAGCGCAACGGCTATCGAGAGCGTTCCTGGGAGACCAGGGCCGGCCACATCGAACTGGAGATCCCGCGGCTACGCAAGGGATCGTATTTCCCATCCTTCCTTGAACCCCGTCGGACTGCCGAGAAGGCCCTGACGGCGGTGATCCAGGAAGCCTATGTCCAGGGCATTTCGACGCGATCGGTCGATAATCTCGTGAAGGCCATGGGCGCTACGGGCATCTCCAAGAGCGCCGTCAGCCGACTGATCCAAGAGATCGACGAACGGGTTAACGCTTTCCTCAACAGGCCAATCGAGGGCGAATTCCCTTATCTGTGGCTCGATGCGACCTACATCAAATCGCGCCAGGGTGGCCGGATTGTGTCGACCGCGACGATAATAGCTGTCGGTGTCAGCAACGATGGCCGCCGCGAGATACTGGGCGTCGACACCGGGCCAACCGAGGCCGAAACCTTCTGGAAGGGCTTCTTGCGCTCTCTTGCCGATCGCGGGCTCAGGGGCGTCAAACTTGTCATTGCAGACGATCACAAGGGCCTACGCGCCGCTGCCAGCAAGGTCTTCCACGCAACCCAGCAACGCTGTCGGATTCATTGGATGCGCAATGCGCTCGCCCATGTTTCCACTAAGCAGCGTGCCGCCGTCACCGCCATGATCAAGACAATTTTCGCGCAGGAAACTGCTCAGGAGGCTCATAAGCAATGGCAAACAGTCGCCGATGCCCTGCGTGATCGCGCTCCCAAACTTGCTGAGATGATGGATGGCTCCCGCGAAGACGTCCTCGCCTACACAGCCTTCCCGAAAGAACATTGGCCGCAGATTTCCAGCACAAATCCCCTGGAACGTCTCAACGGAGAGATCAAACGAAGGTCCGACGTTGTCGGCATCTTTCCCAATGACGCGGCCATTGTACGCCTCGTCGGAGCCCTCATGCTCGAACAGCAGGACGAATGGGCCGTGGCTCGCCGATATATGACACTTGAAAGTCTCGCCACCGTCAGCGACAATCCCCTCATCAGTTTGCCCGGCGTGGCAGCCTGATCCAGTCCGATCCTCTACCGAGGATACCCGCTGTTACACCATCCCGCGGGACACGATCCTCCCGACCCACAATTAATACCATCACAAGTGCCATCTGTCCATTAGGATCGCATGGGCTCGTATGACATTGTTGGGAGATAGCGCTTCATCTCCGGATGTGCCGGAAACACCTGATCTGCGCCATATCGTCTGCACGGAAAGCCGCAATGTGGCTACCCTGTCGACATGAAAGCCCTCGACGGCACCGTCGATCCGCTCCGGATGACCCATCAAGGACACTCACGGCTGATGGGATGAACGGAGCCGATGTCGGACCAGTATCATCTATCACTGCGCCAACAAGGCGCGAAAGCGGCACCAATTATTCAGATATCGGGTGTTAGAACAGAGATATGCGCCGTCTTTTTCCCTCTTCTCTGCTCTTTTTTGCCCTAACCGCAGCCCTGTTTGTTCTCCAGATGATTCCTTTCATCGGAATATTTCTGATGTTCCTGCTGGCGATGTTCTGGTCCGTCCTGCTCATCAATGCAGGCATGATCGGGATTGCCGTCGAGGCGACGATCGGTCGAGTCTCGCGCTGGTGGCTGGTGGTGCCACTGGTCTTCTATGGCGGTTACTGGGCGGTGGCCGCGCAGGACTATATGATGATGCGCCAATTGGGCGCGGCCTATGATGCGGCAAATGCGAAGGTCACGACTGGGTTCAATCCCATTCGGCAAGCGCTGGCATTCGATGGGGACGGCAGAAATGACGACGGCACCTGGCTGACGCAGAATTACGGCCTGCCGGTCGCCTATTCGGCCAACAGCAATTTTCAGGAACGTTTTCTTTCGCACCGCATGATGGACAAGGAGATTCGCGCGAAAGTGCGTGAGACCCCCGCGCTCCGCGCCGCCTTCGTAAACGTTTTCGGTTTCCACGACGGCGATGCGATTCTTGGCCGCAAGATGGAAAGCCGGTTTTGCACACTGTCCATGCCGGAGCGCCCGACATTGCCGCTGGTGCGGGTTTCGCGCACGGAAACGAAAGGCCATGAAACCAGCTTGCCGATCACACGCGTCACCACCACGATTACCATGCCGAATGGCCGACAACTCAAGTTGCTAGGCGGCCATGCCGCACCGCTCGGCTGGATTCCTATGCCGATCATGGGCTGTGGTCTCAACTCCGGCGCGCCGTCATGGGATTGCGACGCTGGCTTCTGGCGCAAGGGCTTCACCCCTATCGTGTCGGGCGACACCCGCTACAGCCGCGACAGTGCAGTCCTTGCACGCGCGCTCGGTCTCAAGCGCGTCTCAATAACCGAGCGCCGAGGCGGCGATACGGCGTTGGCGCTCGCGAAGTTGGCAAAGGTCGAGCAGGCCACGCTCGCACGTCAACTCGCCGCTATCGATGTGATGATAACCGATCCGCTGGCCAAGGCGGATTGGCAAGTCGGCGTTGTCTCCAACCATCCAGAAGTGCTGGAGTCCCGCGCCGATGCGATCATGGCAGGGTTGGAACGTGCGGTCGCGGTAGAGGGCAATGATCGCGGGTGGGCAAGGGAGAGCGGGCGTATTCTCGGCGGCTTGCTCGCACGGTTGCCTAAGGCGCGTCTTGCCGGTTTCGGCCCGCGCATCCTCGCCGTCTATGGACAGGCGGGCGAAGAGCATTGGCTATGGGATACAGAACCCCTTCTGAGGCGGGTGGGGGATCTCGGCCCAGAGGCGCTGCCCTATCTCCTCAACCGGCGTGCCTCAACTTCTTCGGTCAATAACGCGGGGATCGAGGGACTTTGCCGGATTGGTCCTGCTGCGCGCGAAGGGGCCGAACCGGTGCTGCTCGACAGGTGGCGGCGCACTGACCGTTTCGACCGCGATGAGCGCGCGGCGCTTTATGTGGCGATGCGCCGGATCGGCATTACACCACCACCGCTGCCTACCGATGGCAAAAAGGACCAGTTGGCCGAGCTTCAGGCGCAATGGGCGGATATTTCTCCGGCTTCGCCGCCCCGAGTGTGCGCGGTCCGCGCCGAACGGCAAGCCCGGCGTGAGGAGCAATTTGACGGCAAGCGCCGAACAAACTTGGAGTGAAGCGGATAAGGCCGCGCCCATCGGATGAGCCTAAGATGGCGGCTATATTAGATAAGCCGGAAAAAACATGGTGTCCGCACAGCATCACGGTGACCGGCTTTGGCCGATTTCGGAATGTCGGCTCACCGGAGGGTAAGAAGGCATAGCCGCCGGTCCTCTCTGGGGCAGGCGACACGATCGTAGGCGGCAATAGCTGCCTGTCGCCCATTGGCCAAGGTGCGACCTCTGTCCCTATCGATTCAATCATGCCAACGTCAGCCCAACGATCCAAGCGTGACCGCGCGTTCGATCCTGCTATGGCCGAGGCGGGCAGTGTTCAATCATGGCGTGGCCCAAGTAGGAGAAGATGCATGCTTTTTCACACGATGGTGGGGTCGAACGACATCGACCGGGCGAAGCGCTTTTACGACACGGTGCTCGGCACCCTCGGAGTTGGGGAGGCGACGATCAACGTGGCCGACAGTGGCCACACGCGCCTGATCTACAACAGTGGAAATGGGGCCAATTTCATTGTCACCCAGCCCATCAATGACGAACCGGCATCCGTCGCGAATGGCAGCACCGTTGCTTTTTCATGCGATTCGCCAGAACAGGTGAAGCAGTTTCATGATGTTGCAGTCGCCAATGGTGGCACGTCGATCGAGGTAGCGCCCGGTCCTCGCGAAACAGCGTCTATGGGTACGATCGTACTCGCGTACTTCCGCGATCCAGATGGAAACAAGCTATGCGGCATCCACTTCCCCAAATAACCCTGCTTTGCATCGTTTAGCCTGAGTCAGCTGCCCGCCAATGCTTTGGTGGGGCAGCTGGGCGCTCTCTTCCCGTTCCATTTTTCGTCCGAAGGTGGATAATCCGTTCACTGCAAGGCCGTAGCGATTTAGGCGGGCGATATGCCCTCGATGGGTGATGGGGTGGACGCCCCCCGACGGTATCGATGTGCCAAAGTGGAGGTGTTGAACACCACTTGAGGGAGGCGTCCATGTCAGAAGTTAGCATAATCAGGTTGGATATCGCCAAGCATGTTTTTCATGCGCACGGTGTAGATGTGTCGGGCCATGTGCTTCTTCGCAAGAAGATCAGCCGAGCGAAGCTGTTGCCGTTTTTCGCAGCACAGCCGCGTTGCCAGGTAGTTCTGGAAGCATGCGGCGGCGCGCATCACTGGGCGCGCGAGTTGCTCAAGCTGGGCCATGATGTGCGGTTGATTGCGCCGGCCTATGTGAAGCCGTTCGTGAAGCGTCAGAAGAACGATGCGGCCGATGCCGAGGCGATCTGCGAGGCGGCCCAGCGACCAAGCATGCGGTTCGTGCCGGTGAAGACAGAGGAGCAGCAGGCGGCGGCAATGGTGTTCCGGGGCCGTGACCTGTTGGTGCGGCAGCGGACCCAGATCAGCAATGCCCTGCGCGGCCATATGACCGAGTATGGCTGGATCGCGCCCAAGGGGCTGGCCCATCTGGAAAAGCTTGCCGCGCTGCTCGCCGATCCATTGGCTGTTCCCCAGGGCGTGCGATCGGTCTGCATGCTTCTGCTCGACAGCCTGGCGATGCTCGACCGGCAGATCGCCGCACTCGACAAGGAGATTGTGCGCCGTTCGCGCGAAGATGCTCTCGCACGCCGGCTCATGACGATCCCGGGCATCGGTCCGATCACGGCAACTGCCATCCTGGCGCTTGCGCCGCCGTCGGGCACCTTCGCCAAGGGACGTGACTTTGCCGCATGGGTCGGCCTCACGCCGCGGCAGCACTCGACGGGCGGCAAGCAGAAGCTGGGTTCGATCTCAAAGATGGGCGAGCGAACGCTCAGGCGGTTGCTGATCATCGGCAGCAGCGCCGTGGTGTTGCAGGCGAGCAAGCGGGGCGCGCCCAAGGGATCATGGCTGGAGCAGATGATGGCGCGCAAGCCACGCATGCTCGTAACAGTGGCGCTCGCTAACAAGACAGCGCGCATCGTCTGGGCGCTCATGATGAAGAATGAGGATTACACTGCTCCGGTCGCAGCGGCGGCGTAAGCCAAAGCGGACCAGAGGTCGTCGGGGCGTAAGTCGGTCGAAGGAGGGTATGGCACAACAGTCGGCGAGACGGGGTCGGAAGAACCAGGGCTAACCACCGTGCTTCATCAGCACGCTTAGGGTGATGTGGTTCCGATCCGCGAACTCCCATACGGGCCCGCAGCCTTCATCGCTGCATCAGAGGCCTGTCAATCGGCGTGCAAACGGGACCCCTTATCGGCGCGCAAAAGGGACCCCCTGTCAGGATGGCGGAACGTTGATGTGACGGGCTTCCTTGCGCTGCGCGCGGCGTAGGGAGGGCGTAGCCCGACCGGAGGCGCGCGCAGCGCAAAACATCTTCTAATTGATCGCTGCTGGGGCGGATCAGCTGCGGTTTTTGAAGCGCCAGCTGTCATTGCCGGTCTCGACAATGTCGCAATGATGGGTGACGCGATCGAGGAGCGCGGTTGTCATCTTGGGATCGCCGAACACGGTGGGCCACTCGCCAAAGGCGAGGTTGGTGGTGATGATGACACTGGTCTGCTCATAGAGTTTGCTGATCAGGTGGAACAGCAACTGGCCGCCCGATCGAGCGAACGGCAGATACCCCAGTTCATCGAGCACGATGAGATCGAGGCGGGATAGCTGGGCGGCGAGAGCGCCACTCTTGCCGATCCTGGCCTCCTCTTCGAGGCGGGTCACCAGATCGACCGTGTTGAAGTAGCGGCCTCGGGCGCCGGAGCGCACTACATTGGCGGTGATGGCGATGGCTAGATGGGTCTTTCCTGTGCCTGTGCCGCCGACCAGGACGATATTGCGCCGTGCGGGCAGGAACGCGCCGCTGTGCAATGAACGCACAAGCCCCTCGTTGATCGGGGTACCCTCGAACCGGAAGGCATCGATGTCCTTCACGACTGGCAGCTTGGCAGCGGCCATCCGGTATCGGATCGACGCGGCATGACGATGCGTCGCCTCCGCTCGCAGGAGATCGGTCAGTATCTCCATGGTGGTGCGCTGGCGCTGAAGGCCGGTGGTGACGGCATCGTCGAACGCGCCCGCCATGCCCTTGAGTCCAAGCCCGCGCATGGCCTCGATCATATCATGCCGCTGCATCGAAGGTCCTTAGCTGGTCGTAACGGGCACAGTCGGCGATCGGGGGATGGCGCAAGGCGCTATCCTCGGAGGTGATGATCGTCAGCGGACGCGGAGGCTCCCGGCGTCTTGCCAGGATGTTGAGGATCAGGTCGTCGCTCGCCGTGCCCGTCGCCAGTGCCTCACGCACAGCGGTTTCGACAGGCTCCAGGCCATCGGTCAGTACGGCCGACAGTACACGGACGAACCGGCGATCGGCATCGTCGCCATTACCCAGCTTGCGGCGCAGGCGGGCCAGCGCCGGTGGCAGATCCCAGTCCTGGAAGGGGGCACCGTTCCGCAGCGCGCCAGGCTTGCGGGCCAGCACTGGCAGATAATGCCAGGGATCATAGATCGTGCGGTTGCGGCCGAAGTAGCGCGGATGTTCAGCGACAACCTCTTCGCCGCAGCGAACGACAATACGATCGGCATAGGCCCGGACCTGCACGGTGCGTCGCGACACCGTCGAGAGGACTGAGTAGCGGTTGCGGTCGAAGCTGATCAGGCAGGTGCCGGTCACGGCATGCTCGCTCTCATTGAAGCCGTCGAACGGTCCCAGCATCGGCTGCAGCGCAGATCGTTCGATCTCCAGCATCTGCGCCACGGTCAGATCTCCCTGTTCAGGATGGGGCTGCCGTTCCGCCCAGCGCCGACACTCTGCCTCCAGCCAGCCATTGAGCTCTTCGAGACTGGCGAACCGCAACCGGGGCTGGAAGAAGCGACCCCGGATCGTCTGCACCTGGTTCTCGACCTGACCCTTCTCCCATCCCGCCGCAGGCGAGCAGGCCGTGGGCTCGACCATATAATGGTCGGTCATGATCAGGAACCGCCGGTTGAAGACGCGTTCCTTGCCGGTGAACACGCTCGTCACAGCCGTCTTCATATTATCGTAGATGCCGCGCCCTGGCACGCCGCCGAAGAAGGCAAAGCCGCGCGCATGCGCGTCGAACAGCATCTCCTGGCTCTCGCGAGGATAGGCCCGGACATAGACCCCACGTGACGCGCACAGGCGCATATGCGCGACCTTCACCCGCATCGGCGCTCCTGCGATCTCGACATCCTCATGGCTCCAGTCGAACTGGTAGGCCTCGCCTGGCCTGAACATCAGCGGGATGAAGGCGGTGACGCCATCGCCAGCATCCTTGCGCCGCTCGATCTTCCAGCGCGTCGCATAGCGCCGCACCGCATCGTAAGAACCCTCAAAGCCTTCTCGCACCAGCAGGTCATGGATCCGCGTCATCCGCAGCCGGTCACGCCTGCCGCGCAGCTCGTTCTCTTCCAGCAGCGTGTTCAGGCGCTCCTGGAACGGACCGATCCTGGGCAGCGGCTGAACCTTGCGCTGATAATCAAAGGCGCCCTCCGGCGCTCGGACCGCTTTGCGGATGACCTTCCGCGACACATGCAGATCCCGTGCGATCGCCTTGATCGCCTTGCCTCCGGCATACTCGCGCCGGATCCGTAAAACTGTCTCCAAAACCAACATCCCGATCTCGCCGCCTGAAAATCCAGCCGGCTGCTTAAACCATCGAAATGAGGGGTCCCTTTTAGACGCCGATCACCCCGCTAACGGGGTTCTTTTTGCACGCCGATCCACAGCCATTGGGGACGACACGTGGCTGTCGGCGTCACTGTCGCCCGCGACGAATTGGCACCATCGATTGTTATCGCCGCCATCCCCTGCTCAGGCACGAACCCTGCCTCGGGGTAGTGAAACCAACGATAATGCAGGCGCTGCCCCTTGTCTGTGTCGTGGCTTTGCCCCGCGTCTATCGTCAATGGCTTGCCGACTTCTGCATCCAGTAAAATGGGGGCAGTGCCTCCAATTCCATTAACGATTGCGACCGGGTGGTGATTGACAGGTGTGGCCCCGCCAAGCGTCCAGTTCATGCGTGCGGCAAAATCATTCTGATAGGCCGTGCGCCAGCGCCAGATCGTCGCTTGATCCGAAACATAGCTCTTGCCGTCAATACCAGCGACCGTATCGGCGGAGGTGGTGCGCGCGAAAGAGTCGCCTCCCTGCGTCCAGATTGCGTGATCCTCGCCATAGGGTTGTCGCCAGACATACCGTCCCCCCCAGCCGCCCCAGCTTGGATTGTCAGCACTCGCCAGTCCATTACGGGTGAGGCCGAGAAAGGCTGGGGTGTCGCCTTCCATTATGAACAGGAACTCGGGATAGTGTTTTCCGAACGGGCCTTTGCGGATGTGACTATCCAACCAGGCATTGGTGATGGTGCTGCCATCGGCCCCCGCACCGTTTCGATAAAAGACGTCGCCACTGATGCCCGTCCAGGTTGCTGTACTGTAGTTGCCGCCATCTGGCGTCGAAGGATGGACGATATAGAACAGGTTGGGGAATTGCCGGCGGATCCATGGCCCGGCATCGTCCTGATCCGAAATCGAATAAACGCGCAGTTTCGCGATAAATGCGTCAAGGTCGGCCTGCGAGCGTGTTGACCGAACTTCGCTCAGCGCCTGGGCAAGTGTGTTGGCGCCACCCCAGATGCTGATCCATAGTGGTCGCGGATCCGGTCGATCTGCGGCGCGGATAATGGCTTCGGCACCGGGCGACGTCTTGTCTTTGCCCACGGATGCCATGCCGTAACCCGGCTGCCCCGACGTCACGATTGAAGCGAGGGCTTGCGCTTCCGGCCAGCCTAGCGCGTTCCGCAACAGGTTGGGCCGCACTTCGCCATATGCGCCGATGATCGCTCGCATCGTTTGCGGGTTGGTGGTCGTTTTAAGCTAGGTCGAGGTGCAAGCAATTATCGATTCGATGTCGATTTCGTTCGAATAGAGGAGCAGACGTATCAGCGACATCTGGTCGTCCGGTTCGTTTCCGATGTCGCTCAATACCACGAGGCGCTGTTTGTCAGACGTGCTTTCGATTTTTGTCGGAGGACTAGCCTGGGCGTTTATCGCGGTTCCGGCTGCTACCAGGATACCAAAAAAAGCTGTCTTGAGTGCCTCAAGTGACATTTGGATTCTTTCGATCGCGTTTTGCAGTGGTTTTATGCCGATTGTCGATTTGGAAGTCCAACTGCACATGGCTAGGGTCAGGCCAACGGCCCGGCCTACTGGATAAATGGCGTTATGTACGGCAATCACATGAACACCGCCGCCCCAGGGGGGCGCGCTTGCCGTAGGCGGCCATATCGGCACCGAAGCCCTGACGGAAAACCCTGTTCATGAGGTTGTCGTGTACTTTTGCAATCCGACAGTGATTGTCGGACAGTCGGGCGGGCAATATGCCGCACAACGCTGTGCGCGGCCGGATCACTGTGGAATTGCGGGACGACTGCCTGAGATTCATGTGTTTTGCGACACCCTGAATCGACAGCATGGACAAATTACCGTTCCCTAACTAAGCAACACACCCGAAAGCTGGTAAAACAGCTTTCATGATCGCGCCGGTGCCCCGTGAGGGGCTTAAAAGGGAATGCGGTGCGGGTGACTTGTCACTCAAATCCGCAGCTGTCCCTGCAACTGTAAGCGGCGAGCGCGATGCACATGTGCGGACGGGAGTACCCGAGCCGCCAGCCACTGGGCCGGATGCTAAATCCTGCGAGGCCTGGGAAGGCCGTGCATCAAGCTTTGACCCGTGAGCCAGGAGACCTGCCAGCGCACCGGTCGCTCTTGCCTTGGTCCAGGGGATGGTCACGGCACGGTAATTCTCCGTCTGAGCGACGAAGCTATGCGGCGGGGCCGCACGGTTGCTTGGCAACGGGCGCTTTTTGGCGTCCGCTCGTCGTCGCGCGCCGACCGGAGTATGCCGGTACGCCCCACCGCTCACGTTGCTCGTGCGCCAAGGGGGAATACCATGAAGACCATAGTTACATCCGTGATAGCGCTTGCAGTGGCCGCACCAGCCTATGCGCAGTCAGCTTCCACTGATTCCAACCAAGACCAGATCGTCGTCACCGCCAGTCGTTCGGGCGATGGCGTCAAGGTAAGCCAACTCGGTGCCTCCGTAACTATCCTTGACGCACAGGCTCTCGAAACACGCCAAACCCGCGTCGTGTCGGACATCCTGCGCGACGTACCCGGTGTGGCTGTGAGCCGCACGGGCGCGATTGGTGGCCTGACCCAGCTTCGCTTGCGCGGTAGCGAAGGCAATCAGGTTCTCGTCCTTATCGACGGGATCGAAGCTGCCGATCCCTATTATGGTGAATATGATTTCGGCACGCTGATCGCTGACCCGGAAGCGCGCATCGAAGTGCTTCGCGGCCAGCAATCCTCGCTTTACGGCTCTGACGCCATCGGCGGCGTGATCCATTACATGACCCTGTCGGGTGCCGAAGCTCCCGGCTTTACCGCCCGTTTGGAAGGCGGTTCTTTCAACACCTACACCGGCAGTGCCCGCGCTGCCGGTGTATCGGGCGATCTCGATTATGCCGTTTCGTCTTCCTATTATCACACAGGAGGGACCCCTACCGCACGCAATGGTTCACGCGATGTCGGATCGGATAGCCTTGGCCTCAGCGCGAAGCTGATTTGGACACCAAGAGACAATCTCAAGATCACAGGTGTCGGCCGCTACAGCTATACCGACGCCGATACCAATGACAGCGAGAGCAACTCGGCCAGTTCGCTGTTCGGCTACACCGTCGACAGTCCTGGTGTGCATTACAGGAACAAAGCCTTTTACGGTCTGGTCAGCGTCGAACACACAGCCCTCGACGGCCGATGGACCAATATCCTTTCAGGGCAGATCGCAGATACGACGCGCGACGGTTATACCGCCGCAGGCTTCGATTATGGCGACAAGGGCCAGCGCTATAAGGGATCGTTTACCAGTAGCCTGCGCTTTGGAACCGATACAGTTGTTCATCGAGTGACCGCAGCGGTTGATGTCGAGCGCGAGCAGTTCCAGAACACCACGCCATCCCCCTTCGTTTTTGAGGGCAAACGGCACACCGATAATGTTGGCCTGGTCGGGCAGTATGAATTGCTGGTCAACAATGCCCTGTCGCTCGGTGGCTCCATCCGCCGGGACGAGAATAACCGATTTGACGACGTGACGACATGGCGAGTCCAGGGCAGCTATGCCTTTGCCGCCGGCACCCGCGTTCGCGGTGCCTTTGGTACGGGCGTCAAGAACCCAGGCTATTACGAACTCTACGGCTATTCCGACGGCAAATATATCGGCAATCCGAACCTCAAGCCCGAAAAATCAGAAGGCTGGGAAGCCGGGATCGAGCAGACGATCGGTGGCAACTCGACAATCGGCGTGACCTACTTCGACAGCCGGTTGAAGGACGAGATATACACGACCTATCCTGCGCCGGCCTATATCGCGACGCCAGGCAATAGGGCGACAGAGTCAAAGCAACACGGCATCGAAGCGTTCGTCAGCGCGCGGCCAATCCCGCAACTTCGCTTGGACGCGGCCTACACCTATCTCAAAGCCCGCGAGAATGGGATCGTCGAAGTGCGCCGTCCTAAGCATATCGCCAGCTTCAATGCGACGGTGTTCTCAAAGGATGAGCGTTTCTCCGGCACGCTGACACTGCGCTACAATGGTCGACAGAGCGACGTGGCTTATACCGATCCCAGCTATATTCCCGTGCGCGTGTCGCTCCGCGAATACGTTTTGATGAACGTCAACGTAGAATATAAGCTGACTTCCAGGATCGCGGTGTTTGGCCGCGTCGAAAATCTGCTCAATGAGAACTATGAGGAAGTGTTCAGCTTCGCAACGCCGGGCCGTGCGGCCTATGGCGGCGTGCGCGTCCACTTCTGATGAAAAGGGTCGGCATCCTGGTGGTGGTGTTGATGGCCGTACTGCCAATTTCTGTTGGCAGCGCGGCCCATCCCCCGGCTTCTCCCGCTCAGACATTACCCGCACCGGCTCAGCCAGGGCGGGTAATGTCGATGAATCAATGCACCGACCAACTGGTGCTGGCATTGTTGCCGCCTGAGCGCATCGCCTCGGTCACTTGGTTGTCTCGCAATCCCGGTGGATCGCTGATGGCAGACCAGGCCAAGCGGGTAGGCGTCAATCATGGTCTGGCAGAGGAAATCATCCGCCAAAAGCCGGACCTTGTCGTCGCGGGCAGCTTCACCACACCGGCGACACGGGGTCTGCTCAAGCGTCTGGGCTTTCCGATGATCGAAGTCGGCGCTGCAAATAATTTCGCCGAAATTCGAACGATCACCCGACAGGTAGCGATGGCCGTAGGCGAGCAAGCCCGGGGAGAAGCATTGATTGTGCGTATGGATGCGCAACTGAACGCTATTCCCAAAGGCCCCAGGCGGCCAATTCGTGTCGCGGCTTGGGACGGATCGGGATTCAATGCCGCGAGGGGGACGCTCTATGATGCGATCCTCCACGCCGCAGGCGCTGAGAATGTGGCGAACCAACCACCAGCGTTAACCTACGGCGCGCCGGATGCCGAAGTGCTGCTAAAGACGGCTCCCGCGCTTCTGGTACAGGGCATGCCGACCGACGAAAAACCGGGCCTTCGCGCCAATCTGGCGCGGCACCCCTTGGTCCGCCAATATTGGGCGGGAGCTCGGACAGTCCATATAAGGCAAGCCTGGTATATTTGCGGCACCCCGATGGTCGGGGATGCCGTTCTGGCGCTGCAAGGCCAGCTTCGCACTGCCATGGCGGACATCAAATCGCCTTTGCCCTTTGCTGTTCGAAAGGCGACAAAATGAAGCGCTGGCTCATCCCCATTTTGCTTGCGTTGCTCCTGTTCGCTGTGGCTGCATCGCTTCTGGCTGGAACGGTTTGGCTTAGGCCCCACGACGTTGCCAAGGCGCTTGCCCACCGGCAGGATGACCTAACTGGCCTGATCCTGACGCAAATCCGCCTGCCGCGTGTCATATTAGCTATCATGGTGGGTGCCATATTGGGCCTGTCAGGGGCCGTTCTTCAGGGACTGCTGCGCAATCCGTTGGCCGAGCCTGGGACGCTTGGCGTATCGGCGGGCGCGGCGCTGGGGGCGGTTATCGCCATCTATTATGGTTTTGCGACCAGCTTCATTCTTGCAACGCCGCTGTTTGGGCTGGTGGGCGGTTTCATCACCGCAGGG
Organism: Sphingobium sp. Z007; assembly: GCF_900013425.1. GTDB lineage: Bacteria > Pseudomonadota > Alphaproteobacteria > Sphingomonadales > Sphingomonadaceae > Sphingobium. The sequence goes on from NZ_FBXK01000005.1 coordinate 845,625, forward strand.
CTGGCGATGATATTGTCGCGCAATGGCGGAACGCTATCGTTGATCTTGGCGGGTGCGGCGGTCTCCAGCATATCTGGCGCGGGCGTCAGCCTCGCGCTCAATCTCTCACCCAATCCCTACGCCGCTTATGAGATCATGACCTGGCTGATGGGATCGTTGACCGATCGCAGTTGGGACCATGTTCGGCTTGCAGCACCGTTCATCGCTGTTGGTGGCGCCCTGCTGCTCCTCACCGGTCGAGGCCTCGATGCACTGGCGCTGGGAGAGACTCAGGCCGAAAGTCTGGGTATCCATGTTGGGCGCACGCGCTTGTTGGCACTGTTCGGTACGGCGCTGGGCGTCGGCGCCGCAACGGCCGTGGCGGGCATGGTAGGCTTTGTCGGCCTGATCGCGCCGCATGTGGTGCGTCCATTGGTCGGGCATAGACCGGGCAAGGTTCTGCTGCCTGCCGCGCTGGTTGGAGCAACTCTGGTCGTATTGGCCGATATCGCAACCCGGCTGCTCATATTCGGCATCCCGATCAATCTGGGCGTCTTCATCAGCGTGATCGGCGCGCCCTTTTTCTTGTGGCTGATCCTGCATGTCCGGAGCCGTACCGCATGAGCGCGTTGACCCTAGAGCATATATCCGTCCGGAGGGCAGGGCAGACCGTGTTGGACGGGGTGGATGTAACCTTTCAAGCAGGACGCCTCACAGCCGTGATCGGCCCCAATGGCGCGGGCAAAAGCACTTTGCTGGATGTCGCTGCGGGCCTGCTCAAGCCACAAGGCGGGGCTGTACGAATGGGCGGCGAGAATCTGACTGCAATCGGCAGGCGCGCGCTTGCCCAGCGGCGTGCTTACCTTCCGCAGCGAGCCGTCGTGGACTGGCCCATCAGCGTGGAGCGCGTCGTCGCTTTGGGCCTGACGCCATCGCTGCCGACCTTCGGCGCCCTGCCCGCCGCAATGCAGCCTGCCATCGATAAAGCGCTTTTGGATTGCGACCTCATGAACTTGAGGGATCGACCTGCAACGCGACTATCAGGCGGCGAACTGGCGCGCGCGATGCTCGCGCGAGCCATCGTTAGCGACCCGGAACTCTTGATCGTTGACGAGCCTACCGCTGGCCTCGATCCGCGTCACGCGGTCGACGCAACCCGGCGCTTGCGGGCCCGCGCGGATGCGGGCCGCACCGTGGTGATGGCGATCCATGACCTCGATCTGGCCCTGCGCTTTGCCGACGAAATCGTTGCGGTGCGCGAGGGTCGCATATTGGGCAGCGGCCCAGTGGCCGAAATCATGACTGAGCCTCTGCTATCCCGGCTCTACGATATCGATGTCCGACTGGTGCGCGATCCAACCGGTCTATTCGTCCGCTTCATCGACTAAAGGTGAATATCATGCACCCTGTACCCTTCGACCTTATTGCCGATTTGGCGCTTGATCCGGCCAATGGCTGGAGCATTGGGAGCTTCGGCGCGATCGGTGAATTTGTTCGCGACGTCGGCGAACCTGCGGCAATCAATCATAACGCTAACGGCATAGAGATCGTCACCGCTCGCGGCGGTATGCGGATCGATGCGAAGGCAAACCTGTCTGCGCTAGCTTGGGACAGTTTGTCCGCCGATGGGGAAAGCTGGAGCCATTCTCTGGCCTTCTGCGTCGCCCGACCAGACTCCACGAACCGGGGCATTATGCCTCTTGGTCCCGATCGGCATGCCTTACGACCGGAGGACGCCAGTGCGCCGCTTTTTGACCTTGGCGTCGGCTGTGGGGCGGTTTCCATGTGTCTGCGAACGGCAGATACAGCGTTGATCGATATTCTCAATCGAGCGGAAGGACAGTCCATGTTCTCGGTTGCGGGCTTGACGGTCGAACTTCTGCGCGCCCAACCGAACAGAGTCATGTTGTCACCGGCAGGCCGCATCGAGGTGTTTCAGCATATACCCCCCGCAAACGGGAAATCACCGGAAGGTCCACATACTCATCTCCTCCCAAAATTGATCGTTAAGGATCGAGCGCATTCCGCCAACGTGCCAATCCCGGAGGGGTGGCAGTCGGCTCTGTCAGCGCATCCACGATCGCCCTGGCGCACGATGTTGGGAGAGAAGCATCCCTACGATCCCGCCATTGACGTCAAATTCGCACCGCTTCTGGCCAGCTACGCGCTGGAGGAGGATCGGGTCGTCGATAAGGATCTTCGCAACGCTATAGAAAGTGGGGCCACCCCTGAATTTGCGCACTGGCCGGAAACCCGTCGCGGTCGCACCAAAGGGCGGATTGTGCTGCGTCGCATGGCCGCTGCCGGGGACGATCGCGTGAAACCGTGGCGGGCGCTCCATGATCGTGCCCCGGTCGAATTGGAGGAAGACGAAGCGGTGTGATGCCGCTGGTCACGAGCGGGATTAAGCGCCGGGTTCTGGCGAAATCCATCATTCGCCGCAGCTTCCTAGAAGGCTGGAAAGTCCCACAAAGTGGCGTTGCGGAGGTGAGATGACGGGAAACCCGGTTTTCGTCACTCATGTGCGACAAACGGGTGTTTCTCAGGCTGTTTGTGAGAAAAGATGATCGGAAAAGGAGCGGATATCGTCCCGCGATGTTCCGAATCATACCATCAGGCCCCCCGGAAAATGTGGGAACGGTTGTGGTATCAATTACAAGGATTTCTCAAATTATCACGCCAAATCAAGACGATAAAACGCTTGACTGGTGACCCCTACGGGAATCGAACCCGTGCTTCAGCCGTGAGAGGGCCGCGTCCTAACCGCTAGACGAAGGGGCCATGGACCGCGCTGGGCGGTCGGCAGGGGCTGGCCTTTAGGCAGGGCGGTCAGTCGCGTCAAGCGAAACTGACGGTCTTCCGCCGACGTCAGGCAGAAAACCACGTCCTGCAGCGCATGGTCCGATTGCCACATGTAAAACCACCTCACGCAGAGCATGGTCGACCCGCCAAAAATATAAAACCACCTCATGCAGAGCATGAACCAAGCCATCAATATAAAAAAACCACCCCATGCAGAGCATGGGGTGGCCAAGGTTCAGGGAGGAGACGCCTCCAAAGGGGGAGGCGCCCATACGATACACCCGAAAGGGGGGCAGGTGCATCGCATGATTGATAGATAGGGCAGGTCGCATCGCCTTACAAGAGGGGATGCGACGCCCATTCCATCAATTTTTCAAACCCTTTCGGGGTAATTTCTCGTTCAGGCGCTGGCTACTGCCGGGGTCGCTTCCGTCGCAACTGGCGGCGCAATCGGTCCCTTGCCCTGCGAGACCTGTGCTTCGAACACTTCGCGCATCAGTTGCAGCGAAAAGAGGTGCGCATGGATCAGGGGCAACATGCCGTTCTGGTTGATCTTGCGCAGCTGGTCGCCGCGCAGGTCGCGCAGCTTTTCCTCGTTTATCATGCGAAAACCGCGATAGACGAAGGGTTGGTCGGCCACTGGAGTCTGGATCGCGACTTCGCCGTCCATCAGCAGGTCGAGTTCATGCAGGTCGCGGACAAACTGGCTGGTGCGGGCTGCGGCCTGCTCGAAATCCTCGCAGAATTTCATCACGCCCTGCGTCATTTCGCTGGGCTTGCCGTCGTCGAACAGCGGCTGGCCTTCGTCGAATGCGCCGATCGCCGGGCTGGTTGGATCGAAGCAGAGCGAAAGGTCGTCGCTATCGGGGCGCAGCTTGGCCAGCATCCAGGGATAACGGCGGACATAGGCCGGCACATAGGCGGGGCCGCGCAGCTTGCCTTCGTCATCGACGAAGACGTTCACGCCTTCATTGAGGCCCATCAGCAGCAGCGGCACGGAATCGGCGCCGGCCGAAAAGATGATCGGGGCGAAGCGCTGGGCCGGGACGAATTCGTCGATCGTCAGCGGAATGGCGTGCTGAGTCGTCAGGAACGGCGCCGAATCGATCTGGCGGGTGCGATAGTCGACATGGTCCACGCTGCTGAGCGGCAGGAGATCATTGTAGAAGATGGGCAGGGTGTTGGCGGGCGCGCTGGCCATGGTCCGGGTCCATTCTGTCAATTTGCGGCCGCTTTTCATCTGCGCGCCGCGGGCTGAATATTGGGGCAGGGCGATAATGGCCTTGCCGGTTGGTGGCAATCGGTTTGTCGGCGGCCTGTCTTCAGTCTTGGGCGGTCAGCCCTCGTCGGGCAGCGGAATGAGCTTGCCCGGGTTGAACAGGTCCTTGGGATCGAACGCCGCTTTGATCGCGCGCAACGCGCCAATCCGTGCCGGGCTGGCAAGGCGGCCCAGTTCCGCGCGCTTCATCTGGCCGATGCCATGTTCGGCGGAGATGGAGCCGCCCGCGGCGACCACCGCATCGTGGACGAAGCCGTTGATCGCCTGACCCTGCGTCGCGATCCAGGCCGGGCCGTCGCTGGTCCCCTTGGGCGCGCGCACATGAAAATGGACGTTGCCGTCTCCCAGATGCCCGAAGGACGACGCCGTGGTGCCGGGAAAGGCGCGTTCCGCTGCGGCGGCGGCATCGATCATGAAGGCCGGCATCTTCGCCACCGGCACGCTGATATCGTATTGCAGCGCCGGCCCCTGCGCCTTCTCCGATTCCGACAGCGATTCGCGGATGCGCCAAAAAGCGTCCGCCTGCGCTTCGTTGGCGGCGAGCGCCGCATCGATCGCAATGCCGCGCTCGAACGCGTGCGCCAGCGCTGCTTCCAGCCGTTCGGACGGCCCCGGTTCGGACAGGTCGGCATGATCGACCTCGATCAGCACATGCCAGGGCGTGCGCGTCTCGATCGGCGACCGTGTGCCGGGGATATGGCCCAGAACAAAGCCCAGCGTCTCGTCGGCGATCACCTCGAACCCTTCCACGCTATCGCCCAATAGGGTTTCGGCGAGCCGCAGCAGCGCCAGCGCGTCGGCGGGCGTCCGCACCCCGACCCAGCCCACCGCGCGCGCGGCGATGGCAGGGACGAGCCGCACCGCAGCCGCGGTAACGATGCCCAGCGTCCCCTCCGCGCCGATCAGCAACTGCTTGATGTCGTAACCGCGATTATCCTTCTTGAGCGCGTCCAGGCCGTCGAAGATGCTGCCGTCGGGCAGCACCGCCTCGATCCCCTCGACCAGCGCGCGCATCGTGCCATGGCGCAGGACCTGCGTGCCGCCCGCATTGGTCGATACCAGCCCGCCGATCGTGGCGGAGCCCTTGGCCCCCAGGCTCAGCGGAAAACGCCGCCCCTGTTCTTCCGCCGCATCGTGCAGGACGCTCAGGATCACGCCCGCCTCGCACACCGCCAGATTATCGTCAGGCGACAAGCTACGTATCCGGTTCATCCGCCGCAGCGACAGGATCAGCGCCGATCCGTCCGCGGGCGGGGTCGCGCCGCCGACCATAGATGTATTGCCGCCCTGCGGCACCAGCGCGACGCCCAGTTCCGCCGCCAGCGTCACGGTCGCGGCGACCTCCTGCGTGGAAGCAGGCGACAGGATCGCGGCCGCCACGCCATGATAGCGCCCGCGCCAGTCGTTCACCCAGGGGGCGATGTCGTCGGGATCGGTGACGACCCCCTTGGGGCCGAGCAGGGCGATGAAGCGGTCGATCATGTCTTGTCCAATCATGGGACGAGCTTATGCCCCGGAATTCATCGACGGTTCAACCACCGCTCGATAGCATCGCACGCATATAAGGGGTCCGTCTTGGTTCATTCCATATTGCTGCTGCTTTCCGCGTCGACCGGCGATCCGATCCAATGGGCGCAATTGTCCATCCAGCAGCGCGTTATCATCCGCGTGCCGATGACGCGAAAGGGCAGGGTGCCCGCACGGATCGCGCCGGATGCGCGTGAGCAGTGGCAGGAGAAGAAGGGGCCGCGTTGCGTCGCACTGCGCTCTATTCGCGGCGGCAGTATCGTCGTGAAAAACGGCGTCGATCTCATTCTTGCCGACAATCACCGCTATCGCGCCCGGCTGGAAAAGGGATGCGACTCCATAGGCTTCTATTCCGGCTTCTATGTCGAACCGGACGAGGATGGATCGCTCTGTTCGGGGCGGGACGAATTGCAGGCGCGCAGTGGGCTTAGCTGCGCAATCGACAGTTTCCGTCGGCTTATCCCAGGGGACGAGGAAAATTGATCGCCCGCCGCCACCCGGCAACTGCGCGATTTTCTTGACAAGAGGCCGATATTTCCGCAATGCGCGGCCGATTTCCGTCTCGCATGCGCGCGGGGCGGACAAGCCTCCTGTTCCCGGACCATTGAATGACTTTTGCCGATCTCGGCCTTTCCGACGAATTGCTCAGGGCCGTAACCGAATCCGGTTACGACACGCCCACTCCCATTCAGGCGCAGGCGATACCCTCCGTCCTTATGATGCGCGACATCATCGGCATCGCCCAGACGGGGACGGGAAAAACCGCCAGCTTCGTGCTGCCGATGATCGACATTCTTGCCCATGGTCGCAGCCGCGCGCGCATGCCGCGCTCGCTGATCCTGGAGCCGACGCGCGAACTCGCCGCTCAGGTGGCGGAAAATTTCGAGAAATACGGCAAATATCATAAGCTCTCCATGGCGCTGCTGATCGGTGGCGTGTCGATGGGGGATCAACTGGCCGCGCTTGAAAAGGGCGTGGACGTGCTGATCGCAACGCCCGGCCGCCTGATGGATCTGTTCGGTCGCGGCAAAATCATGCTCAACGGCTGTTCGCTGCTGGTCATCGACGAAGCCGACCGGATGCTCGACATGGGCTTCATCCCGGATATCGAGGAAATCTGCACAAAGCTGCCCGCGCAGCGCCAGACACTGCTGTTTTCCGCGACGATGCCGCCGGTCATCAAGAAACTGGCGGATAAATTCCTGTCCAACCCCAAATCGATCGAAGTCGCGCGCCCCGCCAGCGCCTCGATCAACATCACCCAGCGTCTGGTGAAGGTCGATTCGCGCAAGAAGCGCGACGTCTTGTCCAAAATGCTCAAGGAAGCCGACGTCACCAGCGCGGTCATTTTCTGCAACCGCAAGACGACGGTGCGGGACTTGAACAAGAGCCTGCAACGCGACGGCTTCAAATCCGGCGAAATCCATGGCGATATCGACCAGGGTTCGCGCATCGCCGAACTGGAACGCTTCCGCGCCGGCACCGTCACCATCCTGGTTGCGTCGGACGTCGCGGCGCGCGGTCTGGACATCAAGGGCGTCAGCCACGTCTTCAACTATGACGCGCCCTGGCACCCGGATGATTATGTCCACCGCATCGGCCGCACCGGTCGCGCAGGCGCATCGGGCGTCGCTTACACCTTCGTCACCGAAGCGGATGCCGAAGCGATCGACAACATCCAGAAGCTGATCGGCACCAAGATCGAGGTCGTCGGTGCCGCCGAAATCGTCGCATCGGCTGAACCGGCCAAGGGTGAGCCCGCCAAGGACGAACCGACCCGCGCCCCACGCAGTCGCGGCCGGGGCGCACGCCCCGCCGCTGCCCCGGCCCAGGAAGCGCCGATCGAAGCACCGGCTCCTGCTCCGGTCCGCGAAGAAGCACCGCGCGAAGAAAAGGCCCGTGAGGAGCGTCCGCGTCAGGATCGCCCGCGCGACAATAGCCAGCGCGACGAGCGCCCCCGCGATTCACGCCCCGATCGCACCGCCTCCGCCCCGCCGCCGCGCCGCCGCAATGACCATGTCGATGATGGCCCGGACGACGGCTGGAACGGCCCGGTCCCCGAATTCCTGAACTTCGGGTTCGATGGCTGATTTTTAGCGGTGGCTCTGGCGTTCGATGGCTTCGGATTGCCCCGTAAATCCCAGCTAATTTTGCGCTAAAGTAACCCTTGCGCCCGCAAACTCGCATGACCGGTCGCCGCCATGATGATATGGTCATGCACTGCGATGCCCAGCCGCTTGCCCGCCTCCACGATTTGCCGCGTGATGTCGATATCCTGCCGGCTGGGCGACGGATCGCCCGACGGGTGGTTATGCACCAGGATCAGAGCGGCCGATCCCAATTCCATCGCCCGCTTGATGACCTCGCGCACATAAATCGCTGCCTGATCAATCGATCCGTCGCCCATATGATCGTCGCGGATCAGCATGTTGCGGCTGTTGAGGTGCAACACGCGTACCCGCTCGACATGCAGATGCGCCATGTCCGCGCGCAGATAGTCGAGCAGAGCCTGCCAACTCGCCAGCACCGGCCGCGCCGCCACCTCGTTGCGCAGCATCCGCAGCGCGCTCGCCTGCACGATCTTGATCGCCGCGATGCTGGTGTCGCCCATGCCGGGCACGCGGGCGATTGCCTGCCAATCGGCGCTCATCAGCCCGCCGATGCCGCCAAATTCGCGCAGCAGCGTTTTGGCCAGCGGCTTGGTGTCGCGCCGGGGAATCGCCAGCGCGAGGAGATATTCGATCAGTTCATGGTCGTGCAGCGCCTCGCCGCCGCTCTCCGCCAGCTTGCTTCGCAACCGCGCGCGATGGCCGACGCCATCATGCGCGGCCTTTTCGTCCTGATCCGCCAAACTTTCGTCCCCTTCACTGGCCCGATGACGCTATGCGTTGCGGAATCGCGGGGCAAGGATATTTAAGGGCTTAAAGACGTTGTGGTCCCGTTACGGACCAAGGCTATCATAGTCCCAATATCGTAATCATTCTCGCAGCAAGCCGGGGTTGGCCATAAGCATGGAAGAACAGGACGGCGAAGAGACGGTTCGCCGGGCATGGCTGCGCTGGCTGGGCGTCGGCACCGGGTCGTTGGCGCTGGTGCTGGTCGCGCTGTGGACGCAGCGCGCGCCGATCGCGGAGAATTTCGTCAGCCGGGAACTCAATCGGCGCGGGGTGCAGGCCAATTATGACCTGGTCGATGTTGGCCTGCGCACTCAGCGGATCGAGAATATCGTGCTGGGCAATCCGGCCCGGCCGGATATGACGGCGCGCTGGGTAGAGGTCGACATCGCCTTTGTCGGCCTGACGCCGCAGGTCGCGGCGGTGCGGGCCGGGGGCGTGCGCCTGCGCGGCACGCTGCATGACGGCGTTATGCGCCTGGGCGAACTTGACAAGTTCCGCGATCCCGATTCGACCGCGCCGTTCAGCCTGCCCGACATCATTGTGGCGCTTGCCGACGCGCGGCTGACGCTGGATACCGACGCCGGGCGTATGGGCATGCAGATTGACGGCAATGGCAATCTCCAGTCGGGTTTCCGCGGCACGCTCGCCGCCGCCACGCCGCGCGCGTCGCTGGCGGGCTGTGGGCTGACGCAGGCGACCGCGCTACTCGACATCGCGATGCGGCAGGGGCGGCCCCATCTGTCCGGTCCGCTGCGCGCCGACGCATTCGCCTGCCGCGACGCGGGGGCAGCGATCGCCCGGCCTCTCGCGACGATCGACCTCAACCTGGGACAAGGGCTCGACCGCTGGAGCGGCCATGTCGACCTGTCGGGCGAAGCGTTCAAGGGCAATGGCGTTGTGATGGCCTCGCCCACTGGTCGCGTCGATTTCAACGGCACGGCGGCGCGCACCGGCGGCAAACTGCGTCTGGGCGCCAAGGCGGTCACGGCGCGCGGCGCCTTGCTGCGCGAGGCACGCCTGACCGGCGATTGGGTGGTCGGCAACGACGGCAACAGCCTCAAGGGCGCCCTGTCAGGACAGGACATCCGCGTCGCCGGGCGCGATCCGCTGGCCGGTGTCCGCGCCGCTGCGGCCGGAACGCCGGTGGGGCCACTCGCCGCGCGCCTGGCCGATGCGGTCGAGCGCGCGGGCGCGGCCAATCGTCTCCACACCCGCTTCGCCCTGGTCCAGAAACAGGGCAGCGGCAGCGTCGTCATCACCGACGCGGGCCTCGACGCGCGCAGTGGCGCGCGCATCGGCCTCGCGTCCGGCGCGCTGGCGACCCTGGCCTGGCCGGGCAAGGTCGGCGGGCTGGATTGGGCGCTTGACGGCGCGCTGACCACGGACGGCGGCGGCCTGCCGAAGGGCGCGCTGCGCCTCAAACGGCGACCGGGCGGCGGGTTCGGCGGTGAATTATTCGTCGATCCCTATGCCGCCGGAGACGCCCGCCTGGCGCTCGACCGGGTGCGCTTCACCGCCGACGCCAACGGCGCGACCCGCTTTTCCACCGCCGTCCGGCTCGACGGTCCCTTGCCCGACGGACGCCTGCGCGGCCTCAGCCTGCCGGTCGAAGGGCGCATGGCCGCCAATGGCGCGCTGACCATCAACCCTGCCTGCGTGCCGGTATCGCTGGTCGAGGCGCGCTACGGTAATTTCGCGCTGGGCCAGACCCGCCAGACCCTCTGTCCGGTGGGTGGCGCGATGTTCGCCACCGGGCCGGGCGGCATCAGCGGCGGCGCGGAAATCCGCAAACTCGCCCTTAATGGACGCAGCGGCGACAGCCCAATGCGCCTGACCGCCGATCAGGCGCGCGTGGCGCTGGGCCGCACCGGATTCGCGCTCGCCAATCCGGCGCTGACGATCGGCCCGCAGGACGCGCCGGTGCGCCTGACCGCCGCCGCGCTGGACGGCGCACTGACCAAGGATGGTTTCGGCGGCAAGGTGACGGGCGCGGGCGGCCAGATCGGCAGCGTGCCGCTGATCGTCGAGCAGGGCGCGGGCGACTGGCGCTTCGCCAAGGGCGCGCTGACCTTCCGCGCCGCCATGACCGTGCGCGATTCGCAGGCGCCCGCGCGTTTCACGCCGCTCTCGGTCCCCGACTTCGCGCTGACCCTCAAGGACGGCCGCATCGCCGCCACCGGCACGCTCCACGCGCCGCGCAATGGCGCGACCGTCGCCCGCACCGACATCGCCCACGACCTGTCGAGCGGGAAAGGCCATGCCGACCTCATCGTCTCCAACCTCGTCTTCGGTCCCGGCCTCCAGCCGGAGGATGTGACCCCGCTCGCGCTCGGCGTCGTCGCCAATGTGAACGCGACCGTCGCGGGGCAGGGGCGAATCGACTGGACCGGATCGGCCGTCACCTCCACCGGCACGTTCCGCACCGACAATGCCAATCTCGCCGCCGCCTTTGGCCCGGTGGAGGGACTGTCGGGCGAAATCCGCTTCACCGATTTGATCAACATGGTCACCGCGCCGGGGCAGGAAGTGCGGATCAAGTCGGTTAATCCGGGCGTCGAGGTCCGCGACGGCGTCGTCCGCTATCGGCTGGAGGCCGGGCAGAAGGTCCGCATCGAAGGGGGCGGCTGGCCCTTCTCCGGTGGCGAACTCTCGCTGCTGCCCACCACCATGGATTTCAGCGCGGACGTCGATCGCTACCTGACCTTCCGCGTCGTCGGCTTGGACGCGGGCGCCTTCATCCAGGCGATGGAGTTGGACAATATCTCCGCCACCGGCACGTTCGACGGCATCATGCCGCTGATCTTCAACGCGCAGGGCGGGCGCGTGGCGGGCGGCGTATTGGTCGCCCGGCAACAGGGGATGCCGCCGCTCATCATGCCTGAAGGCGTGCTGCCGACCATCCCCTGCGATCCTGGCCGCCAGTCGGGCGTGCTGTCCTATGTCGGCCCGGTGTCGAACGAACAGCTTGGCGTCATGGGCAAAATGGCCTTCGACGCGCTCAAGGATTTGCAATATAAATGCCTGACCATCCTGATGGACGGCGCGCTGGACGGCGAAATGGTCACCAACGTCGTCTTCAACGGCGTCAATCGCGGCCAATTGGGCAATATACCCAGCGGGATCAGCCGCAGCTTCATCGGCCTGCCCTTCATCTTCAATGTCCGCGTGTCGGCGCCCTTCCGCGGGTTGCTGGGCACCGCCCAATCCTTCATCGACCCGTCGCAGCTCATTCAGAACAGCATCGGCGACAAGGTGCAGCAGGAGATGAAGGCGAATGGCGATAACGGCCTTGCGGTTCAGCCTGCGGAAAGCGACACTGTGTCAAACGGGGAGCAGAAATGAAGATACAGGCAATCATGACAGCGGCTTTGACCGCTTCCGCGTTGGGGGGCTGCATTCAGGTGAAGGCGCCCGACAAGCCGATCGAAATCAACCTGAACGTCAAGGTGCAGCAGGAAGTCGTCGTCAAGCTGCAACGTGATGCGCAGGATCTTATCCAGAATAACCCGGAGTTGTTCCCGCAATGACACGCAAGATATTCATGTTCGCCGCCGGCGCTGTGATTGCGCTGGCCAGCGGCTTCGCCATGACCGCGCCCGCCCGCGCCCAGTCCGGCCCCGTCGCCGCCGCCATGGCGGCCGGTACGGTGGGCGAGCAGGCGGACGGCTATCTCGGCATCGCCGGGATGGTCGGCGCGGACGTCCGCGCCGAAGTGGAAGCCATCAACATCAAGCGCCGCGCCGCCTATACGCAGCTTGCGGGCCAGCGCGGCGTCACGGTGCAGGACGTCGCGGCGGCCACCGGTTGCCAGACGCTCAGCAGCCGGGTGAAGCAGGGTCAGGCCTATCGCATCGGCGCGGGCGCCTGGCAGACCAAGGGCGCAGGCGCGATTGCGCTGCCGGGCTATTGCGCGACGGCGGGTTGATCGCAGCGGGTTGGAGAATGAAGGAAGGGCGCGGTGGCGATGCCACCGCGCCTTTTTATTGGGAGCTAATCCTCCCCTGCAAGGGGAGGTGGGGCGCGAAGCGCCTCGGAGGGGTAGGGAAAGGAATTACCGGAAACGACCATTTGTTGCCTTTGATTTGTCTCGACGAGCTTCTTACAAGCGGACGTGGCAAAAGGGGGCGGCGAGATGGCGTTGCGAGTTTCTGCGGCTAAACCCGCTATGGCGCTTTGCCTGCTAGCCCTCACCTCATGCGACGCCCATTGGGGCGATTCTGCCATAAACAGCGAACTGGACAAGGCGGAAGTGATAGGGTGCTACAAATCACCCAGCGCAAATCCTATACTTAGGGTCACGCATACGAAAATATTTGCCGATCAATCGTCCGTGTATGAGCAATATATATATGCTCGAATTGGCAAAAATAATTATCCGGCTTTGGTAGTTCGTCCCCGAATGGCTATTCAATTAACACAAGATAGTCCGCGAATTTACTCCTTTGTTCTCTACACCAAAGGAACCGGAGAAGATTTCAGTTATAGGGTTACCGACACTTTGCAGGGCAAGGTAATCCATATGAGTTTGGAAAATGGTCAGCAAATCGCGTTCATACGGACCAATTGTCCAGCCTCGGCGAGTGGCAAATTCCGCGGTTTGTCGCTAAAAGCCGACCATCCGCCATCCACCCAACCTCACCACCCATTCCAACGTCATCCCGGCCTTGAGCCGGGATCCCGCTTCTCTTGATCCGCGCGAAATAAGCGGGATGCCGGGTCAAGCCCGGCATGACGGGACGGGAATATCCCCCAATCCCCGCAATCCCCCTCAATCCCGCCCCCGCCGCCGCGGCCTCGCCTCCACGATCCCCCGCGCCTGCTCGCAAAAGGGCGCCAGAAAATCATACAACTGCCCGGTCAGCCGATCCGCTACCAGCGTATAGAGCACATATTGCCCGCGCTTTTGTTCGCGTACCACGCCGGCCTCTTTCAGCACCGCCAGATGCCGCGAAATCGACGGCATCGCCATCTCGAAATTGTCGGCGATCTCGCCCACGGTCATCGGTTCCAGCGCCAAATGGTGCAGGATGCGGCGGCGCGGTTCGGACGCCAGGGCCTTGAAGATCTTGTCCATTCCTATTTAGCTAAATAGGAAAATGACTAAATGCAAGGGTGTTGCCCCCTCTCGTCCGAAAGGCTGATTTTCCGCCTTTTGCGCGGGGTTGACACTCCCCCCAACCCTTTCTAGAGGGGCCTCGCCTTGACGGGTGCAGCCGCAAGCGCCATGCCGAACGCCACGGGCTGATAGTGCCTGATGGAGACGATGCATGGCGGCGGACACACCCGAACAGGACCCGGCGGGCGAGGACTCGCGGATCGCTTCCCTTGAGGAGCGGATCGCGCAGGCCGAGCAGGTCGAAAAGGTCAGGCAGGGGGCGACTGTGCAGGCGGCGGACGATGGTTCGCGGCTGGGCAACAGGGTTCTGGCGGAACTGATCGGCGGTCTTGTCGGTGGCGCGTTGATCGGCTGGGTTCTCGACCGGCTGCTTGGCACGACGCCCTGGCTCCTGTTGGTTTTCCTCGGTCTTGGGATCGTGGCGGCGTTCAGGAACATCATCAGATTGACGACGACGAAGCCGCCCAAGGAATAAGGCAGCTTCGCTCCAAGTCCGAAGACATTAGGCGTTACAGGGGTCAACGTGGCAGAATCCGGCAAGATCGATCCGATGCACCAATTCGCTATCGAACCCCTGTTCGGTACGGATCATTGGTCGCTTGGCGGCTTCAACATCGCCTTTACTAACAGCGCGCTTTATATGGTGCTCGCCGCCGTGGTGCTGTGGATATTCGTGATCGGCGGCATGAAGCGCGAACTGGTCCCCGGTCGCTGGCAGATGGCGGTCGAATATATGACCGGCTTCATCAAGAACCTGCTGATCTCCAACGTGGGTGAAGGCGGCAAGAAGTACATCCCCTACGTCTTCTCGCTATTCATGTTCATCCTGCTGGCGAACCTTCTGGGCCTGCTGCCGCTGGGTCTGGTCGGGCTTCACCCCTTCACCTTCACCAGCCACTTTACCGCGACCGGCGTGCTCGCGATCATGAGCTTTTCGATCGTGCTGATCGTCGGCTTCTGGAAGCATGGCCTGCACTTCTTCTCGCTGTTCGTGCCGCACGGCACGCCCCTGGCGATGATCCCGGTCATTTTCCCGATCGAGCTGATCTCGTTCATGGTGCGTCCGTTCAGCCTGGGCCTGCGACTGTTCGTGGCGATGACCGCCGGGCACGTCCTGCTCAAGGTTCTGGCCGGCTTCGTCATCAACAGCTCGAACGCGGGCATCGGCTACGGCCTGACCGTCGGCAGTGCCAGCTTCGTCCTGATGATCGGCATCAGCGCGCTGGAAATGCTGGTCGCGGTCATCCAGGCCTATGTGTTCGCGCTGCTGACCTCGGTCTATCTCAACGATGCCGAGAACCTGCACTAAGATTTCCGTAATTTCGTCAACATCATCATTATTCTAAAGAAGGAGTTTATACCATGGACGCAGAAGCCGCAAAGCTGCTCGGTGCTGGCCTGGCCGCCATCGGTGCGGGCATCGCCGCCCTCGGTGTGGGCAACGTGTTCAGCGCATTCCTCGAAGGCGCGCTGCGCAATCCGGGTGCCGCTGACGGCCAGCAGGGTCGCCTGTTCATCGGTTTCGCCGCGGCGGAACTTCTGGGTCTGCTGGCGTTCGTTATCGCCATGATCCTGGTGTTCGTGGCCTAAAACACGAAATGAGGAGCGGGCAGGGCGGCTTCGTGCCATAGCCTGCCCGCTCCCCCTATTTGACCGCCCTCTGACCGGACGGACCGTAAAATGCCTCAAATCGCGCAAATCGCCGATACCTACTCCAGCCAGATTTTCTGGTTGCTGCTGACCTTCGGCCTCGTCTTCTTCGTCATCGGCCTGGGCATGGTGCCCAAGGTGCAGGGCACGGCGGACGCGCGCGACGCGAAGATCAGTGGCGATCTGGACGCGGCGAAGGCCGCCTTCGCTCGCGCCGACGAAGCGGAAGCGGACTATCGCGTCCGCGACGCCGGCAACCGCGCGGCCGCTCAGGCGACTCTGGCCAAGGCCAAGAGCGACGCCGCCAAGGCGACCGAAGTGAAACTGGCCGCCGCCGATGCGGTGGTTGCTGAAAAAATCGCCGCCGCCGAAGCCCGTATCAAGGGCGCCAGCGACGCTGCGATGGCTGAAATCGAAACCGTCGCCGCCGATGCGGCGCGTGACATGGTGGCGCGCATCTCCGGCGTGGAAGCGTCGGACGAAGCCGCCCGCAACGCAGTAAAGGCGGCATTGGCCCATGGCTGAGGCAGCATCCCATAGCGCATCGGAGGTTCCGCACTTGAACCAGGCGATCCACAGCGAAGGCATGGAGCCGGTCGGCACCGTCTCTCATGAAGGCGTCGTCCCCCACACCGATCCCCAAGCGGTCGGCATGGACGCGACGGCCTGGGTCAGCCTGGCGATGGCGGCCTTCATCGTCATCCTGCTGATCAAGAAGGTGCCTGCCCTGATCGGCGGCGCGCTGGACGGCCGGATCGCCCAGATCAAGGAGCAACTGGCCGAAGCCTCGCGCCTGCGCGCCGAAGCCGAAGCGCTCAAGGGCGAATATGAAGCCAAGCTGGCCGCCGCGGCTGGCGAAGCCGACGCCATGCGCCAAGCCGCCGAGCATGAAGCCGAAGGGCTGATCGCCGACGCCAGGGTGAATGCCGAAGATCTGGTCGCCCGTCGCCAGAAGATGGCGGAAGACAAGATCGGCGCCGCTGAACGCGCCGCCATCACCGCCATCCGCGCCAAGGCCGTGAATGCGGCGACCGCCGCCGCTGCGGTGCTGATCGCACAGGGTCACGACGCCGCCGCTGATAAAGCGCTGGTCGATAGCGCCATCGGTAAGCTCGGCACTATCAACTGATCGGTTCGAGCCGAACGGAAAAAGGGCCGGTGCGCATCGTTGCACCGGCCCTTTTCCTTTGACGCAAGGGCGCATAGAGCCGGCAAATGATGATGTGAAAGATGAAGCTAGGCGTCTGGCTTATTTCCAACTGATGCGATTTCCGAGTGGAACAGTCAGCGATGGCCATCGCGCCGCGCTGGACCGCGCGCACGATCTTAGGCGCTTCGAAATCGAGAATTACTGGAAGCGTTCGACCTATTTCTGAGGGTTCCAGCTTGTTGCCTTTACGGCGCTTGCGCTGACCGCATTTCGGGGTGATGTATTTCCTCCCCTGGTGCTACCCGCTGCTGTGCTTGGCATATTCACGTCTCTCGCTGCCATCCGCACTGCGCGCGGGTCAAAATTCTGGCAGGAGAATTGGGAGGGGCGCATGTTGATCTCCTAGAGAATGAAGTCGCAGGGCATTTGCACAAGATCGTTCTTGTGAAAGGCGCGCTTCAACCGTCGGTCAGCAAGGTCAATGAAAGACTACAGATTCTGCTGGCATTTGGCTGGGCGGCGATTTTCGTTCTGGCCTCTCTGGTGATCCTGTTTCCCGTTCTGCTTGGGCTGGACGCAGCGTCGGCGGCCTGCTTGCAAGTCGGATGGGCGTCATTTGCGTTGATTTTCGGCGATGGGTGGATCTGGCGCAGTCCGCTGTCCGATGTGACCGACCGGGCCTATCATAAAGCCACATTGGAAAAGTTCGAGGCGAGTTGAGCCCCAACATCCCGTCTGCGTTGTCATAGCCGTTGCGCTCTTTACACCGCACGCTATCTCTGCCCCCATGTCCGGCCCCCAGTCCCCCGATCGTTTCAACGAAGACAAGGCGAGCTTCACCGTCACCGGCAGCCAGCCGGATATCGACCTGGGCGTGGAGGCGATCCGCACCACGCTCAAGACGCTGCCGATCCGGCCCGGCGTCTATCGGATGCACGATGCGCGCGGCGATGTGCTCTATGTGGGGAAGGCGCGGGCGCTCAAGAATCGCGTCGCCAACTATACCCAGGTCGATCGCTTGCCGCGCCGGCTGCAACGCATGGTCGCCCAGACGCGCAGCATGACCATCGTCACCACCAATAGCGAAGCCGAAGCGCTGCTGCTGGAGGCGCAACTCATCAAGCGCTACCGTCCGCCCTACAATGTCCTGCTGCGCGACGATAAAAGCTTCCCCTTCATCCTGCTACGCGAGGATCATGCCTTCCCCCGCGTCCAGAAGCATCGCGGTGCGCGCAAGGCGAAGGGCCGCTATTACGGCCCCTTCGCCAGCGCCGGATCGGTCACGCGCACCATCAATGCGCTGCAAAAACTGTTCCTGCTGCGCTCCTGCACCGACAGTTTCTTCGCCAATCGCTCGCGCCCCTGCCTCCTCTATCAAATCAAGCGCTGCTCGGCCCCCTGCGTCGACCGGATCGACGCGGCGGGCTATGCCGAACTGGTCAACGACGCGCAGGATTTCCTGGGCGGCAAATCGACCGCCGTGCAGAAGAAGCTGGGCGTCGCGATGGAGCAGGCGGCGGAGTCGCTCGATTTCGAGCAGGCCGCCGTCATCCGCGACCGGCTGAAAGCGCTGACGTTCATCCAGGGGTCGCAGGCGATCAATGCGGAAGGTCTGGGCGATGCCGACATCTTCGCGCTGGCGGCGAAGGGCGGGGCGATGTGCATCCAGGCCTTCTTCATCCGCGGCGGCCAGAATTGGGGCCATCGCAGCTTCTTCCCCGTCCACACCGCCGACGTGGCGGAGGATGAGGTGCTGGAAAGCTTCATGGCGCAATTTTATGAGGAAGTGCCGCCGCCCCGCCTGATCCTGGCCGATCGCCAGCCCGCCGAATGCGAGCTGATGGCGCTGGCGCTCAGCGAACGGGCCGGGGCCAAGGTCCGCATCGAAGTCCCCCAGCGCGGCGATCGCACCCGCCTCATCAAACAGGCGCAGCGCAACGCGGTGGAGGCGCTCGACCGGCGGTTGGCCGAAACGACCAGCCAGGGCAAGATTCTCGACGAACTGGTCGAGGCCTTCGGGCTGGAGGGCGTGCCCGACCGCATCGAAATCTACGACAACAGCCATATCCAGGGGGCGCATGCGTTGGGCGCGATGGTGGTCGCGGGGCCGGAAGGCTTCCGCAAGAACGCCTATCGCAAGTTCAACATGAAGAACCCGGAGATTAGCAACGACGATTTCGCGATGATGCGCGAAATGTTCGAACGCCGCTTCGGGCGCGCGCAAAAGGAAGACCCGGATCGCGACAGCGGCGAGTGGCCAGACCTGGTGCTGATCGACGGCGGCAAAGGGCAGCTATCGGCCGCCCGCAACATGCTGCAGGAAATGGGCATAGAGGACGTCACCATGATCGGCGTCGCCAAGGGACCGCATCATGGCCGCGACGGGCGCGAAGTCTTCCACATGCTCGACGGCCGTGAGATCAATTTCCCCGTCAACCACCCCGTCCTCTTCTACCTGCAAAGGCTCCGCGACGAAGCCCACCGCTTCGCCATCGGCGCCCACCGCGCCAAGCGCAGCAAGGCGATCACCGTGTCGTCGCTGGACGAGGTGCCGGGCATCGGCCCGGCGCGTAAGAAGGCGCTGCTGATGCACTTCGGCACCGCCCGCGCCGTCCGCGACGCAGCGCTCGACGATCTGGCCAGAGCGCCCGGCGTGTCGAAGGCGGTGGCGCAGCAGGTCTATGATTATTTTCACGGGTGATGGGGCGGGCGGCGTGGTTGAGGGCGGTGTGAGGGGACGGCAGACGCGCCATTCCTATACCGTCATCCCCGCGCAGGCGAGGATTCATCTCGCGTGTTTGCACCGTGTCGCAGGTTAGGAGATAGGTTCCCGCCTGCGCGGGAATGACGAAAGGGGTGGGTTGCAGACCGTCTGGCTTGCGGGCGCAATGCCGAAGAGCGGACTTAAAATCCACCGTCACCCCAGCGAAGGCTGGGGTCTCAGGCGGCGACGCGCTACGGTAGGACATGGCGCGAGGCGGCTACACCTACATCATGACCAACAAACCGAGGGGCGTTCTCTATATCGGCGTCACAGCCGACATCGCTGCGCGGGCCGAACAACATCGAAACGGGACCGGCTCGGCCTTTTGCAAGAGATACGGGCGGACGCGCGTTGTTCTGGTCGAACCACATGATGACATCACGCTCGCCATCGCTCGCGAAAAGGCCCTCAAAGCCTGGAAGCGCGAATGGAAAGTCCGGCTTGTGGAAGAAGGCAATCCAGATTGGCGGGATATGTCAGACGTTATCCTCTGACGCCTGAGACCCCAGCCTTCGCTGGGGTGACGATAAGAGGAGTGGCAGCCTCCAAATAATGGCACCCGCATATTTGAAGACCAAGAATGATCGTTCTCAGTCACTCCTCTCCCGTCATGCCTGGCTTCACCCGGCATCCCGCTGCCTTCCCCCTGCGCGCCAGAACACATCCTCTACCAATGTAGGATTTTCTCTGATCTATCCTGTCGAATGATCCGCATGCTCCTCCTGATCTCTCGCTTGGCTCCCCCCGCACCGAAAATAGCCGTGACCCACCCGGCGCGTCAGGCGTGCGTAACTATGACCTACATGGCGCGTCGGCGGCGCGTGCCAGCCACCCGACCTTTGCTTCGGCGATACGATTGTCACCATTTTACCGAGTTTTTTCATATCCAGTGACGGTGTGAACTTCGGCACCATGACCGCGTTTTGACCCTGCAAAGGCGACTTCCATCGCCGTCCATCCCCGAATCACCCCGGAGCCTACCCATGAAAAGTATCAACCCCGCCACCGGAGAAGAAATCGCCGCCCACGACCCATTGACCCAAGCGCAGATCGACGCCGCGCTCGACCAAGCGACCGCGACCTTCGCGACATGGCGGACCACCCCCATCGCAGACCGCACCGCGCTCCTCACCACGCTCGCCAACGCCTATCACGCCCATCGCGATCGGCTCGCCCGCATGGCGACGCTGGAAATGGGCAAGACGCTGAAATCCGCGCTGGCGGAGGTCGACAAATGCGTCGCCGCCTTCCGCCATTATGCGCAAGCCGGCCCCGCCATGCTGGAGGGCGGCAGCATCCCGCTCGCCGCGGGGGGCAAGGCCGATTATGTCTGGCTGCCGATCGGCCCGGTGCTGGCGGTGATGCCGTGGAATTTCCCTTACTGGCAGGTCGTCCGCTTCCTCGCCCCTTGCATCCTCGCCGGTAATGTCGGCCTGCTCAAGCACGCCAGCAATGTGCAGGGCGTCGCCGCGCTGATGCAGGAGATGATGGCCGTGGCCGGCGCGCCTGATGGTCTGTTCCAAAACCTGCCGATCCGCTCCGACGCTGTCGCGGCGATCATCGCCGATGATCGCGTCGCCGCCGTGACCCTGACCGGCAGCGAGGGCGCTGGCCGCGCCGTGGCGGAACAGGCGGGCAGGGCGCTGAAAAAGGTGGTGCTGGAACTGGGCGGTGCCGATCCGTTCATCGTCATGCCCTCGGCCGATCTCGACGCGGCGGTGAAGCAGGCGGTGACGGCGCGGGTCCAGAATACGGGCCAATCCTGCATCTGCGGCAAGCGGATGATCGTCCATGCCGACATTTACGACGCCTTCCTCGACCGCTTCTCGGCCGCGATGGCGGCGGTCAAGGCGGGTGATCCGTTCGACCCCGCCACCGACATGGGACCGCTTTCCAGTGAGGAACAGCGCCGCACCGTGCAGGAACAGATCTGGAAGATGCAGGCGGCGGGCGCGACCCTGATTGGCGGCGGAGCGCTGCCAGGCCCCGGCGCTTACATGACCGCCGGTATATTGACCGACGTGCCGATCGATCCGGCGCTGATGGGGGAGGAGATTTTCGGCCCCATCGCCATGCTCTTCAAGGCGAGCGACATCGATGACGCCATCGCCATAGCCAACTCCATACCCTTCGGCCTCGGCTCATCGGTCTGGACGGCGGACGAAGCGGAAGAGGCGCGCTTCATCCGCGACATTCAGGCGGGCATGACCGCGGTGAACCAGATGCTCGCCTCGGCCCCCGAAGCCCCCTTCGGCGGTGTCAAACGCTCCGGCCATGGCCGCGAACTCGGTCCCTTCGGCCTGCACGAATTCATGAATTTGAAGAGCGTCTATAGGTCGGGGTGAAGGGCGAACCGCTTTCCTACTGTGCCGCTTGCCCGTACAGGCAGGCGCCATGCCCAGCCTGACCACCACCGCCATCGTCTGCGCCGTCCGCCATCATGGCGAACATGGCGCGATCGTGCGGTTGCTGACGCCTGATCACGGCCTCCTGCACGGCTATGTTCGCGGCGGCCGGTCGCGCACTTTGCGCCCGGTGTTGCTGCCCGGCAATATCGTCAAGGCAGATTTCCGCGCCCGGACGGAGGATCAACTGGCCGGACTGACGGTGGAACTGGCGCAGAGCCGCGCGCCCCTGTTGGCCGAACCGCTGCCAGCCGTAGCGATCGACTGGAGCTGCGCCCTGACCGCCGCCTCCCTGCCCGAAGGGACACCCTATCCCGCCTTGCATCAGGCGCTCGACGGCGTGCTGAGCGCGGTGGAGGCGGCGCCTGCCGCACGGGGTTGGGCGGTAGCGCTGGTGCGCTATGAACTTCTGCTGCTGGCCGAGCTGGGCTTTGGCCTGGACCTGACCCGTTGTGCCGCGATGGGCGATACCGACGATCTTGCCTATGTCAGCCCCCGCAGCGCCGCGGCGGTCAGTCGCGCGGCGGCGGTCGGCTACGAAGCCCGCCTGCTGCCGCTGCCCCCCTTCCTGATCGAAGGCGGCATGGGCGACTGGACTCAGATAGTGAATGGACTGCGCCTCACCGGCTTCTTCCTTGAACGCTCGATCCTGATTGATCGGCGCGCAGATATCCTCGCGGCGCGCGAAAGACTGGTCGATCGGCTGAAAAGGGCGGTTGCGTGAAACCTTCTGTCTCCATAAGGGCCAGCCACGTAATATCAGCCACGTCATATCAGCCACGCAATATCAGGCACGCACTATAAGGAGTCTCGCCATGTTGATCGCCCTGTTCCCCGGAGACGGCATCGGTCCCGAAATCGTGGCGCAGGCCGTCCGCGTGCTTGACGCGCTGGCGATCCCCGGCCTGACCTATGAAGACGGGCTGGTCGGCGGCGCGGCCTATAAGGCAGTCGGCCATCCGCTGCCCCCTGAAACGCTGGCGATCGCGCACCGTGCGGACGCTATCCTGTTCGGCGCGGTGGGCGATCCCGACTGCGATTCTCTGGAGCGCCACCTGCGCCCCGAACAGGCGATTTTGGGCCTGCGCAAGGCACTGGGCCTCTTCTCCAACCTGCGCCCCGCCAAGGTCTTTCCCGAACTGGCCGACGAATCCGCGCTGCGCCCCGAAGTCGCCAGCGCCATCGACCTGCTGATCGTCCGCGAAACCAATGGTGACGTCTATTTCGGCGAGAAGGGCTTTCGCACCACCGCCGACGGCCTGCGCGAAGGCTATGATGTCATGTCGTATAACGAAGCCGAAGTGCGGCGCATCGCCCATGCCGGCTTCCAGGCCGCCCGCGCCCGCCGCGGCAAGCTTTGTTCGGTGGACAAGGCCAATGTGCTGGAAACCAGCCAATTGTGGCGCGACGTCGTGATCGAAGTGTCGGCCGATTATCCCGACGTCGCATTGAGTCACATGTATGTCGATAACGCCGCGATGCAGCTGGTCCGCAACCCCGGCCAGTTCGACGTCATCGTCACCGGCAACCTGTTCGGCGACATCCTTTCGGATCAGGCGAGCATGTGCGTCGGCTCCATCGGGATGCTGGCGTCGGCCACGCTCAACGGCACCGGCCAGGGCCTGTACGAGCCGATCCACGGCTCCGCCCCCGACATCGCCGGCACCGGCAAGGCCAACCCGCTGGCGACGATCCTCTCGGCGGCGATGATGCTGCGCTATTCGCTGGGTCTGCCCGAACAGGCTGACCGGATCGAAACCGCGGTGGCGAAGGCGCTGGCCAACGGCGCACGCTCGCCCGACCTGGGCGGAACCATGTCGACCGTGGCGATGGGCGACGCCGTCCTTGCGGTGCTCTGACCGCTCCGTTCGTCGCATAGCGGGGAAATTTCCTTAACTTTTGCGTTCGCAGACCGATCTAAACAAAAATGGGGACGCAGAATGTTGATGGAATTGAAACAGGACCATGATGCCTTGCGGGGCATGATGCGGGAATTCGCGCACGTCATGCGCGCCCACGGACCGGAGGCGCTGCCGGACATCACCCGCAGGCGCATCGCCTTCTCGCAATTATTCCGCGATCATATGGGCCGGGAAGACGCGATGGTCGTCGCCTTGCGGGCCGGACCGATGGCGGTTCAGGCCGACCCGGTGGCGCGGGAGCACAGCCGTGCGATCGTCGCGCTGTTCCTGCGCTACAGCGACCACATCAAGCACTGGACGCCCGCGCAGATCGAACGGGACTGGCAGGGCTATCGCGACGCCGTGCTGGCATTGCAGCAGGGTCTTCTCGACCGCATGGCGTGGGAGGAGCGGCATCTGCATCCACTCATGGCGGAAGCGCCGCGCCGGGCGGCCTGATCGGCCTGGTGGGGAAGGGCCACTTACAGGGCCAATTGCGAAGCATCGGTCCTGTCCCATGCCTGGCTTAACGATTAGCGCGGCGGGATGAACGACTTCTCTCTGCACAGCCTCCGCGCCGCCGCCGACATGATCCATGCTCAGGTGCCGCCGACCCCGCAATATGCCTGGCCGTTGCTGGGCCGGCGGTCCGGTTGCGACCTGTGGGTCAAGCATGAGAATCATACGCCTACCGGCGCGTTCAAGGCGCGGGGCGCGATCACCTATATCGACTGGCTGCGGCGCACTCACCCGCATGTGAAGGGCATCATCACGGCCACCCGCGGCAATCATGGCCAGGCGCAGGTGCGCGCCGCCACCGCCGCCTGCATCGCCGCCACCATCGTCGTGCCCCATGGCAACGCGTTGGAAAAGAACGCGGCGATGCGCGCGTTCGGCGCGACCCTGATCGAACATGGCCATGATTTCGACAGCGCCAAGGCGGAAGCGATCCGCCTCTCAGCCGAGCAAGGCCTGTTCATGGTCCCGGCCTATCATGACGAACTGGTCCGCGGCGTAGCCAGCTACGGCTTGGAACTGTTCGACGCGGTGCCTGACCTCGACACCGTTTATGTCCCGGTTGGCTGCGGATCGGGCCTGTGCGGCACCATCGCGGCGCGTGACGCGCTCGGCCTCAAGGTCAAAGTCGTCGGCGTCGTTTCCGCCCATGTCGATGCGGCCAAGCGCAGCTTCGAAGCCGGACGACTGGTGTCCAGCCCCACCGCCCACACCTTTGCCGATGGTGTCGCCGTGTGCACCCCGATTCAGGCGGCGCTCGACTATTTCGGGCCGCGCGCCGACCGCTTCGTCGGCGTCACCGATGATGAAGTGGCGCAGGCGATCCGCATCTACTGGCAGGACACGCATAATCTGGCCGAAGGGGCAGGCGCCGTTGCCTTGGCCGCGCTCATGCAGGAAAAGGATGCGATGCGCGGCAAGAAGGTTGCGGTTATCCTGTCGGGCGGTAATGGCGACATGAGCCAGATGGCTGAGATATTGGGCGGCGCCACGCCGCAAGTGACGATGGACATGCGGAAAGCGATATGAAGCGGAAAAGCGGTCAGAATCCTGACATCACCAAGAACTGGAAGCCTGCGACGCTGGCGATCCGGGGTGGCACGGCGCGCAGCGAATATGGCGAGACGTCCGAAGCCCTGTTTCTGACCAGCGGCTATAGCTATGATCGGGCGGAAGACGCTGCCGCGCGCTTCGCCGGCGAGCAGGTCGGCATGACCTATTCGCGGCTTCAGAACCCGACCGTGGAGATGCTGGAACAGCGTATAGCTTTGCTCGAAGGGGCGGAGGCGTGCCGCGCGACCGCTACCGGCATGGCCGCGATGACGGCGGCCTTGCTGTGCCAATTGTCGGCGGGCGATCATGTCGTGGGCGCCAAGGCCGCCTTCGGCTCGTGCCGCTGGCTGACCGATACGCTGCTGCCCAAATTCGGGATCGAGACGACGACGATCGACGGCAGCGACACTGCCGCCTGGGAAGCGGCGATCCGCCCCAATACCAAGGTCTTTTTCTTCGAAACGCCCGCTAACCCCACGATGGACATCGTCGATCTTGCGGCGGTGTGCGCCATTGCGAAGGCGCATGGCATCACCAGCGTCGTGGACAACGCCTTCGCCACGCCCGCCTTGCAGCGGCCGATGGACTTCGGCGCGGACGTCGTGGCCTATAGCGCGACCAAGATGATGGACGGGCAGGGCCGCGTCCTGGCCGGCGCGATCTGCGGCACGCGCGACTGGATCGACAATGTGCTGTTGCCCTTCCACCGCAACACCGGCCCGACGCTGGCCGCCTTCAACGCCTGGGTAGTGCTCAAGGGGCTGGAGACGCTTGACCTGCGCATCCGCCGCCAGAGCGAAAATGCGCTCAAGGTCGCGACATTTCTGGAAAGCCGCGTGGCCAAAGTCCTTTATCCAGGTCTGCCAAGCCACCCCCAGCACGCCCTTGCCATGTCCCAGATGGATTTGGCCGGGCCGATCTTCTCGCTTTATGTCGGTGGCGGCCGGGCGGAAGCGCACGGCCTGCTCAACGGCCTGGAACTGGTCGATATCAGCAATAATATCGGTGATTCGCGTTCGCTGATGACTCATCCGGCCTCCACCACCCATTTCGGCATGGCGGAAGCCGCGCGGCTGGAAGTCGGCATCACCGAAGACATGCTGCGCCTCAATGTAGGTCTGGAGGATGCGGACGACGTCATCGCCGACCTCGATCAGGCGCTGCGGTCGATAGGGCGTTGACGGATGAGGGGGTTAGGGCGCATTTCTGAGACGTGAACGCACTCTTCCCCTTCCACGCCACCACGCGGGACATCATCGTCCATGTCGCGGTCACCTTCCTACCCGAACAGTCGGAGCCGGATCGGGGCCGCTGGTTCTGGGCCTACCATATCCGCATCGAAAATCAGGGCGACCAGCCGGTGCAACTCCTGACCCGCCACTGGATCATCACCGATGGGCGCGGCGCGCAGCATATGGTCGATGGCGACGGCGTGGTTGGGGAACAGCCGGTGGTGCAGCCGGGGAAAAGCTATGATTATGTATCGGGTTGCCCGCTCAATACGCCGACCGGGTCGATGAAGGGCAGTTATCGCATGATCGGTGTCGGCGGCGAGACGTTCGATGTGGCGATCCCCCATTTCGCCCTGATTGCGCCCGCGGTGGCCGAATGAAGCGGACCCATTTGCCGCTCAACGGCCTGCGCGTGCTGGACGCGGCCGCCCGGCACCTGTCCTTCACCCGTGCCGCCGACGAACTGGCGGTGACGCCCGCCGCCGTGGGGCAGCAGATCCGCGCGCTGGAGGATATGCTGGGCGTCGTCCTGTTCCGCCGCACGCCCAAGGGGCTGGAACTGACCCCGGAGACGGAGGCGGGCCTCGACGCGTTGCGCGCCGGCTTCCTGGAGTTTGAGGAAGCCGTGCGGGCGATGCAGGCGGGGCAGTCCAGCCACGCGCTGACCATCGCTGCGCCACGCGACATCACCGGCAAATGGCTCCAGCCGCGCCTGGCCGCCTATGCCGCCGGCCAGTCGGACCTGACGTTCCAACTCATAGCCGCGGACGAAGCGCTCGACTTCACCGAGGCCAATCTCGACATCGCGATACGGCTGGCCGATGGCGCGGGCGAGCATGAAGGCGTGAAGATCGGCGAAGCCGCTTATGTCACGGTCGAGGCGGCGGCCGGCGGCCCCGATCATCGCATCGACTGGCCCGGATGCCCGGCGGGCGACAAGCCCGCAATCATCCGTGTCGCCGACGGTGGCCTTGCGATCGAGGCGGCGATCAGCGGGTTTGGCCGCGCCCGCGTGCCGTTGCTGCTGGCGCAGGCGGATCTGGCGGCGGGCCGGGTGCGACAGGTCGGTGACACGACGCCGACGCTGCTCGCCTATTGGCTGATCGCGCCGCTGCCCCAGTGGCGGCAGAAAAAGGTCAAGGCACTGGTCGAGGCGTTGACGGCCTAAGTCGCTTCAATCGGGACTGAGATGTTTCACGTAAATTATGACCCCCGAACCAATTGCCTGACCATGAAGGTCGAAGGCTTCTGGAAGCCGGACAATGTTGTCGCTCTCGCCAAAGAGGTGGGATTGAAGGCCCATCAGGCCAGGGCGATCCGTGACGATTTCAACGTCATCGTCGAATCGTTCGATTTTCCGGTGCAGTCGAACGAAGTTGCCGATCTGCTCGCCGGCATCATGCGCGGCGGCATGACGCTGACCAGCGGACGAACGGCGGTGGTCGTTGGCAGCCAATTGAACAGGGCACAGGCGGAACGGACTTTGGTCCATCCCAGAGTGCGCGTATTCCTCGCCATGGAAGAGGCGCAGACATGGTTGGCGGAAGAGTATGATCCCGCGTCGGCAGAGAGGCCAAACCCTATTCAGCCAGCAAGTTAAGCGCCCTGGTCATCAGCGCCACCAGCTTTGGTTCTTCCAGCCGCGCGGCGGAGTTGTTCCAACTGGCGCTAACCCCATACCATCGCCCGTCCTGCGCCTGCGCCAGCATGTTCATCGCCATCACGCCGGGTTCGCTGCCGCCCTTATAACCCAGATAGCGCCAGCGTTTCGCATCCGCGGGGGGGATGCCGGGATTGACCGCCAGGATCGGCAGCGCGTCGCCACCATGAAGGCGCAGCCAGTCGAGCAGGCCGATCATGTCCTTTGGCGATGCGAACCATTCGATGCTGTCGATCGCGGTGGGTATTTCGGCGACGCTGCCTACATCCACCTTGTCGGCGGTAAGGCGTGACGCCGCATCGCGCAGCAGTCCACGGCGGTCGGCAAGCGATCCCGCTTCGTAGCGCCGACGCAGGTCGGCATTGGCGGGCATTTTGAGCGCGAAGGCTTCGGCGGTGCTTAGAACCGGCAGCGCCTTGGCCACATCGGCATGACCGGTCGTCGCCACCATAGCGTCCACCAGATCGCGTTCCAACGCCGCTAACAGCGTATCGCTTGCGCTATTGTCGCTTTCGGCGATCATCGCGGTCGCCAGGCTGTGCAGTGTCATCGGCGCGCGGTCGGGCCAATTCATCAGCCGCCCGGAAAAGCTCTTTGGACCAAGCGGCACGACATCGGTCCAGCGCCGCTCCCGCGCCGCTGTCGCGCGCGCCAGTTCGGCCAGGATATAGAGTTTGAAGCTGGAGCCGGTCGCCATCTGCGCGTCAGCGCGGTGGGCGCGCAGTAACTGCGGGCCCGTATTCGTCAGTTGGGCGATCGCAAAGCTTGCGGTGCCGGGCTGGGCGGCAATGTCCGCCATGACCTTGTCCAGGCTGTCATTGGCGGTGCGGGCGCCCACGATATGCAGGCCGACGACCAGATGAGGCGCCTGCGGCGCGACTACCAGGGTAAAACCCACGGTGGCGCGTTCATAATGGATTTCGACCTGGCCTGCGGTGGCGCTGTCGGTGCGCACTGCGCCGAGCGCCAGCGGTTCGCCATGCTGGGCGCGCAGGTCAGCGGCGATCACGCGCCAGCGATCGACCGGCACGGCGTCGAGAAAGAGAGTGGAGAAATAGGCCTCCTCGCCGCCGGGGGCGCTTAGGATGCGCAGCAATTGTTCGGCGCGGGCCTGATAGGCGGTTGAGGGCGTGGCGCGGGAAGAGGAAGGGAATAAGGCCATGACGGACAGGAATAGCAGGACAATGAGCCGAGCACAGCGTGCTCCTGCCTTCGCAGGAGCACGCTTCTGACGGACCATGGCCCTATTCAAGCGTCGATCGCTTCCTCGTCCACCGCCGCTGCATTTTCCTGGATGAAGGCGAAGCGATGGGCAGGGTTGGTGCCCATCAGCCGGTCGACCAGATCGCGCACCTGCGCCCGGTCCTCGACATCGTCGGGCAGGGTGATGCGGATCAGCATCCGGCTCTTGGGGTCCATGGTCGTTTCGCGCAGTTGCATGGGGTTCATTTCGCCCAGTCCCTTGAAGCGGCTGACCTCCACCTTCTTGCCCTTGAACTCCTTGGCCATCAACGCTTCGCGATGGGCATCATCCTTGGCGTAAAGGCTCTTGCCGCCCGACACGATGCGATAGAGCGGCGGCTGGGCCAGATAGAGATGGCCGCGCCGCACCAGTTCGGGCATTTCCTGAAAGAAGAAGGTCATGAGTAGCGTGGCGATGTGCGCGCCGTCGACGTCGGCGTCGGTCATGATGACGATGCGTTCGTAGCGCAGATGGTCCGGGTTGCAATCCTTGCGCGTGCCGCAGCCCAGCGCCAGGATCATGTCGGCGATTTCCTGATTGGCCAGGATCTTGGCGTTATTGGCCGACGCGACGTTCAATATCTTGCCGCGCAGGGGCAGGATCGCCTGGGTCTTGCGGTCGCGCGCCTGCTTGGCCGAACCGCCTGCAGAATCGCCTTCGACTAGAAAGATTTCAGCGCCTTCCGGGTCGTCGTTCGAACAATCCGTCAGCTTGCCGGGAAGGCGCAGCTTGCGGCTGTTGGTCGCGGTCTTGCGCTTGACCTCCTTCTCCTGCTTGCGCTTCAAGCGCTCGTCCATCCGGTCGAGCACATAGGCGAGCAGCGCCTTGCCACGGTCCATATGGTCGGTCAGATAATGGTCGAAATGATCACGCACCGCATTTTCCACCAGCCGCGCGGCGTCGGGGCTGGTCAGCCGGTCCTTGGTCTGGCTCTGGAACTGGGGATCGCGGATGAAGACCGACAGCATGATTTCCGATGACGTCATGATGTCGTCGGCGGTAATATCCTTACCCTTCTTCTGCCCGATCAATTCGGCAAAGGCGCGGATGCCCTTGACCAGCGCGGTGCGCAGGCCCGCTTCATGGGTTCCGCCATCGGGGGTCGGAATGGTGTTGCAATACCAGCTATAGCTGCCATCCGACCAGAGCGGCCAGGCGACCGCCCATTCTACGCGGCCTGCGGTACCCGGAAAATCCTGATTGCCGGAAAAGAAGACACTGGTCGCGCAATCGCGGTCGGCCACCTGTTCCTTCAGATGATCCGCCAGGCCGCCGGGAAACTGGAACACCGCTTCCGCCGGGGTATCATCGCTGATAAGCGAAGGATCACATTTCCAGCGAATTTCGACGCCCGCGAACAGATAGGCTTTGGACCGGGCCAGGCGATGGAGCCGGGCGGGCTTGAATTTCTGTTCGCCGAAAATTTCGGTGTCAGGGACGAAGCTGACCAACGTGCCGCGCCGGTTGGGCGCCGCGCCGACCTTTTCCAGCGTCGTAACGGGCAGGCCCCGGGAAAATTTCTGCCTGAACAGTTCCTTGTGGCGCGCCACTTCGACCACCGTGTCGGTCGATAGCGCATTGACCACGCTAATCCCCACGCCATGCAGGCCGCCCGATGTGGCATAGGCCTTTCCTTCAAACTTGCCGCCAGAATGGAGCGTGGTCATGATGACCTCCAGCGCCGATTTGCCAGGGAATTTGGGATGCGCATCCACCGGGATGCCGCGGCCATTGTCGATGATGGTCAGCTTGTTGCCGGCTTCCAGCATCACTTCGATCCTCGTCGCGTGGCCGGCCACGGCTTCGTCCATGCTGTTGTCTAGCACTTCGGACGCCAGGTGATGCAGCGCGCGTTCATCGGTGCCGCCGATATACATGCCAGGGCGGCGACGCACCGGCTCCAGCCCTTCAAGCACCTCGATGGTGGAAGCGTCATATTGTGGGGCGGCGGAGGTGTTGGCGGCGAACAGGTCTTCGGACATGGCACAAGCTATAAGCGGGCGCGCGGCAGGCGCAAGCGTTGCGCATAAAGCACAGTGGCAATCAAAACTTACAAAGTGCGCTGCAACAAATTTTCGGTCTCGATCGTTAGCGGCCGGAATGTGGAGATTATTCTCCATATGATGAGGAGATAATCTTATGAAGCTAACCTTTATCGCGCCGCTCGGTGCAACCTTGGCCATGGCTTTCTCAATGCCGGCGGTCGCCCAAGACAGCGCGGGCGTCGATTGGACCGGCCCTTATATCGGCGGTTCTTTCGGCTATAATTGGCAGAAGAAGGACGGTAACGAACATCTACGGTTCGATACCGATGCGGATGGCGATTATAATGACGTCATTCGTACGACCACGGGCGCGAACGCCTTTTCCCCCGGCACATGCGGCGGCGCGGCACGGGGATCGACCCCAGCCAGCGGTTGCGATGGCGACAAGGATGCGATCGCTTGGATGGGCCATGTCGGCTATGATCGCCAGTTCGGCAGCATCGTCGCAGGCGTGGTTGCCGAAGGCGGCAAGTCCTACATCGATGACAAGGTCAGTGAATATTCGACCACCCCAGCTTTCTACACCATGCGCCGCAAAATCGACTGGAACGCAAATCTGCGTGCGCGCTTGGGTTACACCACCCCCGGCGGCATCATGCCCTATATCACCGGCGGCCTGTCCTACGCGAAGGTGAAGAACAATTTCACCACCAGCAACGCGGCCAACAGCTTCACGTCCGTTGACAGCAAGGAAGACGCTTGGGGCTGGAATATGGGCGGCGGTATCGAGGCGAAGGTGTCGAGCAATTTCTCGATCGGCGCTCGCTATCTTTGGACTCGCTATAATGCCGACGACTATCGCGTCGATGTCGGCGCAGGTACGGCGCCCGCGACCAACCCCTTTCGCATCACCCCGTCAGGCGGCGCCAGCATCAACCGTGGCGACAAGTTTGATACACAAAGCGTCATGATCACGACCAGCTATCGCTTCTGATGATAGCCAACAGCTAAAAAAGCCCGGCTTCCACCAGGAAGCCGGGCTTTTTTAACATCTGGCGTAAGCGTTTAGCGGACCCGCGGACCGCCAAAGGGCAGGGGCGGAGGCGGGCGGCGCGTGCCGCGCGGCAGTTGCGCCTGATAGGCGCGGCCGCAATGTTCGACACAATAAGGGAAGCCGGGGTTCACCTGCTCGCCGCAGAAATGAAAGTCCGGTTCGCCCGGATGACCCATCGGCCATTTGCAGATCCGTTCGGTCAGGTCGAGCAGCGTCGTCTTGTCCGCAATCTCCGCGCTCGGCTTGGCCGGCACCAGGCGGCGGGGCGGGGCGGGCGGGATGGGCGCCTGCTGGTCGCCCGGACCCTGGCGCAGGAAGCCGCCAGGGCCGACCGAAATGATGCGCGGCTGCGGCGGCGGGGGCGGTGCGTCGGTAGCGACTGGCGCGGCCGGCACCGGTGTCGCAGGCGCTGCCGGCGGGGCAACGGGGGCGCGGGCAGGCGCAGGAGCCGACGCGACAGGCGCAGCGGCGCGGGGCGCTTCCACGTCCGGGGCGAGCGCGGCCTTGCGGGGCGCGGGGGCGGCGGCCTTCTTGGGCGCTTCGTTCGCCTTGACCGGCGAAGGGCGGGATTGCAGGCCCAGGCGATGCGCCTTGCCGATCACCGCATTGCGGCTGACGCCGCCAAGCTCATCGGCGATCTGGCTGGCGGTCAGGCCGCGCTCCCACATCCCCTTGAGCTGGTCGATACGCTCGTCGGTCCAGGACAATGAAAAACTCCTCACAAATCGTCTATGACTTCCTATATGGGAAGCCGCGCCGCTGGTTCAAATCCTTGGACCTTACCCCTTGCGGCATAACGCACCAGCCGATAGTCGATCCCATCATGAACGACCAGCCCAAAATTCACGCCATGCCTGCGGTCCAGCCGCCTTTCCCCGAACCGGGGGTACCGCAGATTCGCAACATCAACTGGGCGGGCACCTGGGCACTCTACGCCAAGGAAGTGCGACGCTTTTTGAAGGTGCAGCTCCAGACCGTCTGGGCGCCGGCGATCACGACGCTGATGTTCCTGGTGATCTTCATCGTCGCGTTGGGCGGCAGTGGACGGACGGTGATGCTGCGTGGCGAAGCAGTGCCTTTCGCCGACTTCATCGCGCCGGGCCTGATCATCATGGGCATGATCAACGCCTGTTTCGCCAATGCCAGCTTCGCTTTGATGGTGGGCAAGGTGCAGGGCACGCTGGTCGATTATCTGATGCCGCCGATAGCCGTGGGTGAATTGCTGTTCGCACTGGTCGCGTCCTCCGTCACGCGCGCGATGTTCGTCGGCTTCGCTTTGTGGCTGGCCATGGCCTTGTGGCCCGGCGTCCATGTCACGCCCGCGCATCTATGGGCCGTCGCCTGGTTCGGCCTGCTTGGCACCAGCTTCATTGCGTTCTTCGGTGTGCTGACATCAATCTGGGCCGAAAAATTCGATCATGGCGCCGCGATCACCAATTTCGTGATCGGACCGCTCGCGCTGCTGTCGGGCACCTTTTATTCGATCGACCGGCTGCCCCCCGCATTTCAGGCGATCAGCCACGCCAATCCCTTCTTCTACATCATCTCCGGCTTCCGCTACGGCTTCGTCGCGGCGGCGGACATCAATGTCGTGGTGGGCAGCAGCGTGCTGCTGGGGCTGAACCTAATATTCGGCGGGCTATGCTATATGCTGCTCAAACGCGGTTGGAAGATCAAGGCCTGATCCGTTGCCGCCACCTCAGATGAAGGCGGCAAAGAGCGGGACGGCGATCCCCATCGCGAACAGCATAGCCGCTGCGATCAGCCAGTGATGCAGGCGGGGCCAGTGATGGCGAATAAGCGGGGCGTCGTCAGGACGCCCCGCCTTCTGCTCATCCACCGACGCGGGACAGCGCAAGGCCGGCGGTTGCGATCTCTTCGGCGGGATAGATGTTGCGCAGGTCAATCAGCGCCGTGCCGTTCATGGTCGCAGCGAGGCGCTTAAGGTCGAGCGCGCGGAAGATGTCCCATTCGGTGACCAGCACAACCGCATCGGCGCCTCGGGCGGCTT
Organism: Sphingobium sp. Z007; assembly: GCF_900013425.1. GTDB lineage: Bacteria > Pseudomonadota > Alphaproteobacteria > Sphingomonadales > Sphingomonadaceae > Sphingobium. Next base: position 879,849 of record NZ_FBXK01000005.1, read on the forward strand.
CATAGGCGTCCTTGGCCATGGTGACGTTCGGCATCATCGGCGCGGCGATGTCCATGCCTTCGGGATCATAGGCGACGATCTCCGCGCCGGCGTCTTCCAATGCCTGGACGATGGCGAGGCTGGGGGCGTCGCGCATGTCGTCGGTATTGGGCTTGAAGGTCAGGCCCAGCAACGCGACCGTCTTGCCACGGGCGTCGCCGCCCATCGCCTTGACGATCTTGCGGCCCATCGCCCGCTTGCGCAGGTCGTTGACCTGCACCACCGTCTCGACGATGCGGATCGGGGTGTCATAATCCTGGCCGGTCTTGACTAGCGCCAGCGTATCTTTGGGAAAGCAGGAACCGCCATAGCCTGGCCCTGCGTGCAGGAACTTGCTGCCGATGCGGTTGTCCAGGCCAATGCCGCGTGACACGTCCTGCACTTCTGCGCCGACCGCCTCGCACAGGTCGGCCATCTCGTTGATGAAGGTGATCTTGGTCGCCAGGAAGGCGTTGGCGGCATATTTGATGAGCTCGGCAGTGCGGCGGCCGGTGAACATCAATGGCGCCTGGTTCAGGTTGAGCGGGCGATAGACCTGGCTCATCACCGCGATCGCGCGCTCGCTGCCCGTGGTGCCCACCACGACGCGGTCGGGCCGCTTGAAGTCGCCGATGGCCGCGCCTTCGCGCAGGAATTCGGGGTTGGACACGACCTGTATATCAAGGTCGGGCTTCAATTCACGCGCGATCCGCTCGACTTCGTCGCCGGTGCCCACCGGCACCGTCGATTTGGTCACGATCACCGCGGGCGCGTCCAGTGCCTCTACGATTTCCCGCGCCGCCGCATAGACATAGGACAGATCGGCATGGCCATCGCCCCGGCGCGAGGGCGTACCCACCGCAATGAAGATCGCGTCCGCGCCCTTCACCCCGGCGGCCAGATCGGTGGTGAAGGTCAGCCGACCCGATGCGGCATTATCGCCTACCAGCTTGTCCAGCCCCGGCTCGAAAATCGGCATCCGCCCGGCCTCGATCGCCGCGATCTTGCCGGCATCCTTGTCCACGCACACCACGTCATGACCGAAATCCGCAAAACAGGCTCCTGATACAAGCCCAACATAACCCGTGCCGATCATCGTGATTTTCATGGATTTGTTGAGCTCCGTAAGGCGTGGTGATTAAGCGGACCTCTATCATAGGCCGCATATATTTCAATTCGCTGCATTGCAGCGGCCGTTGTGACCATGGCGTTCAGCCGCTGGTTACCAATTTCTGCCACACGATGATACCGCCGCACGGCAGGTAACGGCACGCGAAGGAGCAAATGTGAAAGTAGCGCTGGTGTTCGGGACGCGGCCCGAAGCGATCAAAATGTTCCCGGTTATCCATGCGCTGCGCGCGCAGCCAGGCGTGGACACGCGCGTCATCGTGACGGCGCAGCATCGCGGCTTGCTGGACCAAGTGCTGGCGATTGCCGGGATCGTGCCGGACATCGATCTGGACGTTATGGTCCCCAACCAGACGCTGGACGGGCTGACCGCCAAACTGATCGTGGAACTGGGCAAGGCATTCGACGCGGAAAAGCCGGACCGCATCGTCGTCCATGGCGATACGCTGACGACCATGGTCGCCAGCCTGGCCGCCTATTACCGCAAGATTCCGGTCGCCCATGTCGAGGCCGGCCTGCGTAGCGGCGACATCCATCATCCGTGGCCGGAGGAAGTGAACCGCCGCGTCGTCGCCTGTATCGCCGACATGAATTTTGCGCCGACCCAGGCCGCGGCAGACGCACTGCTCCGTGAAAGCCGTGACGCCGCCAGCATCCACGTCACCGGCAACACCGTGATCGACGCGCTGCTGGCCACGCGCGATCGGCTGTTGGCGGAACCGGCGCTGGCCAGCGGGCTGGATGGTCTGGCCGCGCGCTTCGCCGACAAGCGAATCGTGGCCGTCACCAGCCATAGGCGCGAAAATTTCGGCGGCGGGATGGAGGCGATCGCGCAGTCGATCGCCGATATCGCCACGCGCCCCGACGTGGCGGTGATCTTCCCCGTTCACCCCAATCCCAATGTCCGTCCGGTAATGGACGCCGTGCTCGGCGACCTGCCCAATGTCGCGATGATCGAGCCGCTCGACTATCCGCATTTCGTTCGCTTGCTCGACATGTGCTACCTCGTGCTGACCGACAGCGGCGGCGTGCAAGAGGAAGCGCCCTCGCTGGGCAAGCCGGTGCTGGTGATGCGCGAGACGACCGAGCGGCCCGAAGGCGTGGAGGCGGGTACGGCCCGGCTGGTCGGCGCGGACCGCGACCGTATCGTGCGAGAGGTGCTGGCGTTGCTGGACGATGAAGATGCCTATCAGGCGATGGCGCGGGCCCATAATCCCTTCGGCGATGGCCAGGCGGCGGCGCGAATCGCCGCGGTGATTGGTGCTGGGGCCACGTTGACGGAATAAAAGCAGCGACGTTGCGGGCGGCATCTGCTAGGCGACGGCATCGCCGCGAAATCTGCCTGCAAGCATTCGCTACGACCGAGAGACAGATCGCGCTCCCGCTTGCCACGCAAGGAGCCTGTCTCATGACCTTCTCGATTCGCGCCAACGTCACCCTGTGCCTGACGGGGCCGTCCGCATGAGCCGCGCCATCAATCTGAACGCGCCCGTGGATGATGTCACAGCGCTCTGCACGCGTCACGCCATCGCCATTTCGACCATCGAACCCCTGTCATCGGGCGGCACCCGTGTCGTTCTGCTCAATCCCGATGGCGCCGATCGCATCCGCACATTAATGAAGACCAAGATCATCACCACGCCGGTCGTGCGCTCACCCATGCACATGGCGCGCCAGCCTTTGCCTCGTTATCGCTAGGGGTTAGAGCAAGGTAACCGGAGCGTTACCGAAATCTTCAGCATTTCCGGGCACAAAAGCGGGCGAATTCACCGTTTGAAGGATTGTCCGCCTCATGCCCGTCGACGCCAAGCAAAAGGTTTCCGTCATTGGCCTTGGCTATATCGGCCTGCCGACCGCCGCGCTCATTGCGCGTGGCGGCGCGCAGGTGGTGGGCGTCGATGTTTCCGCCCATGTGGTCGAAACGGTCAATAGCGGCCGCGTCCATATCGAGGAAGTCGACCTGGACGGCCTGGTCCAGGGCGTGGTCGCACGCGGCAACCTGCGCGCCAGCCTGGAAGTCGAGGAAAGCGACGTCTTCATCATCGCCGTGCCGACCCCGGTATCGGAAGATCGCGCGCCAGACATTTCCTATGTCCTTAAAGCCGCGCGCACGATCGCCCCGGTGCTCAAGGCCGGCGATACGGTAATCCTTGAATCAACCTCGCCCGTCGGCACGACCGAAGCGATGCGCGACGTGATCGGCACCATCCGTCCCGACCTCAAAATGCCAGGGCAGGGGACGCAGGGCGACATCGCCATCGCCTATTGCCCTGAGCGCGTGCTGCCGGGGCGCATCCTCGTTGAACTGATCGACAATGATCGCTGCATCGGCGGCATCACGCCTCGTTGCGCGCGCAAGGCGCTGGGCTTTTATCGCCAGTTCGTGCGCGGCGCCTGCATCACCACCACCGCCCGCGCGGCCGAAATGGTCAAGCTGGTCGAAAACAGCTTCCGCGACGTCAACATCGCCTTCGCCAATGAATTGTCGGTGATTGCGGAGAATATGGACATCGACGTGTGGGAGGTGATCCGCCTCGCCAACCGCCATCCGCGCGTCAATATCCTGTCGCCCGGTCCCGGTGTCGGTGGCCATTGCATCGCGGTCGATCCCTGGTTCATCGTCCATGGCGACCCGGAAAATGCCCGCATCATCCGCACCGCGCGCGAAGTGAATGATGGCAAGACCGATTATGTCGTGGCCAAGGCATCGGACATGATCGACAGCTTCGGCGGCGAAGACGTCGCCTGCCTCGGCCTGGCCTTCAAGGCCAATATCGACGACTTCCGCGAAAGTCCCGCGGTGAAGGTCGCCGCGCGACTGGCGCGTCGTTACGGCCGCCGTATCAAGCTGGTCGAACCCTATGCCCAGGCGCTACCCATGGAATTTGCCGGAACGGGGGCCGAACTGATCGATCTCGATACGGCACTGGAACAATGCGGCGTTTTCGTCATTCTAGTCGATCATGACATGTTCAAATCCGTCCCCGTCGATGAACGCGCCGGCAAGGCTGTCTATGACACACGTGGAATCTGGCCCGATCAGCCGCGCCGCCTGGCGCAGCCGGCGCCCGACCGTCTCGCTGTCTGACGGCTGGCGGGTCCATTCGGCCTGTCCCGTCCGTGGTTGCCATCACCGTGCCGCGCCGTTAACCCCCGGCCTCATCTGGGGTAAGTCGGGGCGGGAGCGCGGATGAAGCGCGGGGACAGCATCAAAGGATCGATTGCAGCGCTCGCCGCCTGCGCGCTGCTGGGCGCGTGCGCGACCGTGGAGGATGCGCCGCGGGGCGAGGCCGCCTATGCGGCGATCCCGCCGCCACCTGCCATCGGGATGGATTATCGCATTGCGCCCGACGATGTGCTGCGTATTCAAGTCTATCATGAGCCCGGCCTGTCGCTGGAAGATGCGCAGGTCACAGCGGCTGGCATGATCCGCATGCCGCTGGTGGGCGACGTGTCGGTTGCGGGACTGACCGCCAGCGAAGCAGGCGACGTGATCGCGGGGCGGCTGGGCGAACGCTATCTGGTCTCGCCGCAGGTCACGCTGTTTGTGAAGAAGGCCGTGGGTCGCCGCGTCACGCTGGATGGCGAAGTGCGCGAACCCGGCCTCTATCCGGTCGAAGGGCGGCTGACCCTGTTGCAGGCGGTCGCCCTGGCGAAGGGGCCGACCCGGCTCGCCGGCCTCGATCAGGTCGTCGTCATACGTCAACTGGATGGCCAGCGGCAGGCGGCGCTGTTCGACCTGTCCGCTATTCGCAAGGGGCGTGCGTCCGATCCAGAAATCCTGCCGGGCGACATGGTCATTGTCGGCCTGTCGCGCGCCAAGGCCATAGTGGGCGGCGCGCTGCTGGCCCTGCCTGCGCTCGCCACCGGATTCATCGCGCTGGATGGAAATCACTGATGGGACTGCCGGCTTTTCCGATGCGCGATGATGCGGATAGCAGCGGAGCAGGGTTCAACGCCCGCCTCGCTGCCGCCGCGCAGCGCTGCTGGCTGGTGCTGCGCCGCCACCGCGTCATCCTGTTCGTCACCATGGCGCTTTGCTTGCTGGCCGGCGCGCTCTTCATCCTGACCTCGACCCCCGACTATCGCGCCACCGCCTCGGTCGAGGTGGAGGATGTGCCGGCCGGCGCGGCTGGTTCCGCCGCCGCCCAGCGCGCGGGTACGACCAACGACACCGAGACGCTCATGCAGACCGAATTGGAGGTCTTGCGCAGCCGGGCGCTGGCGGAAGAGGTCGCGCGCGATCTATCGTTGGTCGGCACGCCGACCTTCTTCAAGGGCATGGACCAGATCCGTCCCGCGGAGGGCGTCGGCACATTGTCGCAACGCCAGGTGGAACAGGACATGGTCGTGCGGCTGTTGCGCGACAACTTGGAAGTCGAACTGCCCGGCAAGTCGCGCGTGCTGCGCATCAGCTTCGTCAGCGCCGATCCGGTGTTGTCGGCGCGTGTGGCCAACAGCTATGCCGACAGCCTGATCCGCGCAGACCTCAAGCGCGGCTTTGAATCCGGCGTACAGGCCCGCCGCTTCCTGCTGGGCGAGCTGGACGGCGCGCGCAACGATCTGGCGCGGGCCGAGCGCGATCTGGCCGTCTATGCGGCTCGTAACAGTGCGCCGACGCAGCCGGGTGAGGACAGCAAACCCGCCAAACCGGCCGCGCCGGACGGCTCGCTGGCCACCCGTCTGGCACAACTCAACGCCTTCCGCGCGCAGGCCGCGGCCGACCGCATCGCGGCGCAAAAACGGTGGGAAAGCGCGCGGCGCGCCAGCGCCGATACGCTGCCCGAAGTGCTGGGCAACGGCGCGATGCAGCAAATCATGGCCGACCGGGCGCAGGCCCGCGCGGCGGTCGCCGAGGAACGGCAGTTCCGCAAGGACGCCCATCCCGAAATGCGCGAGGCGCGGGCGAGGCTCGCGGCGTTGGATGAACAGGCCGACTCCATGGCCAACACGATCCGCGCGTCGCTGCGCGAGCAATATGCCGTGGCGGTGCGCGGCGAGGACCAGATCGCCAAGGAAATCGCGCAGCTCGAACAGCAGGCGCAGGTGGAGCAGGGCCGAGATGTCCAAATGGGCATCATGGAACGTTCGGTCGATACCTATCGCATGCTGCATGACAGCCTGCTCCAGCGTTATCGCGACATGGCGTCGCAGGCGGGCTTTCAGGCCGGCCGCATCCAGCCCTTGGACCGGGCGGCCGTGCCGACGCGGCCTTTTTCCCCACGCATCGGCGTCATCCTGTTGCTGGCGTCGCTCGGCGGGCTGGCGCTGGGCCTGCTGCTGGTAGCGGCGCGACACATGTTCGACGACGCCGTGACTTCCGCCGACACGCTGGCCGAACGGGTCGGGCTGCCCCTGCTTGGTGCGGTGCCGGTCACCGGCGACAATCCCCAGCCATCCGAAATCTTTACGCCGATCGCAGCCTCGCTGCTGCTGGCGTCGGCCGACGGCCTGCCGAAATCCATTCTGGTCACCAGTGCGCAGGAAGGGGAGGGCAAGTCGCTGACCCTCCATGCGTTGGCGCTCGCACTGGCTGCCCTTGGCAAGTCCGTGCTGGTGGTGGACGGCGACATGCGCCGCCCGGTGCAACACCGCCTGTTCCGCCTCGCACCCGCGCGCGGCATCAGCGAAGTGCTGACCGGTCAGGCCATGGCGCAGGATGTGATCGTGGACACCGGCGTTACCGGCGTGGCTCTGCTCCCTTGCGGCACGCTGCCGCCCAATCCGTCGGAACTGCTGTCCACCCCGGCGCTCGACAGCCTGCTTGCGGCCGTGCGCGACCGCTACGACACGGTGCTGATCGATGCCCCGCCGATCCTGGGGATCGCTGATGCGCCCCTGCTGGCGGCCAAAGCGCAGGCCAGCTTGCTGGTGGTCGAATGGGGGCGTAATCATCATGGCGGCCTGCGCGCGGCGGTGGAGCGGCTGCGGCGTAGCGGCGGCGCGATCGTCGGCGCCATTCTGACCAAGCAGCAGGGCCGCGCCATGGATTATGATTATCACCGCGGCGGGTGATAGCCACTCTCAAAATCCGCTCGGCCTGCTCCTGTCGAAGGCTCTTACTGGCTTAAAATGACAACAGCGCCATCCCAAAGGGCGGCGCTGTTTTACTATCATCAACAGGGAAAGAGCGCTTACGCCCGCGCCATCAGGCCTTCGACCAGCCCCTGGAACAGCCGCTTTCCGTCGGTCGCACCATGGGCCGGCTCGATCACGCGCTCTGGATGCGGCATCATGCCCAGCACATTGCCTGCATCGTTCAATATGCCAGCGATGTTGCGGGCGGAACCGTTAACGCTCTCGGCATAGCGCAGCGCCACGCGACCTTCGCCTTCCAGCCGGTCCAACGTCGCATCGTCGGCAAAATAATTGCCGTCATGATGCGCGACTGGATAGGTAATTGCTTCGCCCGCCGCATAGCGGCTGGTGAAGGCGCTCTGCGCATTCTCGATCGTCAGTGCAACGTCGCGGCAGACGAAATGGCCGCCGGCATTGCGCAGCAGCGCGCCGGGCAGCAGGCCGCTTTCGGTCAGGACCTGGAAACCATTGCAGATTCCCAGCACGAAAGCGCCGCGGTCAGCCGCCTTGGCTACCGCCTGCATCACTGGCGACCGGGCGGCCATTGCGCCGGACCGCAGATAATCGCCGTAGGAAAAGCCGCCCGGCACACCGATCAGGTCGATGTCGTCGGGCAATTCGGTGTCGCGGTGCCACACCATGGCGGGCTTCTTACCGGTCGCAGCCTCGAACGCCACCGCCAGGTCGCGGTCGCAATTGCTGCCCGGAAAGACGATGACGGCGCTCTTCATCGCTCAGGCGACCTTTTCGATGCGGTAGTTTTCGATCACCGTGTTGGCCAGCAGCTTGCGGCACATGGCGTCGATATCCTCGTCGCTGGTGTCGTCGGCCAGGTCCAGTTCAATGAGCTTGCCGGCGCGCACGTCGTTGACCCCGCCAAAGCCCAGCCCGTCTAGCGCATGGTGGATGGCCCGGCCCTGGGGGTCGAGGACACCGCCCTTAAGAGTGACGAAGATGCGGGCTTTCATGGGACGCTGACTCCTTGGAATCGACTGGCGCCGCGCGAAATGCGCACGGCCGAACTTTGCCGCACCCCCTAAGCGCGGCAGCGCGCGTAGGCAAGCCATTATGACTGGGTTTGCGGCCAGCGCGCCAATAGTGGACAGCGCGCCATGGGGCCAAATCGTCCATTCTCATCCGGGCGCGCATCACCTAAACGACCGGCATGAACCCCGATCTCTTCTATTATATCTGCGCCATCATCGCTGTCGTCCTTGCGGGCCTCGCCAAGGGCGGCTTCGCCGGGATCGGCGCGCTCGCCATGCCGGTGATGGCGCTCGCCGTCGATCCAGTGCGCGGGGCGGCCATCCTGCTGCCGATCCTGATCCTCCAGGATGTTGTCAGCGTCTGGGTCTATCGCCACAGCTGGGATGGCGGCATCCTCAAGGTCATGCTGCCGGGCGCGGCGGTCGGCATCGGCCTGGGCTATATGTTCGCCGCGCAGGTGTCAGAAACCGCGGTGCTGGGCGTGCTCGGCGCGATTTCCGTGCTGTTCGGCTTGCAGCGTCTGTGGATCGAGCGCGGCAAGGCCGTGGTGCTACCATCGAATTCGCCCGGCTGGGTCGGCTTTTTGTTCGGGATCGGCAGCGGTTTCACCAGCCATATCGCCCATGCCGGGTCGCCGCCCTTCCAAATGTGGGTGCTGCCCAAGCGGTTGCCGCGCGATACGCTGGTCGGCACAACCGCGCTGGCCTTTGCCGCGATGAACTGGATGAAGCTGCCCGCCTATGCCGCGCTGGGACAGTTCACCCATGCCAATCTGATGGCGACAGCGATGCTGGCGCCGGTGGCGATCCTGTCCACCTTTGCCGGCGTCGCGCTGGTGCGGCGGGTCGATCCGGCGCGCTTTTATACGCTCATCTATGCGCTGATGGTGCTGCTGGGCATCAAGCTGATAATTGACGCGCTGATCGGCTGATAGGAAAAGCCCGGCGAAAGCATGGTGCTTCGCCGGGCGTTTATCCTTCGGGCCGACGGATCAGCCTTCTTCTTTTTCGCGCTTCTTGCGATGCGTGTCGAGGTCCAGGACAGTGGTGTCCAGCCCTTCGGGCAGCAGGCCAAGGCGGCGCGCAACCTCCTGATAGGCTTCGACTTCACCGCCCAGGTCGCGGCGGAAGCGATCCTTGTCCAGCTTCTCGTTGGTCACCATGTCCCACAGGCGGCAACCATCGGGGCTGATCTCGTCGGCCAAGATGACGCGGCTGTAATCGCCATCATAAAGCCGACCAAATTCCAGCTTGAAGTCGACCAGACGGATGCCGATGCCGGCGAACAGGCCGCACATAAAGTCGTTGATGCGGATCGCCATGTCAGCGATGTCGTGCATCTCGTCCTGCGTCGCCCAACCGAAACAGGCGATATGCTCTTCGGAGATCAGCGGGTCGCCCAGCGCATCATCCTTGTAGCAATATTCGATCAGCGTGCGGGGCAACTGTGTGCCTTCCTCGATCCCCAGCTTCTTGCTGAGCGATCCGGCGGCGACGTTGCGCACCACGACTTCGATCGGGATGATCTCGACCTGGCGGACCAGTTGTTCGCGCATGTTGAGGCGGCGGATAAAGTGGGTCGGCACGCCGATCTGGCCGAGCAGGGTGAAGATATGCTCGGAAATCCGGTTGTTCAGCACGCCCTTGCCGGAAATCGTGCCCTTCTTCTGCGCGTTGAAGGCGGTGGCGTCATCCTTGAAATATTGGATGATCGTGCCCGGTTCCGGGCCTTCATAAAGGATCTTTGCCTTGCCTTCGTAAATCTGGCGGCGACGGGCCATGCGCGTTCCTGACTTATCTTAGAGCGATTTCTAGTCAGATGATATCATCTGATGGCTCGGAAACCGCGTAAAACCAACACTCTAGATCGGTCGATCTGACTCAATCGGATTGAAAGCCGATCTAGAAAAGATTGCGCCCCGGCAAACGCGAATCGAAAAGGATCAGCGGGTGCCGGGGCTGCTAGGGCGGCCCATAGAGCAAAGTGCATGGCCGTGCAATTGGAAGGGGCGGTCTGCCTTGGCCACGCTCATCGGCCTAGTCGGGACGCGGCTGTGGCGCTGACAGGCGATGCGCCAGCGGACGCCCCGCCACGAAGTCGCCGACGCTTTGCAGGGTAGTCTGGGCGATGGCGGCCAGCGCTTCGTCCGTCAGAAAGGCCTGATGCCCGGTCATCAGCACGTTGGGGAAGGTCAGCAGGCGTTGCAGAACCTCGTCATCGACAATCTCGTCCGATAGGTCGTCGAAGAATATCCCCGCCTCCTGCTCATAGACGTCCAGCGCGACGCCCCCCACGCGGCGCAGCTTGAGCGCGTCGATCAGCGCGCTGGCGTCGATGAGGGCGCCGCGGCTGGTGTTGACGATGGTCAGGCCGGGGCGCGCATTCGCTAGGACGGCGGCATCGATCAGGTGACGGGTGTCCGGGGTGAGCGGACAGTGCAGCGTGATGATGTCCGCGCTGCGCAGCAGTTCCGCGCGATCGACATAGCGCACCCCGATATCCACCAAACCCTGATCTACCACGGGATCGCTGGCCAGCACGTCGCAGCCAAAGCCCGCCCGCAGCGCGCGCGCGACCAGCGCGCCGATCTGGCCCGTGCCCACGACGCCTGCGACGCGGCCGTGCAGGTTGCGGCCGACCAGGCCGTCCAGGGCGAAATTATTGTCCCGCACGCGTGACCAGGCGCGATGGATCTTGCGCTCCAGCGACAGGAGCAGGCCGATCGTGAATTCTGATACGGCGTGCGGCGAATAGGAAGGCACGTGCACCACCGCGATGTCGAGCGCCTGCGCGGCGGCAAGATCGACATTATTATAGCCCGCGCAGCGCAGCGCCACCAGCCTGACGCCCGCTTTCGCCAATAGTTCGAGCACAGGGCGGTCCGCCATGTCGTTGACAAACAGGCAGGCGATCTGCGCCCCGGCGGCCAGCCCGGCCGTGTCCTTTGTCAGCGGCGCGTCGATGAAGCGCAGGTCGAAACCTTGGGTTGCGTTCGCGCGCGTCAGACAGTGCCGATCATATGCCCGCGTGCCGAAAACGATGATCTGGGTCGGGGACTGTGGCAGGATCTTGGCTCCTCATGCAGGGGTGCCACATGGCCTGACCCAAAGACTATAAACTATAATACGTCCCCGAACATCGCCCACAATAGCGCCGCCCACGCCACCATGCCCACCGCCGCTATGATGACGCCCGATCGGGCGCGCATGGCGGCGATCAGGCCGCGGGGTTCGTCGTCGTCCTCTGTCATTGGCAACGGCGTTAGCCCGCTGTCGGCTCCGGCTCAACCCTTGCCGTGTCGCGATCGACCGCCATCAGCCGGCCGGTGAAGCATTGTCGCCACCAACTGATGTCCTGCCCCTCGACGCTATCCATCATCGCCCGCCAACGCCGCTTGCGCTCGTCCAGCGGCATGGCCAGCGCGCGCAGGATCGCGTCGGACATTTCTTCCGGGCTGTAGGGGTTGATGAGCAGCGCGTCCTTGAGCTGCATCGCCGCTCCGGCAAAGCGGGACAGGATCAGCACACCCGGATCGTCGGGGTCCTGTGCCGCCACATATTCCTTGGCAACCAGGTTCATGCCGTCGCGCAGCGGCGTCACCAGCCCGATCTTCGCGCCGCGGTAGATGCCGGCCAGCTTGTCGCGCGGATAGCCCTGGTTGACGTAACGGATCGGGGTCCAATCCACGTCGCTATATTCGCCGTTGATCCGCCCCGCGAGCGAATCCAGCGTCGCGCGGATCTGCTGATAGCTCTCCACTTCCCCGCGCGACGGCGGGGCGATCTGCGTCAGCACGATCTTGCGGTGATGTTCGGGATGGTCCTTGAGGAAACGGGCATAGCCGCCGAACCGCTCCTCCAGCCCCTTGCTATAGTCCAGCCGATCGACGCCGACGATCATGGTCCGGTCCTGTAAAGACGCGCGGACGAGCGTGCTCATCTGGTTGGCGGCCTCGCTGGTGGCGGCCTGTGCGAATTCCTGCGCATTGATGCCGATCGGGCAAGCTACCGCCTGGATGGTCCTATCGCCCACGGTCACGAAATCGCCGTCGACAGTCCCGCCCATTTCCCGCTCGACATAATGGCGGAAGGATTCGAGCCACTCTTCTGTGTGGAAGCCCACGACATCATAGGCGAACAGCGTGCTGACCAGCTTGCTGTGATGGGGCAGCGACACCAGCAGCCGGGTGGGCGGCCAGGGGATATGCAGGAAGAAACCGATCCGGTTGTTTAGCCCCTTGTCGCGCAGCATCTGGCCCAGCGGGATCATATGATAGTCATGGACCCAGATGACGTCTTCGGGTTCGATCAGTGGGGCGGCGGTGTCGGCGAAGCGCTTGTTTACCCTGTTATAGCCGCCCTCGAAATCGCGGGCATATTCGGCAAGGTCGATGCGGAAATGGAACAGCGGCCACAGCGTCTTGTTGGCATAGCCGTTGTAATATTCATCGACATCCTGTTCTTCCAGGTCGATCGTTGCGGTCTTGACGCCCTCATCCTCGGCAAAGCCGATATGGCCGGTGAAATTGTCGGTGACTTCGCCCGACCAGCCGACCCATATGCCGCGGCTTTCCCGCAGGGCTTGTGACAGGGCGACGGCAAGGCCGCCTTGGTTGCCGGACTTGCTGGGGCGACTGACCCGGTTCGATATGACGATAAGGCGGCTCATCGCATGACGCTCCACGGTTTGCTCAGCAAGACGGCGCAGTTTATGATGCCGACCAACGAGTAGGTCTGGGGATAATTCCCCCATAATTCCCCGGTGCTGGGGTCTATATCTTCGGACAGCAGCCCCGCGGCGGTGCGGCGGGACAGCATCTCCTCAAACAGATCGCGGGCTTCATCCGTCCGGCCGGTGCGATGCAACGCCTCGATCAGCCAGAATGTGCAGACGTTGAACGCTGTGACCGGCTCGCCGAAATCATCCGGCGCGCTGTATCGCAGCATGTCGTTGCCGCGCCGCAGGTCGGTTTCCAGCGCCGCTAATGTGCCGATGAACATCGGATCGTCGGCTGTCAGGAAACGCAGGTCCAGCAGTTGTAGTAACGACGCATCGCGCGAGTCATCCTCGAAATTCGCCGAAATCGCCTGGCTGTCGGTCCGCCATGCGGCCTCCAGGATGCGCGCCTTCATCGTATCCGCGCGGTTCTGCCAATGGGCTGACCGTAATGGCAGGTCCAGCGCAGTGGCCGCATGGGCCAGGCGATCGCACGCCGCCCAGCACATGACGGCGCTATAGCTGTGGACATGGGCGCGCGTGCGCAATTCCCATAAGCCCGCATCCGGCTTGTCATACACCGCCCAAGCGCGCTCGCCCACAGCCTCCAGCGCCTCGAAATCCGCATGGCCCGCCATCCGCAGCAATCGTTGATCGATGAAACCCTGCACCGATGACAATACGATCTGCCCATAAGCATCATGCTGGATCTGTTCATAGGCCGCGTTGCCGACGCGCACCGGTCCCATGCCACGATAGCCCGGCAGTTGCTCCGCCTCCCACTCGGTCAGCGTCGCATTGCCGCGCACGTCATAAAGCGGCTGGATGTGCCCGCCCTTTGCGCCGTCTACGATGTTGCGCAGATAGACGAGATAGCTTTCCAGCACGTCAAGCGCACCCAGCCGGTTGAGCGCCTCTACGGTATAATAAGCGTCCCGCACCCAGCAATAGCGATAGTCCCAATTGCGCCCGCTATTCGCATGTTCCGGGATGGACGTTGTCAGCGCGGCGACGATCGCGCCGGTTTCCTCATGCTGGCATAGCTTCAATGTGATGGCGGATCGGATCACCGCTTCCTGCCATTCGGCCGGGATCGCCAGGCCGCGTACCCAAAGCTGCCATTCGTTGATGGTGTCGTCCAGCATCCGCTCGATCGCGGGACGCAGCGCATCGGAAAAGCCTTCGTCCGGCCCCATGAAAAAATGCGCGTCCTGCTCCAGCCGGAACCAGCTTTCCTGCGCGATCAGGCCGATCGGCGCATTGGTCGATATCCGCATGGCCATGTAAGCCAGCACCATGCGGATATGGTTGGACCCATAGCTGACCGGCACTTTGTCCGCGTTCCAGGCAGTGGTCGGGCGCAATTTTACGCGAATCCGGGGGGAGCCGGCCACCGGCCGCACGATCCGAATGAAAGCGACGGGGCGGTAGATGCGGCCCTTATGTTTATGACGCGGGCAGAAATCGATAATCTCGATCGCGTTGCCCTGGCCGTCGCTTTGGCGGGTCACCAATATGGGCGTGTTGCGGATATATTGTTGTTCGACGGCGACGCAATTTTCCAATTCGATCGCCCAGAAGCCGCGCGCCTGCGGGTCATCCCACGCCTTGGCGTCCAACAGGGCAGAAAAAACCGGGTCGCCGTCCACGCGCGGGACGCAGGCCCACACCATGCGGCCCATGCGGTCGATCAGCGCAGAGGCCTGGCAATTACCGATGGGCCAAAGGTCAAGCGTACGCTCCCGTCCAGCCAGAATGGATTCACCTGATATGGATTGCTGTTGTGCTTGGATCGGTCTGCCCCTTTCGTTGCTCACGACAAGGGACGCCGAAAATTCTATCCGGCGACCCCCTCAGCCAGATAATGCCTGACGGCGGCAACCTGTTCCAAAGAGAATGTCGCCAATGTCGCGCGCGGGCCGCCGACCAATATGCCCGCGCCGCCCAATTCCACAGCGGCGGCAAAGCCTTCCTCATCGGTAACGTCATCGCCGATAAAGACCGGCACGCCGCCCGCCATCGGTGCAGTCTGCATCAGCGCGGTCAGCGCGCTACCCTTGTCCGCGCCGCCGGGACGCAGTTCATACAGCATCTTGCCATGTTGCAGGGCCAGGCCATGCTGTTGCGCCATGGCGGACGCCAGCAGACCGGCCTCATTAACCCATTGGGGCGCGCCGCGGAAATGCAGCCCGACGCTGATGGACTTGCGTTCGACCAGCAGGCCCGGCTTGTCCTCGATAAAGACGTTGAAGGCGGCCTCCACCGCATCGATCGCGGGCAGGCGGGGCGGCGCGTCCACCGCCGCGCCGGGCCGGGCGAACTCCAGACCATGCGTGCCGGACAGCAGGAAATCGCCGAACCCCAGATCGCGCAGCGTCGCGATCGATCGGCCGCTGACAATCGCCAAGCGCCCGTTCAGCCGATCACGAAGCCTGGCAAGCAGCGACAGCAGGTCATCATCGACATCCACCGCGTCGGGCGTGTCGGCCAGCGGCGCCAGCGTTCCATCGAAGTCGAGGAACAGCGCCGCGCCGTTCAGCAACGTGGTCGCAGGAGGGGGAAGAGCGGGCAGGGGAGCGAGAGCGGATGTGGGCACGCGCGCAAAGTGGCGTCCCCTGCCGAAACCGCAAGCCCCGATTTGATGCCGCCCGTCGATTTTATCGCCCAACCGTTCAGGACCGGCATCGACGCTCGCTCGCGGCCCAGGGCGCGGACCAATGGATGGCGTGCAACACCCTGAAAGCCTGCATGATCTGGGCCAATAACACGTCGATGCCGCTATTGATCTGCTGGCGGCTGTCATTCCTCAGCCGGTCCTCATATTCGTCGCGCATGATACCGTCCTCGCAAAGGGTGAAAGGCGAGCGGACATGTCGTCCGCCTGTTGCTTCTGCGCTTTTGCAGCCGTTGCCGCCAACAAAAGGCTGGACGCTTCAGATAAGCTCAGCTTATGAATGGCAGTATGTCGACGCTGCCGCCTTTCTCCGCCATCCGCGTGTTCGAGGCTGCCGCTCGCCTCGAAAATTTCACCAGCGCCGCGCAGGAACTGGGAATGACCCAAGCGGCGGTCAGCTATCAGGTGAAGCTGTTGGAGGAACGGCTGGGCCTCAGCCTGTTCCAGCGCATCGGGCGCAAGGTCGTGCTGACCGACAAGGGGCGCGACATTGCGCCTGTCCTGACCCGCGCCTTCGACCAGATGCGCCAGGGATTCGCCGCTCTGACACAGGATCATTCGGCCGTGCTGACGATCAGTTGCACCAACAGCTTCGCCCATCTCTGGCTCGCCCCCAGGATCGGCGCCTTCCAGATGCGCCATCCGCACCTCGCGGTGCGCATCCAGGCGGAGGACGCCGTTGTCGATCTTGCCCGCGCCGGCGCGGACCTCGCCATTCGCGGCGGGAAGGGCAATGGGCGGGGCTGGAATCCAAACTACTGACCCACAACCGGCTCGTGCCGATGTGTAGCCCGGCCTGGCTGGACCGGCACGGCCCGATCACCGATGCACAGGCGCTTCATGCCCTGCCGCGCCTGTCGCCTGACGATATGTGGTGGCATGAATGGCTCGCGGCGATGGGTGTGGAGGACGATCCGGCCCATGGCCCGCCGGGCATAGCGCTGGACAGCCAGGTGATGGAGGGTCGCGCGGCGATCGGCGGGCAAGGCGTCGCCATTCTCAACCATTTCCTGTGGAAAACGGAAGTGGAATCCGGCCTCTTGGTGGAAGCCGTGCCCTCCTATGTCCGGGAAATCGCCAGCTATTGGGTGGTCTATCCGCCGCACGCCCGCAACACGCCCAAGGTGAAAGCCTTTCGCGACTGGATCGTAGCGGCATTCGCCGCCGAGATCGCCGCAGATCCCGAAGGGCGATACTTGCCGCGCTGACGCCTTATGCGTATATTCGTGCGCACACCGAATGCAGGAGTCGGTCATGACCAAGCATGAGCGGATCGCCCCGCGAAAGGCGACCAACCTGTCATTGGACGTCGATCTGGTGGCGGACGCAAAAAAATTGGGCATCAACCTGTCCCGTGCATGCGAAGACGCCCTGCGCAGGGAGATCGCGGCGGAACGCGCACGGCGCTGGAAAGACGACAATGCAGCTGGCATCGCCGCATCCAATGCCTATGTCGAAAAACATGGATTGCCGCTTGAAAAATATCGGCAGTTCTAATGGCGCGTTTCTGTGTTCATCGCTTGCCAGATGACGCCTATGTTCTGGACTGCCAATCGGACCTGTTGGACCATCTGACGACGCGGTTCGTGGTGCCGCTGGTCCCACTCGACGATGTAGGAACACCGATGGCGCGCCTCAATCCGCAATTCGACATAGAGGGGCAACGCCTGGTCATGATGACCCAATTTTCAGGGGCGGTTTCTGCGCGGTCGTTGGGGAAAGTCGTGCTGTCGCTGCGGGACCAGGATTATGACATCTCCAAGGCCCTTGATATGTTGATCGCTGGTTTCTGACCAAATCCGTTTCCGTTTCGTGCCCGTCCTGCTATCCGACCTGCGATGACCGATTTTCGCGACCCGTTCGACGCCATCAAGGACCACCCGTTCGACGAAGCGCTCTCGCAGCGCTACCTCGTCTATGCGTTGTCCACCATCACCGCCCGATCGCTGCCTGACCTGCGCGACGGTCTCAAACCCGTGCACCGCCGCCTGCTCTGGGCAATGCGCCTGCTCAAGATGGAGCCGGGCGGCGCATCGCCTGACGTGCTGGTCGCCAACCCGGCGCGCAACACGACAAGCTACAAGAAATGCGCGCGCGTCGTTGGCGACGTCATCGGCAAATATCATCCGCATGGCGACACTTCTGTCTACGACGCGATGGTGCGGCTGGCGCAGGATTTCTCGTTGCGCACGCCTTTGGTCGACGGGCAGGGCAATTTCGGCAATATCGACGGCGATAACGCCGCGGCCATGCGCTATACCGAAGCGCGCCTGACCCAGGCCGCCGCCGACCTGATGGCCGGCCTGGACGAAGGCACGGTCGATTATCGCCCGACTTACAATGGCGAGGATGAAGAGCCGGAGGTTTTCCCCGGCCTCTTCCCCAACCTGCTCGCAAATGGTGCCAGCGGCATCGCAGTCGGCATGGCGACCAGCATCCCGCCGCACAATGTCACCGAACTGATTGATGCGGCCGGGCTGCTGATCGATGATCCCGACACCGATCATGCCGCCTTGATGCAGGTGGTGAAGGGACCGGACTTCCCGACCGGGGGCGTGCTGGTCGACAACCCGTCGATCATCTCCGAAGCCTATATCACTGGCCGAGGCGCGTTTCGCGCGCGCGCGCGCTGGCACAAGGAAGAGGGCGGACGCGGCACCTGGATCGCGGTCGTCACCGAAATTCCCTATCAGGTCCAGAAATCCAAACTGATCGAGCAGATCGCAGCGCTCATCAACGATCGCAAACTGCCCATCCTGGCCGACGTGCGCGACGAGAGCGACACGGAAATCCGCATCGTCATCGAACCGCGCGCGCGCACGGTCGATCCGCAAATGCTTATGGACAGCCTGTTTCGGCTGACCGATCTGGAAAATCGCTTCCCTCTGAACCTCAACGTCCTGGACGCCAGCCGCACCCCGCGCGTGCTGGGCCTGCGGCCGCTGCTGATCGAATGGCTCAAGCATCAGATCGATGTGCTGGTGCGGCGCGCCCAGCATCGGCTGGAAAAGATCGCCGGCCGGCTGGAACTGCTCGATGGCTATATCATCGCCTATCTCAACCTCGACCGGGTGATTGAAATCATCCGTACCGAGGATGAGCCGAAACAGGTGATGATGGACGAATTTGCGCTGAACGACCGCCAGGTCGAAGCGATCCTCAACATGCGGCTGCGGTCCCTGCGCAAGCTGGAGGAGATGGAATTGCGGCGTGAACATGCCGAACTGGTCAAGGAAAAGGAGGAACTGGAGAAGCTGGTCGAAAGCCCGGCCCGCCAGCGCACCCGCCTGAAACGCGACCTGGCCGCGCTGCGCAAGCGCTACGGCCCGGAAACCGATCTTGGCCGCCGCCGGACATTGGTCGAGGAAGCCGCTCCGGCACGCGAAATCCCACTGGAGGCGATGATCGAGCGCGAACCCATCACGGTGATCCTGTCGGAACGCGGCTGGATCAGGGCGATGAGCGGGCATCGCGACCTAGCCGCCGCCGATACGCTGAAATTCAAGGAAGGCGACGGGCCGCACTACGCCTTCCACGCCTATACGACCGATAAACTGCTGCTGGCGACATCGACTGGCCGCATCTACACTCTGGCGTCGGATAAACTGCCGGGCGGCCGGGGCTTTGGCGATCCGGTGCGCTCGCTGGTGGATATGGACAATGAAGGCGCGATCATCGCCTTCATGCCCGCGCGCCCCGGATCGGACCTGCTGCTGGCGTCATCGGATGGTCGTGGTTTCGTTGCGGCAACCACGGATCTGATGGCGGAAACCCGCAAGGGCAAGCAGGTCGTCAATGTCCGCGCAGGCGCGAAACTCAGCGTCATCCGTCCGATCCCGGCCGAAGCGGACAGCATTGCGGTCATCGGTGAAAATCGCAAATTGCTGGTCTTCCCCCTGACGGAAATGCCGAAAATGACCCGCGGGCAAGGCGTGCAGATGCAACGCTATCGCGACGGCGGCCTGTCCGACGCGATCGCCTTCCGCCTGTCCGACGGGCTTAGCTGGACCATGGGTGGCGAGTCGGGGCGCACCCGTACGGAAAGCGACATGCTGCCATGGAAAGTCGCGCGCGGTGCGGCCGGGCGCATGCCGCCCACGGGTTTCCCGCGCGATAATCGCTTCTGATTTCAGCGGTTTCGCCTTTAGTCTAAGTTATCTCGTTTCGGTCGTTAGCGTTTCCCGAAAATTTACTCCTTCCCGATACTGCGGGGGTATGGAATCGACGTCGATCCGCAATTTACCGGTCAAACAGGCCAGCGGCTCCCCCTTGCCGGGGGACAAGGACGCCTATGGCGCGCTGGGTATCGGCATGGCGGACTGGTTGTCGGCGCTGCCGCAGCTTGCCGCGATATTCTCTTACGCAAACGAAGAAATCTCCCTAGTTTGCGGCAATGCGCGCTTTACGTCTGCCTTCCAAGCGCAATCGGAGCGGGCCGACGCCGCCGCGAAGATGGTGGCGGCCTGGCGTGACCGCGTGCTGATCTTCATCCAATCTGGACGCGAGTCGGACAGCTTCGAATTGCGCCGTGATGGCAAGTTGGGGCCAGAATATTTCATGTGCACCATCGGTCGCCTGCCGGCAGCGGACGGGCGCCCCGAACATTATCTGTTGACCGCCACCGACCGCACCGGCGAGCGGACGATCGAGAAGAATCTCCGCCGCGAATTGCTGTCGGACGGTCTGACCGCCTTGCCCAACCGCACCGGCTTTGGCGAAGAGATTGATGATCGCCTCGCCAATTCCGCCTGGCCTGACAAAGCACAGTTCGGCATTATTGCGATCGACCTCAGCCGCTTCAGCCGTGTGAATGAATCGCTTGGCCCGATGGCCGGCGACGAACTGCTGATAACCGTTGCCAAGCGGCTGAAATCCAGCCTGCGTCAAGGCGATGTGCTGGCCCGCATCGGTGGCAATGATTTTGCTATTTTTGCGCGTTTAAACAATGGGTTATCAGACGCTCTTCATATCGTTCAGCGGATCAAGGAGGCGCTCAGCTCCCCCATACGCCTCAGTGATCTGCAAATCCGCGTCGATTGCGCGATCGGTTGCGCGCTCTCGCTTAATCTCGACGATGACCCCGACGATGTGGTGCGCAAGGCGCAAGCCGCGGTTAAGATCGCCAAGCGCAGCGGCAAGGTGGAGATCTATCGCAACGGCGTGCTCAAGGAAGCGCAGCGGCGCTTCTCGATCGAAAGCCGCCTGCGTGAAGCATTGGCGCACGGCGGGCTGACGCTCGCCTATCAGCCGCTCATCCACCTCCAGACGGGCGAGGTCACCGGGTTCGAGGCGCTGGCGCGCTGGAATGACGAGGAACTGGGGCATGTCCCGCCGGTCGAGTTCATCGCGGTAGCCGAAGAAAGCGGGCTCATCACGCCGCTGGGACGCTGGGCAGCTTATGAAGCGGCCCAAGCGCTATCGCGTTGGGATGCCCAATTCGGCCAGCCGCTCACCGTAGGCGTCAATGTCAATCTGTCCCCGATCCAAATGGCGCGCGACGACGTGGCCTCCATGTTCGAGGAAGCCTTGCGCTATGCGGGCATCGGCGGCCATCGGCTGACCGCGGAATTGACAGAAAGCGCCATCATCGCCGATCCCGACAAAGCGCGAAAGCTGCTCGTCGCGCTCAAGGGCCTGCATATGCCGATCGCGATGGACGATTTCGGCACCGGCTTCTCCAACCTCGCCAGCCTGCACAGCCTGCCGATCGACATATTGAAGATCGACCGCAGCTTCGTTTCCACGATGCTGGAGGATCATGACAAGGCGGTGATCGTCCGCACCATATTGTCGCTCGCCGAATCGCTCAATCTCAAGGTTACGGCCGAAGGGATCGAAACGCAGGCGCTGGCCCTGGCGCTCCAGCAGATGGGGTGCTGGCAGGGGCAGGGCTATCATTTCGCCAAGCCCATGCCCGAAGCCGAAGCCTTCGACTATTGGCGCGCGCGCTGGAATTTCGAAACGATCTGATCCGCGATGCCTGCCACGCGGTTCGAATCGGGAAAATCCTCCGCCACCCATTGATCCTGCACCGCACGCAATACCTTGGCCACATCCGGGCCGGGGGTCAGGCCACGCGCGATCAACGCCCCGCCGCCGATCGGCAGCGCAGGCGGGGTCCAGTCTCGCAGAGCTTCCAGCACGGTCAGCGGCTGGTTCGGGTCAAGCAGCAATCGGTCGATCGCGCCTTCCACGCCGACCCGATGGGCCAGCACGCGGGGGCTTTCCACGTTGCCTACAGGCTCCAGCGCCACGACCAGACGCTTGCGCCCCTTGTTCGACAGCTTCAGTCGCGCACCCACCGCTTCGGCGAGTGCCGCGTCGGGCGGCAACAGTGCAGCCAGCCGCCGCAACGCGGACGTGCCTATCCCGGCTTCCGCTTCTCGCGCGATCAGCCGCTCGATCCGCTCGATCCCGGCAGCATCCACCTCCGGCAACACCGGGCGCAATATGCCGCCCTCGACCATCAGCTGCAGCGCATGGATTGGCGAAGCAACGCCCAGCAATTTCAGCAATTCGTCCGCAATCCGCTCGCGCGACAGC
This sequence comes from Sphingobium sp. Z007, assembly GCF_900013425.1. GTDB lineage: Bacteria > Pseudomonadota > Alphaproteobacteria > Sphingomonadales > Sphingomonadaceae > Sphingobium. The sequence goes on from NZ_FBXK01000005.1 coordinate 901,993, forward strand.
GCCATCAGGCTGTTGGCTGCGGCGACACAGGCGTCGTACGCACTACTGTCCAACTCGTTGTCGCCATAGCGCGCCAGGAAGCGGAAATAGCGCAATATGCGCAGATGATCCTCGGCGATCCGCGCCGACGCGTCGCCGATGAATCGCAGCCGCCGCGCCCCCAGATCGGCGATCCCGCCGAAATAGTCACTGATCGCGCCGGTCAGCGGATCGGCATAAAGGGCATTGATGGTGAAGTCGCGCCGTGCCGCATCCTCCTGCCAATCGTCGGTATAGGCGATGGTCGCGCGTCGCCCGTCGGTGCTGACGTCGCGGCGCAAAGTGGTGATCTCGACCGGCCCGTCGGGCAGGACGGCGGTGATAGTGCCATGATCAATCCCGGTCGGCACCGCCTTGATGCCTGCGCGCTTCAGCCGGGCGACCACGTCATGCGGGTCCAGCGTGGTCGCGATGTCGATATCGTTGACCGGCAGGCCCAGCAGCCCGTCGCGCACCGCCCCGCCGACGAATCGCGCCTGGCCCTTCGCCGCATCGAGTGCGCCAAAAAGACCATCCAACCCCGGACGATGGCGCCACACGGCGTCAGGCAGCTTCATGGTCATGGCCCAGCCTGCGCGAAAGATTGGCGAGAATGGCGGCGGTAATGCCCCAGATGCGGCGGCCTTCCCAATAAATTTCGTAATAATGGCGCTGCTTGCCCTCAAACTCCACCGCATGGCGCACCCTCCGCGCGGGGTCGAGCGCATAGGCCAGCGGCAGTTCGAACCAGTCGGCCACCTCGCTCTCCTGCGCACGTAGCGGCAGGTCGGGCGGAATGACGCCCAGCACCGGGACGATGTCGAATCCGGTAAAGGTGTGATAGCGATCCGATGTCCCGATCACCTGCACCTGGTCGGGCGGCAGCGCGATTTCCTCCTGCGCCTCGCGCAGCGCGCCGGCGATTTCATCGGCATCCTCCGCGTCCACCCGGCCGCCAGGAAAGGCGATCTGGCCCGCATGTTTGCGCAGGCGCGACGATCGCTCGGTCAGGATCAGGCCCGGTTCCGGCCGGTCGGTGATCGCCACCAGCACCGCCGCGGGGGCCAATGCGATCTCGCCGTCGATCCGCGGATCGCGCATGGCGTCCAGCGCCAGGTCTTCCCGCCTGTGCCCCTCGTCCAGCGCGGCGCGTAGCCGCTGCGCCAGCGTCATGCCTCGCCGTCCAGCGGGAAGAACGCGCCGTCGCTCCACAGCCCGATTCGCTCGCCGTCTTCCTCCAGGGCCAGGTTCATCAACTCATAATAGACGCTGCGCGTGACCAGCGCCTCCATGCCGCCGCGCACATGCAGATAGGGATGCGGCCCGTCCGGCGTCTCGCGCAGGATCAGCCCATGGTCCGGCCCTGCCGTCACGATATCGCCATTCTTGATCTGGAAGGCGAGGGTGCGATCCCGCCCTTCGCCTTCGCTTTTCAGTTCCACCGCGACAAAGGGCGCATCTTCGACCGCGATGTCCAACTTCTCGACCGGCGTCACCAGCACATGGCTGCCATCCGGCTCGCGCCGCAATATGGAGGAGAAGAGCCGCACCATCGTTTCCCGGCCGATCGGCGACCCCTGGTGGAACCAGGTGCCGTCGCGCGCGATCCGCATCTCGCTGTCGCCACAATGATCGGGATTCCATTTTTCCACCGGCGGCAGGCGTTTTTCGGCGGCTAGCCGCGCGATATCGGCGAGCGAAAGGGTGGACAGGTCGGGCAGGGGGTCCATCGGCATGGTGCGGAGATAGGAGCCTCTTGCTCGAAGGCAAAGGGCAAATCAGGCCGAGACGGCGATTCTAGGCTCCAGCATCCCGCTCCCGCCGATCGGCCGTCCATCGACCGACAGCGCGAGCAACCGGCGCGGCTCGAACGGACCGGGGGCGTCCCATCCGGCCGTGCCGTCCGCGACGAAGCCCCAGAAGCGGCCATAATATTCAGGATCGCCGATCATCATCAGCGGCTCGCTGCCCTGCGCGCGGGCGGCGGCGACCACTGCGTCCATCATCGCCCTGCCATGGCCGCCAAATTGATGCGCCGGATCGACCGCGACCGGCCCCACCATGATGAGCGGCATTTGGGCGCCACCGGCTTGGCGCAACGCCACCGGCCAGCTTTGCAGCGACCCGATCAGCGCACCGTCGGCATCGACCGTGGCGAAGGATAGAGCGGGCAGCCAGGGCATCCCCATGCGGATGCGATAGGCCGTGCGTCCGTGCCGGTCGGCGCCGAACGCCGCGTCGAGCAAGCGTTCGATCGCGGCATCAGGCTGGCTGTCGAGGGGAAGAATGAGAGACACGTCTTGCCGATCCGCCATCAATGGCGCATGGGGCAGCGCCGGAAGCGGGGCTTTAGCGCCCGCTTTGCAAAATGAAAGATTAAATTGGCCCGCCCGCACGGCACGGAATGGGCCTTTAAGTTGGCGAACTATGCAGACTGGATTTGACGATTTTCTGACGCTGGAGGTCAACGACCTGCATGTCGACGTGCTGACCGGCATTTATTCGGAGGAGACGCATCTCCCCCAGCCGCTGCGCATATCGATCCGCGCCCGCCTGCGAATCGCTGATCATTATGAGCCGGACACGGCGCTCAGCCAGTCGAAAAACTATATGGATCTGAAACACGCCGCCTCGACCGCGCTGCCCGAAGGCGTGCATTTCACCCTGATCGAAGCGGTGGCCGACCATATCATCGACACCATCTTCCTGCAGGACGACAAGGTGAGCCATGTCGAAGTGAAGATCGTGAAGCTGGCGCTCAGCGAGCGCGGCGAGGAAATCGGCATCACGCTGGGCCGCGGACGGAAATAACCATCGCCGTCATTGCGAGCGAAGCGAAGCATCCAAACGCGCGACGTGGACTGCTTCGCTTCGCTCGCAATGACGCGTGTCTCACCCCTTCTTAATAAGCCCGATCTCTATCAACCGCTCGGTCAGATAATCATGCGCGCTGATCGGCGGATCGCGGCGCGGATTATCGTCGCTCACGCATTGCGGCAGCGCGTCGATCATGAAATCGGGCCGCAGATGCAGGAAGAATGGCATGGAATAGCGCGAATGGCCGCGCCGTTCGGGCGGCGGATTCACCACGCGGTGGCTGGTCGACGGCAGCATATGGTTGGTCAATCGTTGCAGCATGTCGCCGACATTGATCGCCAGAGCGCCGGGCGGCGGCACGACGGGCAGCCAGTTGCCGCCGCGATCTTTCAATTCCAGCCCGCCTTCCTCCGCCCCCAGCAGCAGCGTGATGAGGTTGATGTCTTCATGCGCCCCCGCGCGTATGCCAGGCGCCTGCGCCGACACCGGCGGATAATGCAGTAGCCGCAGGATCGAATTGCCGTTTTCAACTGGACCATCGAACCACCGTTCGGGCAGGCCGAGATAAAGCGCGATCGCCGACAGCAATTCCGCACCGACCCGATCGAACTCGCGATAGAGTTTGGCGAAGACCGGCTTGAATTCCGGCATGTCGTCGGGCCAGACATTGGGCGGCATCGTCGCGGTCAACGGATCGCCTTCGGGCAGGTCGCGGCCGACATGCCAGAATTCCTTCAGGTCGTTCTCGCTTGCGCCCTTCGCGATTTCCGTGCCGAACGCAGTATAGCCGCGTTGCCCGCCATTCACTTTGGCGTTGTAGCGCTGCTTCACATCCTCCGGCAGCGCGAAGAATCGCCGCGCCAATGCCCATCCGTCATCGACCAGCGCCGGGTCCATGCCATGGTCCTTCACCATGGCGAAACCGAACTGCTGGAAGGATCGGCCGAACGCGTCGGCGAAATCCGCCTTGCTCATATCCGCCATGGACAGGACAGGCACCTGATCCATTACCGCTTGCGACACGTTTTATCTCCAAATAGCATTTGTCGGGGTCGTGCCCGGCATATCGGGCGGCCCGCGCGTACCGCCATCCTTGATCGCGCCGGGACGCTGTTGCAAGAAGGCAAAATGAACTATTGGCTGATGAAATCGGAACCCGACGTCTTTTCCTACGACGATCTCGTCAAGAAAGGAAAAGCCGAATGGGACGGGGTGCGCAACCATGCCGCCCAGGGCCATATGAAGGCGATGCGCAAGGGCGATCGCGCCTTCTTCTATCATAGCAATATCGGGCTGGAGGCGGTCGGGATCATGACCATCGTCGAAGAAGCCGCGCCCGATAGCACCGACGACAGCGGCAAATGGATCGCGGTCCATGTCGCGCCGCATGAAAAGCTCGACAAACCGGTGTCGCTCAAGGCGATGAAGGCCGATCCGGCCCTGTCCGACATGGTGATGCTGCGCCAATCGCGCCTGTCGGTCGCGCCACTGACAAAGGCGCAGTTCGACCATATCGTCGCAATGTCAAAGGCTTGATCCGCCGTGCCGCGCGCAGTTGCGCATGATGCAACTGGATCGGCATTTTTTGCGATTGTCGCATTGCCGCGCTGCAACATAGAAGCGCCTCAACAGAACAAGAAAAACAACAAGAGGTGTTTGATCGGCATTCACAAGGAGTTTACCCATGCGAATGCTGTCCAAGTTCATTGTCACCGGCGCCCTGAGCGCCATTGTCGCCGTCGCTGCTCCCGCCCAGGCTGAAGAAGCCGGCAAGCAGCGCTTCACCCACGAAGGTTATACCTACGTGTATGAAGTCAAGGACACCAAGACCGGCAAGGTCATCTCCGGCCGTCGCTTCCCCGATGCGGTCGCATTCAACCTGGCCGTCAAGAATGGCAAGGTTTCGGGCGTGTCGGGTGGCCAGCAGGTCGCCTTCAAGGTTGAAGACGCGCGCGGCGCTGCTTCGGAATAAGCCTCCAGGCTTTTCAGAATTTAGGGACGGCATCCGACGGGATGCCGTCCCTTTTTTGTTGGGCTTACAGGCAGGTATAAAGAACCGGCAATTTCCAGCCGGCTCTTGCGCCGTCAGCGGCAGCTGCGCTTGCTGTCGATCGACTTGCCGAGCAGCGCGCCACCGGCTGCGCCCAGGATCGTTCCTGTTGCGCGGTCACCGCGAGTGTCGATCGCCCGCCCGACCAGCGCACCGCCGACGCCGCCGACGATCAGGCCAGTCGTCCCATTGGACTTGCGGCAATAGGTCCGGCCATCACGACCGCGCCATTCCTTGTAGCGATAATTTTTGCGCGCCTGGGCGCCGTCCGTCGGCACTGCCATGGACATGGGAATGGCCATCGAAACGGCGGCCAGGGCGAGTAGGGCTTTACACATGCGTATCTCCTCCGATAGCGTGATTTGTCGCTTGAACCCTCTAACCTTGATCCAGGTTGCATGAACATCAGGCAACGATTTAAGCCGCTGTTTCTGAGGCAATAAATTTTGAGGTGAATGGATGCGGGCGGACGACGAGCAGTATGGGCGAACCTTGATCGATCGACTTGGCCTGCTCGCTCATCCCGAAGGCGGCTGGTATAGGGAGACATGGCGGGCCGCGGCGGCGCCTGGCGAACGGGCCGCGGGCACGGCGATTCTTTTCCTGCTGGAGGCGCATCAGCGCTCGCACTGGCACCGTGTCGATGCGGAGGAACATTGGTTCTGGCATGCCGGTGCGCCGATGATCCTCTCGATCGCTCCTCCCGGCGAGCCGGCGTGCGACCTGCTGCTGGGGCCGGACATCCTGAACGGGCACATGCCGCAGGGCCGCGTGCCGACTGGGCATTGGCAGGCATCGACGCCGCAAGGCGGGTGGACGCTGGTCAGTTGTACGGTCACGCCGGGCTTTGATTTTGCGGGCTTTTCGCTCGCGCCGCCGCACTGGTCGCCGCCGGGCTGAAACTTATCCACAGCTTTGCGTTTCGCACCGTCACAAATCTGTCCGATTTCGCTTGGAGCGACTCGCCGATGGTGAGACCATCCTTGCATCGAGACGGCGGAAACGGAGCGATCCATATCCGAAATCACTGGGGAATCAGCGATTTATTCCGTCAAGATCGTCCGCTAGCAGGCCATTTCCGCGAGGATCGCGCCGGGCAGACGGACGGGATGTTTGGGACCATTGCCGGGCACGCGCGAAAGTGAACGTCGGGCATCGGAACCAAGCAGCCAGCACCGGGAAGGCGGCCCTTGGCCTAGAGCCCGGAGCAACCTGTATGGCCGCCCTCGCCCGAGGACGACGTTCAGGATACGCCGGGCCGATGATCGCATCCCGCAAGGGACGCGGATCGCATGACCCGACGGAAATGGGGACCGGCAGCAATGCCGGCCCCCATTTTGCGTTTTGGGGCAAGAATCGCCAGATCGTCCGCCAAGGATTTCAATAACGGATGCCGAATGCGCTAGACAAAGGCGAACCCACGCGATGGGGTTATCGGGCGGCAATGCGCAGACGAAAATGGTGCCGGCTACAGGATTCGAACCCGTGGCCCCCTGATTACAAATCAGGTGCTCTACCAACTGAGCTAAGCCGGCGCGCCTTTGCGACGGCACGCCCATACTATCAGATGACGCCGAACGTCCAGCCCTCAGTGCGCGCAATCTGCGCCGTCAGCATGGCCGGCGTCCACAAGGCGCGTTCAACCGCCGCCCGACGCATCCAGGCGGCGGTCACGATCGCGTCCGCCCCATGGTCGTCGGGCATCGGGCCGTCATGCGCCGCCGATCCCAGCGCCGTCAGCGCATCGTTCAACGCCACAGCATCGCGCATCTTGCTGCGCCCCTTGGGCCGCCCGGCGGCGCGCGCGGCGATGCTGGTATAGATTTCCACGATCACCGATCCCGCATCTGGCAGTGGATCGAACGGCCAGACCGGCAGCTTGCCGCGCAGATGATGCAGCATCCGCATACCCGCAAAGCTGGCCTTAGCGACCTGCGCCGCGCCGATCGCGTCATAGACGGTCGATGGCTTGCCCCCGCCGCCCGCCTTATACTGCGCCTCGCATACGCGATTATGCATGAAGGCCGCCTTCACCCCATCGGCCTTGCCGAAATAGAAATGACGGCGATGCGCGACCTCCAGCAGGCTGGCCGCGCCCAGATCGACATCCTCGCACATCGCATCGACATAGGCCCAGAAAGCCGGGCCATCCTCCGGCACCCGATCGCCGGGGAGGTAGCCGCCCCGCGCCACGAAGGGCGGCGCAAAGCTGAAGTCGAAGCCGAATAGGGTAGGGGCCTGGCGCCCGGCGTCGATCAACCAATCTGCTACTCCCTGCCGCGACCAGACGCCGCCCGGTGCCGTCACCAGCCGCGGCACGGCATCGCCCGCCTCGCACAGCGCCACCGCAATCCCCTTGTGCCGCGCGCCCTTGGCCCCTGACCAATCGATCGCGGCGAACCGCGCGAAATGCGTCACCCGCCCGCGCGCTCCGCCCGCAAACGGTCCCAATGAGCGATCCGCTCGGCGATCCGCGCCTCGAACCCGCGATCCGTCGGCGCATAGAAGGTCTGCGGCGTCATCTCCTCCGGCCAGTAATTGGCCCCGGAAAAGCCCTCCGCCGCATCATGGTCATATTGATAGCCTTTGCCATAGCCGACCTGCTTCATCAGCTTGGTGGGGGCGTTGACGATGTTCATCGGGGGCATCAGCGACCCGGTGTCGCGCGCCGATTTGAACGACGCCTTCATCGCCGCATAGGCCGCGTTCGATTTGGGCGCGGTCGCGCAATAGAGGCACGCCTGCACGATCGCCAATTCGCCTTCGGGCGACCCAAGGAAATCATAGGCATCCTTGGCCGCCAGGCACTGCACCACCGCCTGCGGATCGGCCAGCCCGATATCTTCGGTGGCGAACCGCACCAGCCGCCGCAACACATAAAGTGGCTCTTCCCCCGCCGTCAGCATCCGCGCCAGATAATAGAGCGCCGCCTGCGGGTCCGACCCGCGCAGCGATTTATGCAGCGCGGAGATGAGGTTATAATGCCCCTCCCGATCCTTGTCATACACGGCGACCCGACGGTGAAGCAGGGCGGACAGGCCCGCCGCATCCAGCGGTTCGGGCAGGTCGATGGAATAGAGCGTCTCAACCTGGTTCAGCAAAAAGCGCCCGTCGCCATCTGCGCTCGCCACCAGCGCCTCACGCGCGGCGGCGTCGATCGGCACCGGCCGCCCGGTCAGCGCTTCGGCCCGGTCGAGCAACTGCTCCAGCGCCGCCGCGTCCAGCCGTCGCAGGATCAGCACCTGCGCCCGCGACAACAGCGCCGCATTCAACTCGAAGCTGGGATTTTCGGTCGTCGCCCCGACCAGCGTGACGGTGCCATCTTCAACGAAAGGCAAGAAACCGTCCTGTTGCGCCCGGTTGAAGCGGTGGATCTCATCCACGAACAATAACGTCTTCTCGCCGCGCCGGGCATGGTCCTTGGCGCTCGCGAACAGCTTCTTGAGGTCGGCCACGCCCGAAAACACCGCCGATATCGGCGCAAAGCGCATCCCCACCGCATCGGCCAGCAGCCGCGCCGTCGTCGTTTTGCCTGTGCCGGGCGGCCCCCAGAGGATGATCGAAGACAGCCGACCCGCGGCCACCATCCGGCCGATCGCGCCATCCGGTCCGGTCAGATGTTCCTGCCCCACCACATCGGCCAGCGTACGCGGGCGCAAACGGTCGGCGAGCGGCGCTGTATCGGCCTGCCCGTCGGCGGCGGAAAGATCATCGGAAGCAAAAAGGTCGGCCATCGCTACCGATATAGGGCGTGGCGCAGATTATGGAACCGGGCTGGATCGCGGCGCGCCCCCTTGGGCGCGGTGGCGGATGACGCGCAGATAGGTGTCCACCAGCGCCTGGTTGACCTGGTCCCATCCGTTGCGTTCCGCCCGCTGCTGCGCCGCCGCGCCCGCCGCCTGTCGTGCGCCGTCATCGATGCAATAGGCTTGCAGGGCATCGGCAAAGGCGCCGATCGCGCCGGGACGGATCAACCGCCCGGTGACGCCGTCCGTGACCAGGCTCTCGCTGCCGGTAGCCCGCGCCGCCACCGTAGGCAGGCCGCACGCCATCGCCTCCAGCGTGACATTGCCGAACGTCTCGGTCACCGAAGGGTTGAACAGCAGGTCCATGCTGGCGACCGCGCGGCCCAGGTCCGTCCCCTTCTGGAACCCGGTGAAGATCGCGCCCGGCAATCGGTTCTGAAACCATTCGCGCGCCGGGCCTTCGCCCACCACCAGCACCTTATGCTGCACCTGCCGCGCGGAAAGCTGGTCGATCGCGTCGGAAAAGACGTCCAGCCCCTTTTCCATCACCAGCCGGCCGATGAAGCCGATCGCCGGCGCGTCGTCGGCAATACCCAGAGACCGTCGCCAGTCCATATCGCGCCGCCCCGGATTGAAAATTTCCCGGTCGATGCCGCGGGTCCATATGCCCACATCATAGTTCATCCGCTGTCCGCGCAACAGTTGCGCCATCGATTCGGACGGCGCGACGATCGCGTCGCAGCGGCGATAGAAGCGGCGCAGCATGGATTCGATCAGCGGCTCCAGAAAGGCCAGCCCATAATAGCGCGGATAGGTTTCGAACCGCGTATGCACCGATGCAACGGTGGGCAGCGCGCGCGCGCGCGCCCAACTGAGCGCCCGATGGCCCAGCGGGTCGGGGCTGGAAAGATGCACGATATTGGGTGCGAACGCCTTGAGATCGCGGCGGACTTGCGCCGACATGCGGTATGGCACCCGATATTCCTTGCGCCCCGGCACCGGAAAGGACGGCGTGCTGACCAGGTCGCCCGCCGGCTCGAAGGCGGGCGTCGGGGTCGTCGGCGAATAGACGCGCACGGCCGCTCCCTGCCGTATCAGATAGGATACGAAGCGGTTGAGCGCCTGGTTCGCGCCATCACGCACATAATTATAATTGCCGCTGAACAGGGCGACGCGCAGGCCGGTAGCATCCATCGCCGCCCCTTAGACCATTCTTGGCCTAGGTGAAACAGCCGACAATCCGCGCAAGATCGACGGCGCAGGATAAATTTTTCGTCGGGCGGATCTTCGATGGAACCCGTCAAGCCACTGGGAATTATGCCGATTGTTCGTGATGAAACCGGCCGGCGCGGCGTGCGCCCGCATATGGAGAGGATGCCCCGATGACCGAGACTTTCCGAAAAGGATCGCGGGTCAAGTGGAACTGGGGACAGGGCGTCGGCCGGGGGCGGATCGCGGAACGGTTCGACCGCCATGTCGAGCGCACCATTGAAGGATCGCTGATCCGCCGCAACGGTTCGCCGCGCGACCCCGCCTATCTCATTAGCGCCGACAGCGGCGGCGAAGTGCTCAAACTGCGCTCGGAACTCAGCGCCGCCTGAGCCTTCCCCAAAGCCAATCTTGATTGATCGGCCGTCGCGCGCCCTGCGCAGCCATGGCATAGGGGCGGGATGATAACGCCTTTCATGACCATAGACGCGCTGCTGGTCGGCACGCCCGCGCCCTTCCGGGATAAAGACTATAGCGCCATCGCCAAGCGGCCGGTTGCCGGCCCCGTGCGCATCACATGGGACGGGTTCGAACAGGATGCGGTGGCCGACCCCATCCATCATGGCGGCTGGGACAAGGCGATTCATCTCTACCCGCAGGATCATTATGGCTGGTGGCGCGAGCGCAAGCCCGACCATCCTTTGCTCGACGCGCCCGGCGCTTTTGGCGAGAATGTCGCCTCGCGCGGAATGACGGAGGCGGACATCTGCCTGGGCGATCGCTTTTCGCTGGGCAGCGCGGTCGTGCAGGTCAGCCATGGCCGCCAGCCCTGTTGGAAGCTCGATCATCGCTTCGGCGCGCGTGACGTGATGGCGACGATCGTCAAGACCGCGCGCAGCGGCCTCTATTTCCGCGTCATTCGGCAGGGGGAAGCTGAATCCGGCACCCGTATGGACCTGCTGGAGCGCCCCTTGCCCGACTGGAGCATCGCGCGGATTTTCCAGCTGCTGATCGGCGGCGGCCATAAAAGCGATCCCGGCGCGGTCCGCATGCTCGCAGACATGCCGCTGCTGGCCGAAGCGTGGCGGGAGAGGGCGCGGAAGCTGGCGGCGTAACGCGGCGACGACGGCGACACTTGCCGACCGCGCTCGTATGTCCCGCCATAGCGCTGGCATCGGCCGCACCGGCTCCCTATAGCTGATCTATGGCATCGACCCCCAAAAACAAAGCATCCGTCCCGGCGCGCTCGAAAGTCCGGCCCGCCGGCTTCCCCACCCGCGACGAAGTGATGGATTTCATCGCCACCTCAGACCAGCCAGCCGGCAAGCGCGAGATCGCCAAGGCGTTCGGCCTCAAGGGGCAGGAAAAGATCGCTCTGAAAGCCTTGCTCAAGGATATGGCGGACGAGGGGCTGATCGATCTCGGCCCCGCCCGCGCTTTCCACAAGATGGGCGGGGTGCCCAAGGTGACGGTGCTGCGCATCATCGATGTCGATGACACGACGTTGATCGCTACTCCCGAACGCTGGGAAGCCGAAGGCCAGCCGGCCCCCCGCCTACGCGTGCTGGAGCGCGGCAAGCGCGGCGCCTTGACGATCGGCGACCGCATTCTCGCCCGCACCGAGGAAGCAGGACGCGGTTACGTCGCCCACGTCATGAAGAAGCTCGCCAAGGCCGAGGAGGAATTGCTGGGCGTGGTGGAGGTGATGGCCGACGGGAAGCTATGGCTGCGCCCGGTCGACAAGCGCATCCGCAAGGACACGCCGATCAGCGACGTCGGCAACGCGAAGCCCGGCGACTTGGTGCTGGCTGAACCCCATGGCCGCCCGCCGCGCATCGCCGCGCGGGTCACCGATATACTTGGCGATCCCTTCGCCCCGCGCAGCTTCAGTCTGATCGCGATCCACAAACATGGCATTCCCCATGTCTTCCCCGAACGGGTGGAGGAGGAAGCGATCACCGCATCCGCCCTACCGCTGCATGAAGACAAGCGCGAAGATCTGCGCCACCTGCCGATCGTCGCGATCGACCCTTCCGATGCACGCGACCATGACGATGCGGTCTGGGCGACCCCGGATGACGATGAAGCCAATGCCGGCGGCTATAAGGCGATCGTCGCCATCGCCGACGTCAGTTACTATGTTCGCCCCGGCAGCGCGCTGGACAAGGAAGCGCGCAAGCGCGGCAACAGCGTCTATTTCCCCGATCAGGTCGTGCCGATGCTCCCCCATGACCTCTCGTCCGACATGTGTTCGCTCCGCGCCGGGCAGGACCGGGCGGCGATGGCTTGCCACCTGACCATCAATGCGCAGGGCAAGGTGACCGCTTGGCGCTTCACCCGCGCCGTGATCCGGGTAGCAGCAGTGCTGGCCTATGAAGATGCGCAGGCCGCGATTGATGGCGATAAGGACAATGCGCTGCTCGAACCGGCGCTAAAACCGCTCTGGGCCTGCTGGGCGCTGCTGCGCAAGGCGCGGGACGCGCGCGATCCGCTGGCGCTCGACCTGCCCGAACGGCGGGTGGTGCTGGACGAGCATGGCAAGATCGTTAGCGTCGCGGTGCGCGAACGGCTCGACGCGCATATGCTGATCGAAGATTATATGATCGCCGCCAACGTCGCTGCGGCCAAGGCGCTGGAGGCGAAGAAGGCGCCAGTCATGTACCGCGTCCATGAAGCGCCCAGCCGGGACAAACTGGTTGCGCTCAAGGACTATCTCGCCACCTTCGACATGGATTTCGCACTCGGCCAGGTGATCCGCCCGGCGACTTTCAACGCCCTGATACGCAAGATCGCGGAGTCGGAGGAGAAGGAGCAGATCATGGTCCAGATCCTGCGCAGCCAGACCCAGGCCTATTATGCGCCGCAGAATATGGGCCATTTCGGGCTGGCGCTGGGCAGTTACGCCCACTTCACCTCGCCCATCCGGCGCTATGCGGACCTGTTGGTGCATCGGGCGCTGGTCGGCGCCTACAGCCTGGAACTGCCCGCGCCAAAGGGGGGGACGATTCCGGACCGTTCGTCACTCAGCCAGGATGATTATGAGAATATGGGCCGGGTCGGCGAACTCATCTCCGGCCATGAACGCCGCGCGATGGAGGCGGAACGCGACACGGTCGATCGCTATGTCGCCGCCTTCCTTTCCGCCCATGTCGGCGAAATCGTCAAGGCGCGCATCACCGGGGTCCAGAATTTCGGCTTCTTCGCGACGGTCGACGGGCTGGGCGGCGATGGCCTAGTGCCTGTATCGACCATGGGCGCCGAACATTTCTTCTATGATGAAGCGGGCAAGGCATTGCAGGGCGTGGAGAGCGGCGATCGCTATACGGTCGGCCAGCGGCTGGAGCTACGGCTGGCGGAGGCGGACCCGATCAACGGCTCGCTCCGTTTCGAACTGCCGGACAATCCCGCGCCCCGCGGCGGACCGATGAAGCGCGATCGGACCCGTCCCGGCACACACCGCGGTCGGCCGGTCAATATCCGCCATCAGGGCGCAAAGCGCGGCAAGCATAAGCGGTAATTTCGACGATCAACTCAGCCGGTCGATCGCCTCGCTATCCAGCCCGCCCGGAATAATCATGAGTGGGCAGGGCAGCTTGCCCGCGTCCGCGCCCGCAAAATGCGTCACCAGCTTCCCCGGATTGCCGCTGGCCGCGGCGCCCAGCACCAGCGCGGCGACATCGTCCATCTCGTCCAGCGTGCCGCGCACCACCGTCACGGCGTCGCCCTGGCGCACGGTAATGCTGGGGCGGATGCCTGATTCATCGGTCAGTGTGCCCGCTGCGCTGGTCACCAGCGCCTCAGCGCGTTGCAGCGCCTCGTCCTCCATCGTGGCCTGGACGCCGCCCCATTGCACGAACTCGGCCGGCGGGATCAACGCCAGGATGCGGACCGCGCCGCCTGTCTTGGCGGCACGCCGCGCAGCGAAGCGCAAAGCGGTTTCTGCTTCCGGCGATTCGTCCACGACGACCAGATATGTCCGCACTTCTTATCGCCCCCGCATGCAATTAATGGCGTTAGGCATCGGCAAAACAGCCCAACGAACCATAGAGGTGAAATGTGGGACATAAAAGCGCCTCTGGCAAGGCGTCCCTTGACCGATCCGGCGAATGGGTGAAAACGGGCATCAAAATGACCAAAGCCGTAAAGCCAAGAAGAGGCCCGAAAGCATGAGCAAGACGATCCAGATGCCCGCATTGTCCCCAACCATGGAGGAAGGGACGCTGGCCAAATGGCTGGTCAAGGAGGGCGATACGGTATCGTCCGGCGATCTGCTGGCGGAAATCGAAACCGACAAGGCGACGATGGAATTTGAAGCGGTCGATGAAGGCGTGATCGCCAAGATACTGATCGCCGAAGGGTCCGAAGGCGTGAAGGTCGGCACCGTCATCGCCATCATCGCCGAAGAGGGCGAAGATGCCGCGACCGTCGCCGCTGGCGGTGCCAAGGCGGACGCCGCCCCCGCGCCAAAGGCTGATCCCGTTCCTGAAAAGGCGCAAGCCGCATCCGCCCCGAAGGCGGACGCCGCGCCTGCGCCCAAGGCTGAGGCCGCCGCGCTCAAGCCTGCAATCGCATCAGACGACCGGGTGAAAGCCAGCCCGCTGGCGCGCCGCCTGGCGCAGGCCAAGGGCGTCGATCTGGCCGGCATTACCGGCACCGGCACCAATGGCCGCATCGTCAAGGCTGATATCGACGGCGCCCAGCCCGGTGCCGCTGCGCCGGCGGCTGCCCCCGCCGCTGCCGCGCCCGCCGCGCCCGCCGCGCCCGCTGCTCCGACCACCGCACCGGTCGCTGCCGCCGCGCAGGATTTCGGTATCCCGCACGACGTCGTCAAGCTCAGCGGGATGCGCAAGACGATCGCGCGCCGCTTGACCGAATCTAAGCAGAACGTGCCGCACATCTACCTGACCGTCGATATCCAGCTCGACAAACTGCTCAAGCTGCGCGGCGAGCTCAACGCCGGCCTCGCCAGCCGCAACGTCAAGCTGTCGGTCAATGATCTGCTCATCAAGGCGCTGGGCGTCGCGCTGGTGCAGGTGCCCGAATGTAACGTGCAATTCGCCGGCGACCAGATGCTGCAATTCCAGCGCGCCGACATCAGCGTCGCCGTGTCGATCCCCGGTGGGCTCATCACCCCGATCATCACCGACGCGGGCGGCAAGGGCGTTGCCGCCATTTCCAACGCGATGAAGGATCTGGCCAGCCGCGCCAAGGACGGCAAGTTGAAGCCCGAAGAATATCAGGGCGGCACCGCGTCGCTGTCCAACATGGGCATGTTCGGCATCAAGCAGTTCGAAGCCGTCATCAACCCGCCCCAGGCGATGATTATGGCGATCGGCGCGGGTGAAAAGCGGCCCTTCGTGGTCGATGACTCGCTTCAGATCGCGACCGTCATGTCGGCGACCGGCAGCTTCGATCATCGCGCGATCGATGGCGCAGATGGCGCAAGCTTGATGAAGGCGTTCAAGGATCTGGTCGAAAACCCGATCGGTATGCTCGCCTGATGCCCTATGCGGACGAAACCCCGCCGGATATCAGTCCGGCGGTGCGGGTCATCGCCATGCCGACCGATACTAATCCCTATGGGGATATTTTCGGCGGCTGGTTGATGAGCGTGATGGACTCGGCGGCCGGATCGGTCGCCGCCCGGCACAGCCATGGCCGCGCCGTGACGATCGCGGTGGAGGGGATGACCTTTCTGCGCCCGGTCGTGGTCGGTGACGAAGTTTCGGTTTTTGCAACGCTCAAATCCGTCGGTCGCACGTCGATGAAAATCTATGTAGAAGCGTGGCGTCGCGCCCGGCATGACGATCGGTCCTATCGCGTGACCCATGCGACTTTCAGCTTCGTGGCGATCGGCGAAGATCGCCAGCCCCGTTCCGTGCCGCCCCTGCCGGGCGCGTCAAACAACCAAGACAAGTAAGCGAGACTGATCATGGCTGAGAATTACGACGTCATCGTTCTGGGGTCGGGCCCCGGCGGCTATGTCGCCGCGATCCGTTCCGCCCAGTTGGGCCTCAAGACTGCGATCGTCGAGCGCGAAAACCTGGGCGGCATCTGCCTGAACTGGGGCTGCATCCCGACCAAGGCGTTGCTGCGTTCGGCCGAAATTTTCCATTACATGCAGCATGCCAAGGATTATGGCCTGGCAGCGGACAATATCACAGCCGACATTGAAGCCGTGGTGAAGCGTTCGCGCGGCGTCGCCAAGCAACTTAATCAGGGTGTCACGCACCTGATGAAGAAGAACAAGATCACCGTCCATATGGGCGACGGCAAGCTGACCGGCAAAGGCAAGCTGTCCGTCACCAAGGATAGCAAGACCGAAGAACTGACGGCGAAGCATATCATCATCGCCACTGGCGCCCGCGCCCGCGATTTGCCCAAGCTCAAGGCTGATGGCAAGCGCGTCTGGACCTATCGCCACGCCATGACCCCGCCGGAAATGCCGACCAAGCTGTTGGTCATCGGCTCTGGCGCTATAGGCATCGAATTTGCCAGCTTCTATAATGACATGGGCGCGGACGTGACCGTGGTCGAGATGATGGACCGAATCGTTCCGGTAGAAGATGCCGATGTCTCAGCCTTCCTCGAAAAGGCGGTCAAGAAGCAGGGCATGACCGTGCTGACCGGCGCGAAGATCGAGAAGATCGCGACGGACGACAAGGGCGTGACCGCAACGATCAAGGACAAGGCCGGCAAGGCGATCGAAGCTGAATATAGCCACGTCATCGTCGCCATCGGCATCGTCCCCAATGTCGAAAATCTGGGGCTGGAAGATGTCGGCATCGAACCGGACCAGCGCTATCACATCAAGACCGACGAATATGGCCGCACCAATGTCGATGGCATGTGGGCAATCGGTGACGTCACCGCGCCGCCATGGCTGGCACATAAGGCGAGCCACGAAGGCGTCATCGTCGCCGAAGCGATCGCACAGGCTCTGGGTAACAAGGATGTGCATCCCCATGCCATGGACGTGCGCAACATTCCTGGCTGCACCTACTGTCACCCGCAGATCGCCAGCGTTGGCCTGACCGAAGCCAAGGCGAAGGAAGCGGGTTATGAGGTGAAAGTCGGCATGTTCCCCTTCATCGGCAATGGCAAGGCGATCGCGTTGGGCGAAGCGGAAGGCTTCACCAAGACGGTGTTCGACGCCAAGACCGGCGAATTGCTGGGCGCACATATGATCGGCGCGGAAGTGACCGAAATGATCCAGGGCTATACCATCGGCAAGACGCTGGAATCGACCGAGGCGGAATTGATGCACACCGTCTTCCCGCATCCTACCATCTCGGAATCGATGCATGAAAGCGTGCTCGCCGCTTATGGCCGTGCGCTCCATATCTGATCGGCGCACATTGACGCTGAAAGGCGCGGGGGCTTTGGCTCTCGCGCTTTTTTGCGTCCTGGCGATCGCGCTGATGCAGCGGGCTGGATGGCTCGACGGTGTGAATGTCGGGCTGATGACAGCGGCGGGGCAGGCGCGGGACACGGTGACAGGCGGGCCGGTCACCATGGTCATGCGGCTGGCATCGGCGGTCGGCGGAACGGCCGGGCGCATGGCATTGCTCGCTGTCGCGCTGCTGCCCTTAATCTGGTTTGGGCTCTGGCGCGCCGCGCGCTGGCTCGCCTTGACGATCGCAGGCGGCACACTGCTCAACCTTGGCCTAAAACAGATTTTCGCCGCGCCCCGGCCCGACCTGCTCCCCCATCTCGACATCGTCCACACCTATAGTTTTCCCAGCGGCCATGCGGCGGGCAACATGATGTTTTTCGGCGCGATTGCGATGCTGGCAGGATCGCGGATCGGCTATGTCGTCGCTGCTGCGGTCATCGCGCTGATCGGCGTCAGCCGCGTCTGGCTTGGCGTTCATTGGCCGAGCGACGTCACCGCTGGCTGGATCGAGGGGCTGGGCTGGCTGGCTCTATGCCGCGTTTGGCTACCAGCGCGGGGAGGGGAGCAACAGGGCGCGCGCGATGCTTTCATACGGCGGCATCCCGTCGCTGGTGATAAAACCATGGACCCAGAAGCTGTCGAACACCGTCGCGGCGGCGATCAGCAATAGCGCGATCGCAGCGGCGGCAAAGATGCGCTGCGCACCCCGCACGGCGCTCTCGGGCGACAGAGCGATCAGCACCAGAGGCAGGATCGGGAGGAAATAACGCCCTTGCGTCCCCTGAATATAGTCAGCGCCCAGCGGCGTGCCGGTCAAATACATGGCCGTTTCTATCAGCAGCGCGACGCCACCCGCCACCGCCAGCCACCACAGGCGCTGGCCTATGCCGAAGCGCGCACCGCTGCCATTGGCGACGCCCGCGCCCAGCATCAGTAGTCCCAATGGATAGGCGACCACCGGCAACAGGATCGCATTCCAGCCGAAACGCCCGACGATCTGCAAAGCATAGACCGGCGCGCGCTCGACCACGCTGCTGACGAGGATGCGGGCATAACCGACCGGATCGTTCAGCAGGATGGCAAGCTGATCGCGCAGCGGCGCGGTCATCATCGTTTCGCCGGTCTTGCGCGACTGGATATGATAAAGCGCCTGGCTCCCGCCCGAATAGTGCATCCAGCCTATAAAGACGATCGCGCCCAGCGCCATCGCCCCCAGGATCAGCCCCGTGCGCAGGTCGCGGCGATTCTGCGGCCAACGAAGCCCCGCCGCCATGATCGGCAGATACACGCCCTTGCACAGCGCCAGCAGCGGGACGATCAGCAGCAACGCCGCCGATCGCGCCGGCGCCACCCCCATGAACCCGGTGCGCAGCGCCAGCGCCAAGCCCAGAAAGCCAAGGCCGTTGATGACCGAATCGGGCGACAGCGATCCCGTTTGATAGGCGAAGGTCGGCAGCAAGGCCGTGGCGAGCAAGGCGTTGCGGCCGAACGGCAAAAGGCGCAGCGCCGCGATCAGCAGCGCCAGCCCTGTCAGCGCGTTGACTAGCCGCCCGATATAAAAAGCGTCGATCCACGATCTATCCAGCGCCCGTCCCAGCATCAGTCCTATCGCACCCGGCGCATAGAGGCTGGGCGCATAACTGGCGACGTTGGGGAAGTCGGCGAAGGCCATGCCGGGACGCCCGGCGTCGGCGGACGCGCTGTCGGCGATCTGCGCCCGGTCGAAGCGTCTCACGGTCGGGGGCACATCCGTAGGAAAATCCACGGCATGGATATCCAGCGCCGCCCGCGGCAACGCCACGCCGATTGCTTCGCCGCGCTGCTGGGTCAACACATGCCCCTGCGCCAGCGCCAGCGCCTTCATATAATGCTGATTTTCGTCCGGCGCCTGGAAGGGGGGCGTGACAATGCAGAAGAAGACGGTGGCGATGCAGACCGCCGCAAGCAGCAGCCTTTCGATCGGCGTCCAAGGTGCTGTAAACAGCATGTCCGCCGCGTCGGTAAATCTGCTCCGCTCGTTCCGCATGGCCGCACCCTATGCGGCGCAGCTTAACATTTCGCGACCGCAATCCTTTATTGCTGGCCAGATAGCGAAGAAGCGCAGGCTTTTACGCCTCCGCCACTTCCCGCTCGACCGGCGGATGCAGCCGCAACCGGGTCACCCGGCGCCCATCGCTCGCGACGATCTCCAGCTTCCAGCCACTCGGGCCATGGTCCAGTATCTCGCCAGGCTCCGGCACACGCCCGGCCAGGACGAAGGCCAGGCCGCCCAGCGTATCGACATCCTCTTCGACGTCGCCCAGCTTCTCGTCAATCTCCTCGGCGACATCGTCCAGTTCGGCGCGCGCATCGGCTTCCCACAGGCCGCCATCGAGCGGCACCAGCATCGCTTCGCGCGCATCGTCATGCTCGTCCTCGACGTCGCCGACGATTTCCTCGACCAGATCTTCGAAGGTCAGTAACCCTTCCGTGCCGGAATATTCATCCAGCACGATGGCGAGATGGGTGCGCTTGGCGCGCATTTCGGCGAGCAGGTCTAGCGCGCCCATGCTTTCGGGCACATAAAGCGGCTGGCGGATCAGCGGCTCCAGCGTTTCGGGCACAGGCGACTTGCCGGCCAGGATCGCAAAAGCGTCGCGGATGTGAATCATGCCCACGATCGTGTCGAGCGTCCCCCGATAAACAGGCACGCGACTATGGCCAGCCTCGGCGAACAGGTCGGCCAGTTCGGCAAAGCTCGCTTTCTCCTCGATCGCCACGATGTCAGCACGCGGCACGGCGACATCATCGACGGTATGTTCGGAAAAATGGAGCAGGTTGCGCACCATCTGGCGTTCGATCGCCGACAGGTCGCCCTTGGCCGGCGCAGCGCTATTCTCGTCCTGCTCATCCTCGTCATATTCGTCGAGCGCTTCTTCCAGCTCCTTGCGGAGGCTGGTTTCCTCACCCTCGCCGAACAGGAGCGACTTGATGCCGCTCCATAATCCGCCCTCGTTGCTACTATCCCCTTCTTTCGAAGCGGTGCCGTCCTTGGGACTGCCGTCAGCCATAATCGCTTCTATTCCCCTGTCAGAGCGTTTTCTCTTGAGAAAACGCGCCCATCAAACGCCGTTGCGATCCCCATAGGGATCGGAAAGGCCCATGCTCAGAAGCGCTGCAATCTCCAGCGCTTCCATTGCTTCAGCCTCATTGTCGTCCATATGGTCATATCCAAGCAAATGAAAAGTCCCGTGGACGATCAGATGCGTGGCATGATCGGCGACCGATATCCCTTTTTCCGCCGCTTCTGCGGCGCATACCCCCTCCGCCAGCACGATATCGCCCAGCAGCACTTCGCCATCGTCGGTGTTGCCGGTTGCCTGGAGCATGTCGTCCTGCACCATCGGGAAGGACAGGACGTTGGTCGGCTTGTCCTTGTCGCGATAGGCGCGATTGAGGCTGTGGACCTCCTCGTCGCTGGTCAGCTTGACCGCAATCTCATACAGCGCCTCGTCGCTGGCGAAGGCGGCATAGGGGCTGTGCGCGATGGCAGCGGCCACGGCGCGCTGGGCCAGCAATTCCCAGTCCGTGCCGGGCCAGCCCTCTTCATGCAGGACGGCGACTTCAATCATCTGCGTGTATATCCCGTTCGGGCTGCGCCTATCGAAGCCCGATTCTTCTTAAATAGGAACCCTTCGACAGGCTCCGGTTGAGCGGATTGGGCTTGCAATTTACGCATCTGGCCCCTCATAAGCCTCGACGATGCGCCCGACCACCGGATGCCGCACGACATCGGCAATGCCGAACGGCACCATCGCGATCCCCTCCACGCCCTGCAACCGCGCGACCGCATCGGCCAGGCCCGACGTGCCCGGCTGCGGCAGGTCGACCTGTTTGGGATCGCCGCAGATGACCATGCGGCTGCCTTCGCCGAAACGGGTCAGGAACATCTTCATCTGGGCGATGGTCGTGTTCTGCGCTTCGTCCAGTACGATAAAGGCGTTCGCTAGCGTCCGTCCACGCATGAAGGCCAACGGCGCGATCTCGATTTCGCCGCTCGCGATCCGCCGCTCGACCTGCTCAGCGGGCAGGGTATCGTGCAGCGCGTCGTAGATCGGGCGGAGATAGGGATCGACCTTCTCCTTCATGTCGCCGGGCAGGAAGCCGAGCTTCTCGCCCGCTTCCACCGCGGGACGCGACAGGATCAGCCGATCGACGCTGCCGGTGATAAGCTGGCTGACTGCCTGCGCCACCGCCAGATAGGTCTTGCCGGTGCCTGCCGGACCGAGCGCGAAGATGATGTCGTTGCGATTGAGCGCCTCCATATAGGTGACCTGCGTCGCGGAGCGGGGGACGATCGTCTTCTTGCGCGTGCGGATCATCACCTTGGGCGGTTCGGCCACGTCGCTGCGGATGATGCCGTCCAGCGTCGGTTCGGACGACATGGCGATCACCGCCTCGACGGCCCCTGTGTCGATTTCCTGCCCCGCGACGATACGGTTGTAGAGGCCGGTCATCACGTCGCGGGCGCGCGCTGCGGCTTGCGCCTCGCCCTCGATCTGCAACTTGTTGCCGCGCGCGGCGATATAGACGCCCAGCCGATTTTCGATCGCCACCAGATTGCGGTCATATTGACCGAACAAGGTGCCTAGCAGATGCGGCTTTTCGAAGGTGACTTCCAGCCGCGCCTTTTCGGCCACGGGCTCGCGATGATGTTGGTTCGGTTTCTTGCCCATGGTCAGCCCCTTTTCCCATCCGTCATGCTCGCCAGGGCGAGTATCCATCTTCCGCCGTTCGATCCGGGTGGACAGGGGCGGAGAGGGGTTCCTGCATATGCCGGAACGACGGTTTTTTGGTTCAAGCGGCCTGCCTCCTGCTGGGTTCGCCGGCCAGACTATTCGGACCGGCGCTGATGATATCGACTTCGACCATGTCGCCGATCGAAAGGTCGGGCACGGTGACATGGACGGACTGGAGCCAGGGCGTCTTGCCGATCAATTGGCCGGGATAGCGGCCCTTGCGCTCCAGAAGAATGTCGGTTCTGTGCCCGATGGTGGCGGCATTGAAATCCACCTGATGCCGGTTGATCGCCGCCTGGAGCCGGGCCAGCCGCTCGTCCATCACGGCCGCGGAGATCTGATGATCCATATCGGCGGCCGGCGTGCCGGGGCGGGGGCTATATTTGAAGCTGTAGCATTGGGCGTAACGCACCTGATCCACGATCTTCAACGTATCCTCGAACTCCGCGTCAGTTTCACCGGGGAAACCGACGATGAAGTCGCCCGACACCGCAATATCGGGCCGCACCGTCCGCACGCGATCGATAATGCGCAGATAGCTGTCCACGCTATGGCTGCGGTTCATGGCCTTCAAGATACGGTCATTGCCCGACTGCACCGGCAGATGGAGAAAGGGCATCAGCTTCTCCACCTCGCCATGCGCGGCGATCAGGCCGTCGCTCATGTCGTTGGGATGGCTGGTGGTATAGCGGATGCGCTTGAGGTCGCCGATCTTCGCCAAGGCGCGGACTAACCCGTCCATGCCCTGCATCGCGCCCCTGTCGTCTTCCCCGGTCCAGGCATTCACATTCTGGCCCAGCAGCGTGATCTCCCGCACGCCGCCATCGACCAGCGCCTTGGCCTCGTCGATGATCGCGCTCCACGACCGGCTGATTTCCGCGCCGCGCGTATAGGGGACCACGCAATAGGTGCAGAATTTGTCGCACCCTTCCATGATCGTCAGGAAGGCCGTCGGCCGGGCCTGCTTTGTCCGGGCGGGCAGGGCGCCGAATTTCGATGCCAGTGGCATGTCGGTGTCGATCGCCGTCTCACCGCGCCCGACCTTGTCGATCAAATCGGGTAGCCGGTGATAGGCCTGCGGACCCACGACGATATCGACGGTGCGCGCCCGGCGCTGGATTTCGCCGCCTTCGGCCTGCGCGACACAACCGGCAACGGCGATCATCGGGCGGCTGCCGTCCTCGCGCACCATGCGGCCGATATCGGAATAGACCTTGTCCACCGCCTTTTCGCGGATGTGGCATGTGTTGAGGATGACGAGGTCTGCGTCGGCCCCCTCCGCCGCCGCAGTCATGCCGCGCGTGCCCAGCATTTCGGCCATGCGCTCGCCATCATAGACGTTCATCTGGCAGCCGAAGGATTTGACGTGGAAAGTCGCCGGGGCAGTCGTGGCAAGTTTGGGAGGGGTATCGTTATGATTCATCGCGACCGCTATACAGAGGGCGGGGGTGAAGCGGAAGGGCGCTGATGCAGGGCGATGCTCTGCACGATACGGTCATGGGCGGTGGCCGCGATCACCTTGCGATCGGCGCAGCTTACCGGATCGAACGGCTCCAGGAAGCGGAGCGTGACCGGCACAGTCCCCTTGCGCCCCAGCACGCGCTTGGCATTGGCGCCGGCCGTTTCGTCGCCATACCAGGCGATGTCCGCCGTCGCCGCGCTATAATCGATATGCACCGGTTGGATCAGCACCGCGCGCGGCGGCGGCAGCAGCACAGCCAGCAAGGCCGGCTTGAACGGCAGCAGACCGCTGCCGTCGCTGGTCGTGCCTTCGGGAAAGAGCGCCACTGGCTGAAGCCCCAGCATAGCCATGCGCAGCGCGTCCAACTGGCCCGCCAGAGCGCCTCGCCGCTCGCGCGCGACGAACAATGTATTATTCTGCGCCGCCAGCCAGCCGATCAGCGGCCACTTCGCAATGCCGTCATGCGCGACGAAGGCTGCGCCGGTCGCGCCGGCCAGCGCCAATATATCGATCCAGCTGACATGATTGGCGAGCAGAAACATCTCGCCACCATGCGGTCGCCCGTCGATCCGCACACGCGCGCCGACCGACCACGCAGCCAGCGCCAGAAATCGCCGCGGCCACGGCGACGGGCGGCGCGCGATACGCCACATCAGGTGCGGGATCAGGCAGACGATCAAGCTGGCGATCAACGCCGCGATGCGGATCGTCCGGCGTAATCGGCTCAATCTGTCAGGTCTTCCGTTCGAGCGCGACGCCGTACAATTCCATGCGATGATCGACCAAGCGGAAGCCCAGCTTCTCCGCGATCAGCTTCTGCAACTGTTCCAGTTCGGGGTCGACGAACTCAATGACATTACCTGTTTCGACGTCGATCAAATGATCGTGATGCGATTCCGGGGCCGCTTCGTACCGGGCGCGGCCGTCGCCGAAATCATGCCGGTCCAGAATACCGGCCTCCTCGAACAGGCGCACCGTGCGATATACCGTGGCGATGGAAATGCCCGGATCGATCGCCGCGGAACGGCGATGCAGTTCTTCGACATCGGGATGGTCGGTCGCGTCGCTCAACACCTGCGCGATCACGCGGCGCTGCTCTGTGATCCGCAGTCCCTTCTCGTGGCACAGGGCTTCGACGTCGATTTTGCGGTTCATGCAGGCTCGCTTAATGGCTGGGTGCGACAGGTTGTATCGAGCCTAGCGACTTTTCCCTATGCATGAAAGGGGCGCGTCGGCGACGCGCCCCTTTCCTTGACGGCTTTTCAATGCGGCTGACGGATCAGCCAGACGCATTACTTGGCGCGCGCAGTGGTCGTCCGGCGACGCTTGGTCCCAAGACCGATCTTCTTCGCCAGGTTGCGGCGCTGTTCGGCATAATTGGGCGCGACCATCGGATAATCGGCGGGCAGGCCCCACTTGGCGCGATAGTCGTCCGGCGTCATCTGGTAATGAGTCATCAGGTGGCGCTTGAGCATCTTGAGCTTCTTGCCGTCTTCCAGGCATATAATATAGTCGGGCTTGATCGACGAACGGACCGAAACGGCCGGCTCCAGCTTGACTTCAGGCACCGGGGCGGGCTGGCTCAGACCCGACAGCGCAGCATGAACATTTTGGATCAGCGTAGACACGTCAGAGACGGCGACGCTGTTGTTCGAAACATGGGCAGCCACAATGTCCGAGGTCAAAGTAATGAGCAACTCGCTCTGGGCCGATTCGATTTCCATTTTCCTGTTTCCTACAAGGCTATATTGTTGTGCGACCCGCCCAAGGATTTCGTTTCAGGAGCGGTATATGGTCGCTAGACCTTAGCGGACGATTTCGCAAGACCCTAGTGGTTCATGCCAGCATGTCGATGCGAAAGCTGAGCGCATCGTGAAGTTGACCATCATTGCCGCGATAGTAACCGGGGCGGCGATGTACATACTCGAACCCGGTTTTCTCGTATAGTTTGACCGCCTTATTCGTGGAGCGCACTTCCAGGTTCATGGATGTGATGCTGCGTTGACGCGCCGTGCGCAGGCTGTGGCGCAACAATGTCTCGCCAATGCCCCGCCCGCGCCAGATCGGATCGACCGCCAGCAACAGCAATTCGCATTCGTCCAGTACCGACCGCACCAGCGCGAAGCCCAGCGGCGCGGCGTCCAGGCGGGCGATCGTCAGCCAAGTGCCCGGCATCATTATCACCCCCGCCAGTTGCGGCATGGTCCAGGCCTCGCCGAAGACGGGGTCGAAGGCGCGGGCCATGACGTCCATCGCATCGGCCAGCGCATTGCGTTCGCCCTCGTCATAGACGCTCATATGCAGGTCGGGAATCATGACGCCGCGCGCTCCGCCATGGTCGTCGCGTCCGCGCCACGCCCGTAGATCGGGCTGGGGGGCAGGGGCTCCAGGCTGGCGATCAGGGGATAATCGGCTGCATCGGGATAGAGGGTGATCGCTGCGCCGCCGCCACGCGCAGTCACCAGCGCTTCCGCGCCAGTGCCGTAGAGGGTCGGCGCATCGAGCATTTGCGAGAGCTGCGCAATCGGAGTGGAAGCGATCACGGTCGTTGCCGTCATCCCGTCGGCTGTGAAGCATTGCCAAAAAAGTTCGCCATGGCCGCCGGTGATAGTGACCGCGATCGGGCAGCCATCATGATCCTGCGCCGCCTTTGCCGCGATCAGCGACGGGGCGCTATAGCCGTGCAGCGGGATATCCCAGGCCAGCGCCAGCGCGCGCGCGGCGGCAATGCCGATCCGCACCCCGGTAAAGCTGCCCGGTCCCACATCCACGACAATCGCGTCGGCGCGCCCGCCATCGGGCAACGCGGCGATTGCAGGCAACAGCGCCTCGGCATGGCCGCGCCCGACGACTTGGTGAAAATGGCCGATCGGCGTCCCGTCCTCCAACAGCGCGACGGACAGAGCCTGGGTGGCGGTGTCGATCACCAGAAGACGCAAGCAAACCCCCTCAAGCATCCGCCCCAAGCATCCATGCTTTGCGGATTCGTCCTGCGGTTAGTCGATCCTTGAAGATTTGCCAAATGTCCGAACGGGCTTCAGACCGCGCGGACCTCGGTCACTTCGGGCACATAATGTTTAAGCAACTGTTCGATACCGTTCTTCAGCGTCGCGGTAGAAGACGGACAACCCGAACAGGCGCCCTGCATCTTGAGGTAGACGGTGCCCTTGTCAAACCCGCGATAGATGATATCGCCGCCATCATTGGCCACCGCCGGCCGCACCCGCGTATCAATGAGGTCGCGGATTTGCTCCACGATCTCGGCATCTTCGGGATCATCGACGAAACTGTCCTCATCGGCCGGCACGCTGATCCCCGCCGCGGAACCAGGCGTAAACAGCGGCATGTTGGCGGAGAAATGCTCCAGCAGCGTCGCCAGCACATCGGGCTTCACATCGGACCACTCCGATCCCGGCGCGATCGTCACGGAGATAAAATGCCCGCCGAAGAAAACGCCGGTCACATCGCCCAGACCGAACAGCGCATCGGCCAGCGGCGATGCTTCCGCCTCCTCCGGCGTCGCGAAATCGCGCGTGCCGGTGCCCATGACTTCGCGTCCGGGCAGGAATTTGATGGTCGCCGGGTTGGGCGTCAGTTCGGTCTCGATCAGCATGGTGCCCATGTGGCGATTGCCGCCGCCAAGATCAAGCGTTTCGGGAACTTCGTTCCTTCCCGGCGATTTAAGGAGGCAACGCAACAAGGAGACAGGATAATGAGCGACGCAGCCGAAATTCGAGATCGTTTCTGGGCCGAACTGTCGAGCAGCCCGTTCCTGATGCTGGGTCTGCAGAACAGCGCTGAGCATAGCGCGCCGATGACCGCGCAACTCGATCCGAACGCCAACCATTGTTTCTGGTTCTATACGTCGCGCGACAACCGGCTGGCCCCCGGCGGTCCGGCGATGGCGCAATATGCGGCAAAGGATCACAACCTCTTCGCTTGCATCGAAGGAACGCTGACGCCTGAAACTGATGAAGCCATCATCGATCGCTATTGGTCCAAGGAGGTCGAGGCCTGGTATCCGGGTGGCCGCAACGATCCCAACCTGTTGATGCTGCGCTTCGATCTTGGCGCCGCGGAAATCTGGCGTTCGGACATGTCGATCAAGGGCGTCTTCAAGATGCTGTTCGGCGGCGACGTGCGGGACGAGATGAAGGGCAAACATGCCGAAGTGGTGCTCTGACGCCATTTTTCTCGCCTGAAAATCAGCGGCCGCGGTGCATATCCGCGGCCGCTTGCTATTTGCCTGCAACTTCGCCATATGCGTTGCAGCGCAGCAGACGGGCCGTTTCGGCCCCCTAGCGATTGGCAGCGTGATCGTCCGCAATCCCAATTGGCCTCATTGGCCAGGTGAGGACCACGGACCGGCCAATGAGAGTCTGCGCCAAGCTTGAGGCTTCCCTTTTCACGCGGGTCGTTTCGTAACCCGCCTCGCGCCCTTCCTGCGTCCGCAGAGCAAGTTGGCGTTCTGGCCACTTGTGAGTTTTTCTCAATGCAATTCAACGAACTTGGTCTCGCCGAGCCCATCATGAAGGCGCTCGCCTCCAAAAATTACGTCACCCCGACCCCAATCCAGCAAAAGGCGATCCCCGTCCTGCTGGAAGGCAAGGATCTGTGCGGCATCGCCCAGACCGGCACCGGCAAGACCGCGGCCTTCGCGCTGCCCAGCCTCGATTATTTCGCCCGCAATCCCAAGCAGACGCCAGTCAAGGGCTGCCGCATGCTGGTGCTGGCCCCGACCCGCGAACTCGCCGCACAGATCGCGCAGAGCTTCCGCGACTATGGCCGCTTCCTCAAGCTGTCGGTCGAAACCGTGTTCGGCGGCGTGCCGATCGGCAAGCAGATCCGCGCCTTAAGCGTCGGCGTCGATGTCGTTGTCGCGACGCCGGGCCGCCTGCTCGACCTGATCGACCAGCGCGCCCTGACACTCAAGGACGTCGAAATCTTCGTTCTGGACGAAGCCGACCAGATGATGGACATGGGCTTCATCCATCCCTTGAAGCGCGTCGCCAAGATGCTGCCCGCCGACCGCCAGAATCTCTTCTTCTCGGCCACCATGCCCAAGGAGATTGAGGCGCTCGCCGCGCAGTTCCTCAACAATCCGGTCAAGGTCAGCGTCGCGCCGCAATCGACCACCGCCGAGCGCGTCGACCAGCAGATGTATTTCGTGAACCAGGGTGAGAAGCAGGCGCTCCTTCATCTGGTGCTCCAGAGCGAAGAGATCGACCGCGCGCTGATCTTCACCCGCACCAAGCATGGCGCGGACCGCGTCGTGCGCTTCCTGGAAGGCGCCGGCATCGACGCCTTCGCCATCCATGGCAACAAGAGCCAGGGTCAGCGCACCACCGCGCTCCAGGCATTCCGCCAGGGCAAGGTGAAGCTCCTGGTCGCGACCGACATCGCCGCACGCGGCATCGACGTGTCCGGCGTCAGCCACGTCATCAACTTCGAAATCCCCAATGTCGCCGAACAATATGTCCACCGCATCGGACGGACGGCGCGCGCCGGTGCCGACGGCATCGCCATCAGCTTTGTGGCGGATGACGAGCGTCCCTATTTGAAGGCGATCGAAAAGACGACCCGCGTAAAGCTGGAAGTCGTGGCCCTGCCGGAAAACTTCATGGACGCGGTGCGGGCGTTGCCCAAGCCTGCCGCGCCCAAGAAGGGGCCGAGCCAGACCCCGCAGCAGCAGGCGCGTCGCGCCGATGGCCAGCGCAAATATCAGGACGGCCAGCGCCAGCAGCGCGGCGCCCCCGATCGCGCGCATCGCGCCGAAGGTGACGCGCCTGCCAAGCGGCCGTTCAACCGTCGCCGCAGCGGTGGTGGCGGGGTCGGCGCGCACAAGGGCGCCGTCCAGCGCACCGGCGCACCGCGCTAAAAGCATAAACGCCTTTCGTTTCGAGCGAAGTCGAGAAACGCGTCTCGACCCGCTCGAACCGGACGGTGCGTTTACCCGGCTTAGAGCGTGATGACTTTTGTATGAATCGTCATTGCGAGCGCAGCGAAGCAATCCAGGCGCGCGCCGTTGGATTGCTTCGCTGCGCTCGCAATGACGAAGCAAGTTAACATAAAGTCATCAAACTCTATGCCCTGACATGACCGCTTTGTCAGTGGCCATTCAGGAAAATGCCGTTAGGCTTCGCCGCCTATGCATTTTATCCCCCGCCGTTCGGCCGCTTCGCTTTCCGTCATCGCCCTGCTTTTGTCGGGCGCGCCACTGGCGGCGCGAACCGACACCGCACCCGCCGCCACGCAGGCGAACGCCAGCGGTCAGGCGCAGACCCGACCATGGCTCTACGAAAACAGCGATGTGCCGATCGATCCGGCCTGGCGTTTCGGCACTTTATCCAACGGCCTACGCTACGCTGTCCGGCGCAATGGCGTCCCGCCGGGGCAGGTGTCCGTCCGCCTGCGGATTGACGCCGGATCCCTGATGGAGCGGCCCGACGAGTTGGGCTACGCTCATTTCATCGAACATCTCTCCATGCGCGGATCGCGCCATGTGCCCGACGGCGAATCCAAACGCATCTGGCAGCGGCTGGGTGTTACCTTTGGCAGCGACAGCAATGCGCAGACCACGCCAACCGGCACCACCTATGCTCTCGATCTACCGCAGGCGACCCCGACGGCTCTGACGGAGAGCATGAAAATTCTATCGGGCATGATGACCGATCCCAATATTGTGGATAGCGCCGTCGATGCCGAACGCGCCGTGGTGCTCGCCGAACGGCGTGAAAGCGATGGCCCGCAAATGCGCATGTCCGACGCCAGTCGGCTGCATTTTTTCGCAGGCCAGCCGCTCGCCGACCATGCGCCGATCGGCACCGTGGCGACGCTGACCGCCGCGACCGCCGCCAAGGTGGAGGCGTTCCACCAGCGCTGGTATCGCCCGGAAAACGCCGTCATCTCGATCGCAGGCGATATCGACCCCGCGCAGGCCGAACAGCTCATCAAGGATAATTTTGCCAGTTGGGCCGTTCCCGGAAAGGGCGCGCCGCTGCCCGATTTCGGCGCGCCGGACGCCAAGCGGCCCGCAACGCGCGTGGTGGTGGAACCAGGCGTGCCGCTTGGTCTGACGCTGGCTTGGCTGCGGCCATGGACGCCCCATGCCGACACCATCGTTTATAATCAGGACAAGCTGACCGACATGCTGGCGCTGCAGATCATCAGCCGCCGGCTGGAGCAGGCGGCGCGCGCGGGCGGCAGCTTCCTGCAAGCAGGCGTCGAGCAGCAGGATGTCAGCCGCTCGGTCGACGGCACCTTCATGACGATCATTCCGACCGGCGAAAATTGGGAGAAGGCGCTGGCCGACGTGCGCGCCGTTGTGGAGGACGCGAAGGCGACGCCGCCCAGCGTGGCGGAGATCGAGCGCGAATATGCGCAGATGGATACCGCGCTCAATATCCAGGTCGAAAATGCGGATACGGAACCGGGCGCCAAGCAGGCCAGCGATCTCGTCAGCGCCGTGGACATTCGTGAAACCACCGTCAGCCCGCAGGCCGCCGTCGAGATTTTCCGGGCGGGCAAGCCTGCCATGACCCCGGAAAAAATCCTCGATTCCACCCGTCGTCTTTTCTCCGCAGGCGTATTCCGCGCGCTGATGGTCACGGGCAAGGTCCAGCCCGGCCTCGACGCCAAGCTCGCCGCCGCGGTCGCTGCGCCGGTGAAGGCGGCCACCAACGCCCGTCTCGCCGACAAGGCGGTGACCATGGACGACCTGCCCAAGCTCGGCCCGCCCGGAACGGTCGTGTCGCGGACCCCGGTCGGGCTTCAAGGCATGGAAAGCATCGCCTTTGCCAACGGCGTCAAGCTGACCCTCTTCGCCAATGATGCGGAAACCGAAAAGGTGCGGATCAACGTCCGCTTCGGCCATGGGCAGCAGGCTTTCTCGCCGACCAAGCCGGTCGCCAGCTGGGCTGGTGATTATGCGCTGGTGGCGGGCGGCATCGGTAAGCTGGGCCAGCGCGAACTGGACGACCTGACCAACGGCCGCCGCATGGGCATGGATTTCTCGATCGACGACGACGCTTTTGAGATGCAGGCCGTGACCCGTCCCGCCGACTATCGCGATCAACTGCGCCTCTTCGCGACCAAGCTGGCTGAGCCGGGCTGGGACCCGGCGCCGCTTGCGCGGGTGAAGACTGGCGCGATCGTCGCCTATGACGCCATGTCGCGCGCGCCGGACTCGGTGCTGGGCCGCGATCTCAACTGGCTGTTGCATGACAAGGATGTGCGTTTCCGCACCCCGTCGCGCGCGGAGATAGAAGCGCTCACGCCGCAGGCGTTCCGCGCGACTTGGGAACCGATCCTCGCTTCCGGGCCGATCGAGGTGCAGATTTTCGGCCAGGTAAAGGCCGACGAGGCGATCCAGGCGGTCGCCGCGACCTTCGGCGCTCTGCCGGCCCGGCCTGACGTGCCCGTTCCCCCGATCAACCGGGCGATGCGCTTCCCCGCCCATGTCGAAACCCCGGTTGTTCTGCGGCACAAGGGCGATAAGGAACAGGCGGCGGCGGTCATGGCCTGGCCGACGGCGGGTGGCTTCGAACTGCAAAAGGAAGCACGCCAGTTAGAGATATTGACCCAGATTTTCAACGACCGCCTGTTCGACAAGCTGCGCTCTACCGAAGGCGCGGCCTACTCGCCCAGCGTCCAGAATAACTGGCCCTTCTCCTACGAAAGCGGCGGCTACATCCTGGTCACCAGCCAGGTCCGGCCCGACAAGATCGCCTATTTCTACAGCGTGGTGAAGGACACGGCGGCCGATCTCGCCAAGACGCTGGTCAGCGATGACGAACTGCAACGCGCCGTCGCGCCGATGCGGCAGTTGCTGATGCGGGCCAGCACCGGCAACGCCTTCTGGATGAACCAGATGGAGGGCACGACCCATGACGCACGCTATGTCGATGCGATGAAAAACATGTCTCAGGACATGCTCACCGTCACGCCTGCGCAATTGCAGGCGCTCGCGGCGAAATATCTGGTGCCGGGGAAGAGCTGGTCGACGGTCGTCCTGCCCGAAGGGGTGACGGCGCGCTGATCGCGCCGCCCCGCATCACGCTGGTTCGTGAATCTCCATCAACTGTTCGTAGAGGCGGACATATTCCAGGTGGAGGTCGCGGATCGCGGGATTGGTGGATTGCGCTGCGAGTTCGCGGTTCCTTTCCAGCCGTTCCGCGAAATAGCGCCGGTCAAAACAAGGCGTCGTTTTCATTCATGGCCTCCCATCATGGTCGGGCGGATAAATGGATTAGACATCAATAAGTTGCGCTGGCCTATGAGGGTGCGCACGCCGTGCGGCAGATGGTGATCCTGGTGCGGTAGGGTGGTGTAGTGGATTAGCCGGCCCTCGCGCGCGGACCGTGCTAGCGCCGCGCGTCATTATGGCATCGCGACAGGACGGTTGCGCTCATGGCCCTGCCGGCAGTGGCCCGAACCGGTCGGATACAGCCCGCCGGGCTTTACGCCTTGCGCTGCCAGGCATGAGCCTACGCGCGGGGCGAAAGCGCTAAACTCCGCGCAGCGCGGCGACGATCATCTGTGCGGTGCGCTGGGCGGCGCTGCTCGCCGACAGCCGTGGCCGCGACAGGCTGCGGTGGCCCAGCCCGAAAAGGCAGGCAAGGATCATTTCCTCCGCGGCGTCCAGCGCATCGCCGGACAGCTTGTCATTGGCCGCGCAGGCGAAATAGCGTATGTAGGTGCGGAACCGCTGGCACATCGCGCCAATCGTGTCGGCGACGGCGGGGTTGCGGAAACTTTCGGCCAATATGTCAAAGGACAGGGCCTCGTCTTTCTCGTCGATCGTATGCAACAGCAATTGTTCGAACGTCTCCTCTATCGTCAATTCATCCGAATCCAGCCGCGCCTGAATCTCCGCCATTTCAAGGCACCACTCATCCGCATCGTCATGGACCAGCGCCTCGATTATATCTTCCTTGCTCTTGAACAGGCGGTATATCTGGCCAACCGAAACCTGGGCGGCAACTGCCAGTTCGGCCATAGCGGTCTGGTGAAATCCATGGCTGTCGAATAAGCTACGGGCGGCCGTCAAAATGCGCACACGACCGTTTTTTTCTTGCTGCACTGCAACCACGTCCACCCCTTCAACATTTTTTGCCTCTTGAAATCCCATAGCCATGATCGTACCTGCCCGGCAAGCGGAATGAATGTTCATTCCATATCTTTGATCCCTAATTCGAAACGGATATTCAAACGATGCAAAAGGGGACAATCATCGGTCTGCTGGCGTGCGCGTCGGCTCTGGCGCTAAGCGGCTGCGGCGAAAGTCCGCCACCAGCGCCTCCGCCGCCTGCCGTTGGCGTGGTCACGCTCAAGGTCGAATCGGCGCCGCTGATCAATGAACTTCCGGGCCGAATTGTCGCATTCGAGACCGCCGAAGTGCGACCCCAGATCAGCGGCGTCATCCGTCGTCGCCTGTTCCAGGAAGGCGGCAATGTCCGCGCCGGTCAGCTTCTTTACGAAATCGATGATGCGCCCTATCGCGCCGCGCTGGCCCAGGCGCAGGGTTCGCTCGCGCGCGCCAATGCCGCGATCCGATCGACCGGGTTGCAGGCGCAGCGCTACAAAGATCTCGTCGGCATCAACGCTGTCAGCCGCCAGGAATATGATGACGCGGACGCCGCGGCCCAACAGGCGCGCGCCGATGTTGCAGCGCAACGTGGCGCAGTCCAGGCGGCGCAGGTAAATCAGAATTTCACCCGCATCCGCGCGCCCATTTCAGGCCGGATCAGCCGCTCGCTCTTTACGCCCGGCGCCCTGGTGCAGGCGGGGCAGGCCGACGCGCTCACGACGATTCAGCGCACGGATACTGTCTATGTCGATGTCTCGCAGTCGGCCGCACAGATCATCGACCTCAAGCAGGCGATGAAGAGCGGCGGCGTCAGCCAGGCCGATGGCGCGCGTATCCAGTTGCTGCTGCCCAATGGCAGCGTCTATCCGATCGAGGGCCGCCTGCAATTTTCCGAAGTCACCGTCGATCCCACATCAGGCGCGGTAACCTTGCGCGCCACCTTCCCCAACCCCGATGGCCTGTTGCTGCCCGGCATGTATGTCCGCGCAAAGCTGGTGGAGGGGCAGCGGACGCAAGCGATCCTGGCGCCGCAACAGGGCATCAGTCGCGATCCCCGTGGCCGGGCGACCGCCATGGTCGTGGGCAAGGATAGTAAGGTCGAAATACGCCAGGTGACGGTCGATCGCGCCGTCGGCGACAAGTGGATCGTGACGGGCGGTCTGAAGGCTGGTGACCGGTTGATCGTCGAAGGGCTCGTGAACCTGCGTCCCGGCACGGTCGTCAAGCCCGGCGCGCCGCAACAGGTAACGGCGACCCAGGCCGACGGGCAAAAGGGCGCGCCGTCGGCCCAGGGCGGGGCGAACTAAACCATGGCCCGCTATTTTATCGACCGACCCATTTTCGCATGGGTCATCGCCATAGTCATCATGCTCGCGGGCCTGCTCGCGATGCGGTCGCTGCCGGTCGCGCAGTTCCCCGAAATCGCGCCGCCCGCGGTCACCATCGCCACCAGCTATCCCGGTGCCAACGCGCAAACGCTGGAAAGCACCACCACCCAGATTATCGAGCAACAGCTCAAGGGCATCGACAATCTGCGCTATTTCTCCTCGACCAGCGACGGGTCGGGCAATCTCAACATCACCTTGACCTTCGAACAGGGCACCGATCCCGACATTGCCCAGGTGCAGGTGCAGAATAAATTGTCGCAGGCGACGCCGCTCCTGCCGCAGGAAGTGCAGCAGCAGGGTCTGCGCGTCGGCAAGTCGACCTCCAGCTTCCTGCTCATCATGGCGGTCTATGCCGATGACGGCATCCACGACCAGGAGGACGCGGCCGACTTTATCGCGTCCAATCTGCAAGACCCGATCAGCCGCGTGACCGGCGTGGGCGATACGCAATTGTTCGGCTCGCAATATGCGATGCGCATCTGGCTCGATCCCTACAAGATGGCCAATCTGGGCGTCACCACCGGCGACGTGAAGTCCGCGATCACCGCCGAGAATGCGCAGGTTTCCGCCGGTCAAATCGGCGGATCGCCCTCGCCCAAGGGGCAGGCGCTCAACGCCACCGTCACCGCTCAGTCGCGCCTGCGCACGCCGGAGGAGTTTCGCAACATCCGCTTGCGCAGCAACAGCGACGGCTCCGTGGTGCTCATGTCCGATGTGGCGCGTGTCGAACTGGGCGCGGAAAATTACGGCTTCGGCGTAAAATTCCAGGGCCATCCGGCATCGGGTTTCGGCGTCAAGCTGGCGCCGGGCGCCAACGCGCTCGATACGGTGCAGGCGGTCAAGGACCGCGTCGATCAGCTGTCGAAGAATTTCCCCACCTGGGTGAAATATGACTTCCCGGTCGACAATTCGACCTTCGTCAAGCTGTCGGTCGAACAGGTCATCCATACCCTGTTCGAAGCCGTGCTGCTGGTCTTCGTCGTCATGTTCCTGTTCCTGCAAAACTGGCGCGCGACCTTGATCCCGACGATCGCGGTGCCGGTGGTGCTGCTGGGGTCGCTGGCGATACTAAGTGCGGCCGGTTTCACCATCAACACGCTGACCCTGTTCGGCATGGTGCTGGCGATCGGTCTGCTGGTCGACGATGCGATCGTCGTCGTCGAAAATGTCGAACGTCTAATCCAGGACGAAGGGCTCAGCCCCAAGGAAGCTGCGCGCAAGTCGATGGACGAGATTAGCGGCGCGCTGATCGGCATCGGTCTTGTCCTGTCGGCCGTGTTCCTGCCGATGGCTTTCTTCGGCGGCTCGACCGGCGTCATCTTCCGCCAGTTCTCGATCACGATCGTTTCGTCGATGATCCTCTCGGTGCTGGTGGCGTTGATCCTGACCCCGGCGCTGTGCGCCACCATCCTCAAACCCGCATCGGCCGGACATAGCTGGAACGGGCCGATCGGCTCAGTCTTCGGCCGATTCTTCGACTGGTTCAACCGCACGTTCGACAAGGGTGTGGTCCGTTATGGCCAGGGCGTCGAAAAGGTGGAACGGCGTTGGGGCCGCACCATGCTGGCCTTTGGTCTGATCGTGGTCGGCATGGCCTTCATCTTCCTGCGCCTGCCCAGCGGCTTCCTGCCGGATGAGGATCAGGGCATCATCATCAACCAGGTTTCTTTGCCAGCCGGGTCCACGCTGGAGGAAACGGAGCGCGCTCTGGCCAGAATGCGCGACCATTATATGGTGGATGAAAAGAAGAATGTCTCGGCGGTCTTCACCATCGCCGGCTTCGGTTTTGTCGGCCAGGGTCAGAATGTGGGCATCGTCTTTTCCCGCATGAAGGATTGGAAGGACCGCAAGGGCGCCGACAATCAGGTGCCTGCCATCGCCCTGCGCGCCAATATGGCGTTCCAGAAGATCTCGTCAGGCATGGCGTTCGCCTTCGTGCCGCCTGCGGTGCAGGAACTGGGCAACGCATCGGGCTTTGACTTCCAACTGCTCGACCAGGGCAATCTGGGTCATGAGAAGCTGCTGGCCGCGCGCAACCAGTTGCTGGGCATGGCCATGGGCGACAAGCGTCTGGCGCAGGTCCGCCCTAACGGTCTGGAGGATACGCCGCAGCTCAAGCTGAACGTCGATCAGGCAGCGGCGGGCGCGCTGGGTATTGCCCAGGCCGACGTCAACGACACGATCAGCACCAATCTGGGCGGCGCCTATGTCAACGACTTCATCGATCGTGATCGCGTGAAGCGGGTCTATGTTCAGGCCGATGCGCCCTTCCGCACCTCGCCAGACGCCATCAACGCCTTCCATGTGCGCGGCAGCAGCGGGGCGATGGCACCGCTGTCGGCCTTCTCCACCACTGAATGGGTGCAGGGTCCGGCCCGTCTGGAACGGTTCAACGGCGTTCCGTCGATGAACATTCAGGGTGCACCGGCTCCCGGCGTGTCCAGCGGCACGGCGATGCAGGCCATGGAGGAATATGCCGCCAAGCTGCCCGCCGGCATCGGCTACAGCTGGAACGGCATTTCCTATGAGGAACGCACCTCCGGTGGTCAGGCGCCCTATGTCTATGCGCTCTCCATGCTGATCGTGTTCCTCTGCCTCGCGGCGCTCTATGAAAGCTGGTCCGTGCCCATCGCGGTGATGCTGGTGGTGCCGCTGGGCGTGCTGGGCGCGGTGATCGCGGCCACGCTCGCGGGGCTGGATAACGACATCTACCTGCAAGTCGGTCTCATCACGACCATCGGCGTTTCTGCCAAGAACGCGATCCTGATCGTGGAGTTCGCCGAAGAGAAGATGCGCGAGGGGATGTCGCCGGCAAAGGCGGCGCTGGAAGCCGGCAAATTGCGCCTGCGGCCGATCCTGATGACCAGCTTCGCTTTCATCTTTGGCGTGCTGCCCTTGGCCCTATCGAACGGCGCGGGCGCAGGCGGTCAGAATGCGATCGGTTGGGCCGTGGTCGGCGGCATGTTGTCGGCCACGCTGCTGGCGATATTCTTCGTCCCCGTCTTCTTCACCGTCGTCAAGCGGCTGTTCCGTGAACATCATAATCATGAGGCGGACGGCGATCGGGCGACCCCCAACGCCCCGCAGGAGGCTTGAAAACCATGCGCAACGTAAAAGCGCTGGGCGCCGTCACTCTCTCGCTGGCCCTGGCCGCCTGCGACATGGCACCCAAATATGTGCGGCCGGAACTGTCGGTGCCCGCGACCAGTCCGCAAGGTCCAGCCTATGCCGTCGACGGTGGGCAGGGCGCAGCGGTAACGGCGGATACCGGCTGGCGCGATTTCTTCACCGACGCCCGTCTGGCGCGCGTGATCGAAACCGCGCTGGCCAATAACCGCGATCTTCGTCTTGCGGTCGCCAATGTTGAACAGGCGCGCGCGCAATATAAGGTGCAGCGGGCCGATCTGCTGCCCACCGTCGCGGGCACGGGTACGGCGACCTATTCGGAACAACCGCTGGTCCAGTTCGGGCAGAGCCAGCGCTTGAACACCGACGTCTATCAGGCGCAACTGGGCATCTCGTCCTGGGAAATCGACCTGTTCGGCCGGGTTCGCAACCTGACCAAGGCGGCGCAGGAGCAATATTTCGCGAGCGTCGAAAACCGCAACGCGGCGCAGATCGCGTTGATCGCGGAAACTGCCAATGCCTGGCTCGCCATGGCCGCGGACCAGGAACGGCTGCGCATCGCCCGCGATCTGGAACAGGCTTTCGGCAAGACGTTGGAACTGAACAAGGCGCGCTTCGCCAAGGGGATCGCGTCGGAGCTGGAAGTGCGACAGGCGCAGACCAGCTACGATCAGGCTCGCTCGGATATCGCTCAGGCAACGACGCTTGTGGCGCAGGATCAAAATGCGCTCAACCTTCTGGCGGGCACGACCGTCCCGGCGGCCGACCTGCCGGATGCCTTGCCGCAGACAGGCGCGACGTTGGAAAATCTGCCGGCGGACATTGCGTCCGACGTCCTGCTGCGTCGTCCCGACATCGCATCGGCGGAACATCAACTGCTTGGCGCAAACGCCAATATTGGTGCGGCGCGGGCGGCATTCTTCCCGAATGTCTCGCTGACGGCGGCGCTCGGCACGGTCAGCCTGGGCCTGTCCGGCCTGTTCAAATCGGGCAGCGACACATGGTCGGTCGCGCCCAGCGCAACGCTACCGATTTTCGATTTCGGTCGGAACAAGAATAATCTGCGCTACGCCAGGGCGACCTATGATGCGATGCTCGCCACCTATGAAAAAAGCGTACAGACCGGTTTCCGTGAAGTCGCCGATGCGCTTGCCCGCCGCGGCACTATGAGCCAGCAACTTGAAGCGCAGACGTCGCTGCGCGATTCCGCCAAGGTCGCCTACATGCTGTCCGAAGCGCGTTTCCGCTATGGTGTGGACAGTTTCCTGACCACGCTGGATTCGCAGCGTTCGCTATACAATGCGGAGCAGAGCCTGCTCACCACCCGCCTAACCCGCGCCAGCAACATCGTCGAATTGTATCGCGCCATGGGCGGCGGCCTGAAATAGGCTTTGGCCGCAAGCTGCGGGAAGCAACGCCGATCGATCTCCGCTATGGACTTGGGTGCATAGCGGAGACGACAATGACCCTGGACTACAGTATTTTCCCCTCGCCGGTCGGCGCACTGACACTGGTGGCGAGTGATACCGGCCTCGTTGCTATCTTATGGGAAGATGACGATCCGGCTCGCGTCAGGCTGCCAGCACGGCAAGAACGGATCGATCATCCCATCCTGCTGATGGCGCACGCGCAACTTACGGACTATTTCGCGGGCACGCGGCGTGCCTTCACCATCCCGCTCGACTTTCGCGGCACGCCTTTTCAGCAACTGATCTGGGCGGCGCTGCTCGATATACCCTTCGGCGAGACGCGCAGCTATGGCGACATCGCCCACGCCATCGGCCGCCCCACGGCATCCCGCGCCGTCGGCGCAGCCAATGGCCGCAACCCCATCTCGATCATCGCCCCCTGCCACCGCGTCGTCGGCGCGAACGGGGCGCTGACCGGCTTTGCCGGCGGCATGGAAACCAAGCGCTGGCTGCTCGATTTCGAACGGAGCATGTCAGCGGTGAGATAGGAGGGTTGCACATTGAACCCGTCAGGGCTCGCAAGGCCGAGCGGTCGCCCGATCCTATACGAAAAGCCGGGGTCACGGATATGACCGCCCGGCGATTAAGGAAAAAAACTGGTGCACCCAACTGGATTCGAACCAGTGGCCTTTGCCTTCGGAGGGCAACGCTCTATCCAGCTGAGCTATGGGTGCATGACGCTGGTCAGGAGGCGCGGGTAGCAAAGTCCATCGCGCTGCGCCAGCGTCAAAATCGCCCCGACCGATCTTATTTCGGGGCCTTCTCCATCGGCTGGAACTTGCCCAGGCCGCAACTTGCGCCCTGTTGCAATCCGGGGCCACCATTCCACAGCACGGTGATGATATCGACCGAGCAAAGCTGCGACAGGCTGGTCTTATAGAGGAAGCGCTTCTCGAAGCCCAGGCTGGGGCAACTATTGGGCAATATGTTGCGATAGACCTTGTTGCCATTCATGATGAAATCGATCGTGCGGTCGTCGCGGACATTGGTCGATCGGATCGACTGGATTGGCACGCAACTGACTGGCTCGCCCTTGGCCACATAACGGTCTGGCTTGTCCTTGGCGATGGCGGGCAGGGCGGCGCAGGCCAGCGCCAGGCCCAGTGCGAGCCGGGCAGGGGCAAAGATGGACATGGCTTCTCTCCTCATATTATGCCGAATCGACGGCACAACGCGTCTATTTCCGTCTGACGGATAACGCGCCAAGGCTGAACAGCGGGAGAACGGACGCGAGCTTAGGCGGCCTTCGGAGACACCGTCTTCGGCGCGGGCGTCTTGGGCTTGAACCGGCACAGGTCGGCAACGATGCAGCGCCAACATTCGGGTCGCCGCGCCTTGCACACATAACGGCCATGCAGGATCAGCCAGTGATGCGCGTCGCGGCGGAACGGGCCCGGCACATGCTTGTCCAACTTCTGCTCGACCGCCAGCACGGTCTTGCCCGGCGCCAGCCCCGTCCGATTGCCGACGCGAAAGATGTGGGTATCGACCGCGAACGTCTCCTGTCCAAAGGCGGTGTTGACCACGACATTGGCGGTCTTGCGCCCGACGCCGGGCAGGGTGGTCAACGTGTCGCGATCCTCCGGCACTTCGCCACCAAAATCACGCACCAATATCTCCGACAGGCCTATGACATTCTTCGCCTTGGTATTGAACAGGCCGATCGTCCTGATATGTGCCTTCAATCCCTCTTCGCCCAGATCGACCATCTGCTGCGGCGTCTGTACCGCGCGAAACAGCGCCCGTGTGGCCTTGTTGACGCCGACATCGGTCGCCTGCGCCGACAGCGTCACCGCGACCAGCAACTGATAGGGATTGCCATATTCCAGCTCCGTCACCGGCGCGGGATTGGCTTCGGCGAGCCGGCTGAAAAAGTCGAAGATATCGGCCTTTTTCATCTACAGCCCCAACACGCCCTTCATGTCGTAACGGCCGGCCGGTTGCCCCACCAGCCAGCGCGCCGCCTTCACCGCCCCGCGTGCGAAGATGGTGCGGTTTTCCGCGCGATGACCAATCTCGATCCGCTCGCCTTCGGCCGCAAAGATCACCTGATGATCGCCCGCGACCGATCCGCCGCGCACCGCGGCAAAGCCGATCGCGCCCTGCGCCCGCGCGCCCGTAATGCCGTCGCGCCCGCGTTCGCTATGCTGCGCCAGCGCGATCCCGCGCCCCCGCGCCGCCGCCTCGCCCAACAGCAGCGCCGTCCCGGACGGCGCATCGACCTTGTGCCGATGATGCATCTCGACGATCTCGATATCCCAGTCATCGCCCAGGCCCGCCGCCGCCTGCTCGACCAGCGCGGCGAGCAGGTTGACGCCCAGCGACGTATTCCCCGTCTGCAACACCGGAATATGCCTGGCCGCCTCATCGATCAAAGCATGATGCACCGGCTCCAGGCCGGTCGTGCCAATCAGGATCGGTTTGCGCGCCGCGATACACGCGTCCAGATGCCCGCTGAGCGCACCCGGCACCGAAAAATCGATCAATACTTCGCTCGCCTGCGCCAGCGCCAGCGGATCGGCGGTCATGGCGATGCCCGGCGCGATCTCGCCCACGGAATCGCGATCGGTGCCGCCCGCAATGCCCAGGCCCGCATCGGCCGCCGCCTGCGCGATCGCCCGGCCCATCCGCCCCGCCGCCCCGAAAATGCCGATCGTCGTCATAATCCACGCTTCCGTTACCATAGAGTGGTCCGGCGGATGCCAGAGCGGAACGGCTTTGTCATCCCTTGCCACGTCTTCTAAAAGCCGGTCATGACCCATGACATCCACAACATCGTCATCCTCACCGGCGCCGGCATTTCCGCCGAGAGCGGCCTCGCCACCTTCCGCGGTCCCGATGGCCTGTGGGAGGGGCACCGCGTCGAAGATGTCTGCACCCCCGAAGCGCTGGCCCGCGACGAAGCGCTGGTCCATCGATTTTACGACGAACGGCGTGCCAAGCTGGCGGAGGTCCAGCCCAATGCCGCGCACCAGGCGCTGGCCGCGCTCGATGCCGCATGGCCGGGCAACCTGCTGATCGTCACCCAGAATGTCGATGACCTGCATGAACGGGCAGGGGCCAAGCGCCTTATCCACATGCATGGCGAACTTAAATCGGCGCTTTGCGCAGCCTGTGGTAAGGCGGTCCCCTGGGCCGAAGCCTTGCCGCCCGGCGCGCCCTGCGACGGGTGCCACCAGCCGGCTTTGCGCCCCGACATCGTCTTCTTCGGCGAAATGCCGTACGAGATGGACCGGATCGACGCGGCCGTGCGCGACGCGGACCTGTTCGTGTCGATCGGCACGTCAGGCGCGGTCTATCCGGCGGCGGGTTTCGTCCAGACCGCCCGCCATGTCGGCGCACGCACGCTGGAACTCAATCTCGATCCGTCGGCCGGCAGCATCTATTTCCACGAAACGCGTCTCGGCGCGGCAAGCGTGCTGGTGCCGGACCTCGTGCGGGACTTGTTGGCTTAAAAAGGGAAACCCCCTCGCATTGCCCGCCGCTTATAGTATAGCGCGGCCTTTCCCCACAACCGCGCGGAGCGATCGGTGATTACTGTCCAGCGGGTGGCCAAGGCTGCCGGCAAGCATCTGACGAAAACGGCGCTGAAACTGCGCAAGGCGTTGGGCGCGCGCGCCACCCGCAGCTGCCCGGCCTGCGGTTCTGCCGTGGTCGGCTTCTTCCGCTATGGCGATAACCCGGAATGGGGCTGCCCGGCCTGCGGCGCGTCCCCGCGCGAGCGGCTGATGAACTGGCTGATCCAGCAGGGCACGCTCAAGGTGCCGACAGACGGCGCGATCCTGCACATGGCCCCGAA
This sequence comes from Sphingobium sp. Z007, assembly GCF_900013425.1. Lineage (GTDB taxonomy): Bacteria > Pseudomonadota > Alphaproteobacteria > Sphingomonadales > Sphingomonadaceae > Sphingobium. Next base: position 945,338 of record NZ_FBXK01000005.1, read on the forward strand.
CGAAGCCAGCCTGGTCCGCCGCTTCTCCACTGCCGCCGATTACACCCCCGCCGATCTAGACCCATCGCGCTACACCGTCGCCAACATGGCCCAAGTCGATCTGATGGACCTCTCCGACAGCGACCGCTACGACCTCTTCTACGCCAGCCATGTGATGGAGCATGTGCCCGATGACCGGGCCGTGCTGCGCAACATCCATCGCGCCCTCAAGCCCGGCGGCGAAGCCTGGCTGATCGTGCCATTATGGGACAGGCCGACCGAGGATGGCAGCTTCGACATACCGCCGCGCGAACGCGAACGCCGCTTTGGCCAATGGGATCATGTCCGCCAATATGGCCCCGATTTCGCCGACCGCATCCGCGCCGCCGGCTTCGATCTGGAAGAAATCACCGCCGCCGCGATCGACACCGACACGCGCCATTTCCACGGCCTGGACGATCGCCTGTTCCGCGCGCGCAAGCCGGGTGGAGAACCCGCACGGTGAGCCGCCTCGCGCGGCTGGAAGGGTCCGCCCGCTTCCTGGCGCTGGTGAAGCTCGCCAATGTCGGGCTGGTGCTGATCTGGGGCTTCGCGGTCACCTTCGTCTTCGTGCGCGTCCTGCCCATCGCGGAGTTTCAGGCGTTCCTGCTGCTGGTCGCCTTTGGCAATTTCACCATCTCGGCCGAATTTGGCCTTACCAGCATTATCTATGCCCGGCTGCGCCGTCATTGGCTGGGTGGTGCAGAAGGTGATGGCGGTTTCCGGCTGGAGGAAATGGGCGTCCTCTTCTTCTTCCTGGGCCTGCTGGTTGTGGGCGCCAGCCTGATCCTGATTGCCGCGCTGGCCTTGGGCTGGCTCTCGACCGGCCTGCCTTTGCTCTTCCTGCTCTTCTTCCTCTCCGCCTGCCTCAACCTCCCGGCCTTGCTCGCCAAGCGGGCGCTGGCGGCGGTCGATGGCAATTTCCTTTGGGAAGGGCTGGATTGCGCGCGGCGCGTGGTGACGATCGCCCTGTTGCTGGCGATGCTCGCCGGCATGGACCCGCGCCTGTCGGTGGCGCTGCAACTGGGCGTCAGCATCGTCGTGATCGGCTATGCGATCGGCCATGTCCATCGCCGTCTGGACATGAAGCGCAGCCACTGGCTCGCCTTCCGCGTCGGCGGCGGGCATGTCCGCGCCCATTATCTGCGCGACATCGGCGCGTCGGCCGCCTTCACCGTCTCCGATATCGTCGCCTACAACGCGCCCTATTTCACGATCGCGCTCGTGACCAGCGATCCCCGGCCGATGCTGGTCTTCGATTTCTTCTTCAAGATGTCCAGATCGCTGTCCATGTTGGTCCGCGCGACGGTGGAGGCCGCCCTGCCGCGCATCACCCGCGCCTATCATGCCGGTGACCGCGCCCGTCTGCGCCACTTGCTGGGACGCGCGCTCGGCGCGGCGATGATCTTCGCGCTCGGCCTGTCCGCGGTGCTGCTGCTGGCGGGCGACCGGCTGTTCGCGATCCTGTTCGACGGTCGTGCGACGATCGACCGGGCGGATATCACCCTCATCATCGTGGCGCTCTTCGCACTGACTTTGCTCTGCGTTTCGGTCTATGTGCAGGCGGCGCTCGGCCGGTTCGCCGAACTCTTCGCCCGCTCGCTCCCCTTCCTTCTTGGCTCGTTGGCCAGTGCGCCGCTGGCGCTATTGCTTTGGCCGGACCCCTTCGATCTCGCCTTCCTCGGCCTTTATGCGCTCACCCTACTGGCGGTGGCCGGCCTGCACATTGTCTCGCTGCACAGGCTGATGTGCGCATGAAGGTCGCGATGCTCGATCCCTCGCTCTTCACCGGGCGCTACGATGACAGCCTGTGCGCCGCGCTGGCGGGGGAGGGCGCGGACGTCATCCTGCTCGGCCGCCCCATGCGCCCCACCGATGCGATCATGCCGATGGACTACGCCTACAAGACCAACTTCTTTCGCCGCAGCGAAGCCCTGCGCGCGCGCTTGGGCGAAGGCCTTGCCTTCCGCATCGCCAAGGCGGCGGAATATGCCCTCGCCTGCGCGTTGGGCGAGATCGGCCCGCTCACCGACGCCGCCATCGTCCACGCCCAGTGGCTCCCGCTTGCCCCGGCTGACGCGCTGTTGCTCAAACGGCTCAAAGGCCGCACCGCACTGGTCCACACCGTCCACAATGCCGACGCCTATCATGCCGATGCTGGCGTCCAGGGCCGCGGCTATCGCGCGCTGCTCGACCTGTTCGATGCCCTGATCGTCCATGGCGACACGACCCGCGCCGCGCTGGTCGGGCAGGGGATTGATTCCGCCCGCATCCATGTCGCCCCGCACCCGCCGATGCGCCTCGCCCCCGCAACCCCGTCCGACCTCGCCGCCATCCCGGTGCCCACAGCCCCGCGCCTGCTCTTCTTCGGCACCATCCGTCCCTATAAGGGCGTCGATATCCTCGTCGAAGCCTGCCTCCAGCTCTGGCGCGCGGGTCACGCCTTCGAACTGGTGCTGGCCGGCAAGCCCTTCATGGATGTAGCCCCTTTGCTCGACGCGGTAACCCAGGCCGGGTTCGCTGACCGCATCGTCACCGACTTCGGCTTCCTCACCGAATCCCGGCTCGACGCCCATATGGTCCGCGCCGACATGATCGCCTTCCCCTACCGCCATATCGATTCCAGCGGCGCTTTCCTCTCCGCGCTCCACCACGGCAAGGCGATGGTGACGTCGGACGCGGGCATGTTCGGCCAGTTGCCCGACGATGTCGCCGTCCGCGCCCGCGCAGGAAATGCGCCTGCGCTCGCCCAAGCCCTCTTGCCGCTGATCGAAAGCGCGGCCATCAGGCAAGGCCATGGCGCACGGGCGCGCGCCTATGGTGACGATATGGGGACTTGGAAGGACATGGCCGTGGCGACGATCGGCATCTATAAAACCGTGCTGGCCGGTGGCGCATGAACCGCTATCGCCGCGAACTCAGCGACCGCATCCTCGCCTTGCGCCTTGCCGCAGCAGGCCGGGTCCATCAATATCCCGAAATCCAGGCCTTGAAGCGCTTCCTCTCGGCTTTTGCGGTCGATTGCCTTTTCGACGTCGGCGCCAATCGCGGCCAATATGCGACGACGGCGCGCAGGGATGCAGGTTATAAGGGGCTGATCCTCTCGTTCGAACCGAACCCGAACGTCTTTGCCGAACTGCAAAAGCAGGCGGCGTCCGACCGGCACTGGCATGTCTTCAACATGGCCCTGTCCGATTTCGACGGCACGGCGAGTTTCAACATCATGGCCGCCGACCAGTTCAGCTCGCTCAAAAAGCCATCTGACGCGCAGGACGCTATCTTTGTCGACCGCAACAAGGTGACGAAGACGGTGGAGATGCAATGCCGCCGCCTCGACACGCTGCTGCCCGAACTGACGGCGCAGCATGGCTTTGCACGTCCCTTCCTGAAAATGGATACGCAGGGCCATGACCTCTCCGTCTGCGAAGGCGCAGGTGATGTCCTGACCACCATGCTGGGAATCCAGACCGAACTGGGCGTCCGCCCTATCTATGAAGGCGGCGCCGGTTATCGGGTGATGATCGACTGGTTGGAGGCGCGGGGCTTCGTGCCGTCCGCCTTCTTCGCCAATAATAAGGGGCATTTCCCAAAACTGGTCGAAATGGACGGCATTTTCGTCAACCGGACCCTGGTTCAGGCCTGACCATGGGGCAGGGGAGCCGCATCGTCAGCGCCCGCCGCCTGTTTCTGGCGGGCGCGATCGGGCTGGCGTTGTGGCTGGGCGCGACCTTCCTGTGGCACGTCACCTATCGGCAGGGCATCAGCCTGGCGGTGATCCTGCTGCTGGACCAGGATTTCCCCGCCCTGTTCGGATCGCTGCTGTTGCTGGCCCTGGCCGCGCCGTGGGCGGAGGGGAGGGGTATCACCCTCCCACGCCCCACCGCCCGGATCGTCGTGCCGCTGATCGTGCTTCTGGGCATGGCCGCCTGGGCAGGCCACTACGCCCTGTTTCAGGATTATGCGATCAGCCGGGACGAAGAAGTCGCCCGCTTCGCCGCCGCCTATATGCGCGAAGGACTGTTCGCGCGCCCCATCCCGGTCGAATGGGAACCCTATCGCCGCGCGATCATGCCGGAATTTTTCTCCCCCTTCGGCGCGGCGGATTATTGGACGGCGGCCTATCTGCCGGTGAACAGCGCGATCCAGGCGCTATTCTGGCAATTAGGCGATCCCAACCTGGCTGGCCCGGCGCTATTGATGGCGGGCCTGTTCGCGCTATGGCGCGTGGCGCTGCACCTGATGCCTGACCGTCCCGACGCGGTCTGGGTCACGATATTGCTGGGCTTCTCGTCCAGTCAGCTTTGGGTCACGGCGATGACCCCCTATGCCATGACCGGCCATTTCGCACTCAACATGGTCTGGCTGGCGCTGGTGTTGCGTGGCGGCGTGATCGGCCATGTCAGCGCAGGCCTGATTGCCCTGATCGCCGCCGGACTGCATCAATGGCATTTCCCGCCCATCTTCATCGCCCCTTTCATCCTGTGGATGCTGCTCGCCCGGCGCTGGACGGTCGCGGCCTTCCACGCGCTGACCTTGGTGGCGATCGTCATCATTTGGGCGAAGCTCTGGCCTGGTTTCCTGCTGCATGCCCTGGGCGCGCCGGCCGATGTCCGCCCGTCGGCCGGCGTCGCCGACAAGGTCGGCAGCCTGTTCCAACGACTTGGCGATCGCTGGCAGCCGCTGGTGAACCTCACCCGCTATGTCGCCTGGAACAACATCCTTATGGTGCCGCTCGCCATGCTCGGCATCGCCGCCATGCGCTGGCGCACCATGATCCGCGGCCAGGAAATCGCGCTGCCGCTGGCGCTTGGCTGTCTCGCGGGCAGCCTGCTGGCGCTGGCGCAGGGTTATGGCTGGGGCTTCCGCTATGCCCATGGCTTTATCGGGCCTTTCTGCCTGCTCGCCGGCCTTGGCTGGGCGCGCTTCCGACCGCAGGGCGCGTTGCGGCCGCTCCTGATCGGCCTGGTCATCACCGGCCTCGCCAGCAGTTTCCTGGTCTGGCGCACCCATGTTTTCGTCGAACCCTATGCCGCCAGCCACCGGCTGATCGATTCGAGCGAGGCTGATGTCGTACTGGTCGATCCGCGCGGCGGCCTTTATGTCACCGATCTGGTGCGGGGCCGCAATGGCGTGCCGGGCAAGCCGATGGTGATGAACCTGGGCATGCTCACGCTGGAGCAGGTCGATGCGCTGTGCGAATCCTATGTTGTCCAATTGTTCGACCGCGCCGAATTTCGGCCGCTGGGCGTGCCGCTCGCCCGCTGGAACCTCGGTCGAATGGATGCCCTGCGCGCCCATATGAAGGAGGAAGGCTGCGATCGCCCCGTCCAGCCGCCGCTGCCAGAAACATTTGAGGACGCCCTGACCATCGCCGACAACGCGATGTAGGATTTACGGCGCTGCGCTATCGTCCGCTGGCGCCGGATATTCGTCGCGATACAGCAGCATCACCGATCCATCTTCCCCATGCACGGCGCGGATCGGCAGGCTCAGTTGCAACGCCGACAGAAATTCCCGGCTGTCGCTGGTGCGGAACCGCCCGCCGATCCGCAGCGATGAGACCCGCGTATCGCCGATCAGGATGGGCGCGGCGCGGTAACGATTGAACTCCCCCGCCGCCTGCTCGATCGTCTCACCGTCCAATTCGACCATCTGTTCGCGCCAGGCGGTGCGCTGGTCGATCAGCTTGGGGCCAAGCCGGGTCAGCGCGACATTGCGCGGCTGAATCACTGCGCCGCTGCCGGCCGCCACCTTCTGCGCTGTGCCGCCGCCGGAATGGACAGTCACGATGCCCTGCGTCACCGTCAGTTCGACCATAGAGGGCCGCATCCGCACGTTAAAGGCGGTGCCGACCGCGCGGATCATGGCGGACCGGACCTCAACATCGAACGGGCGCTTGCGGTCATGGGCGACGTCGAACGAGGCCTCGCCCCTCATGATGCGCACCTTGCGGCCATTCGACGTGAAGCGCACTTCCGCCTCGCTGTCGCTGTTGAGATGTAGAATGGACCCGTCGTCCAGCGCGATGTCGCGATATTCGCCAATGCCGGTCTCGTAACGGTCGATGCCGCTGAAAGTCCGAACCGTGACGATTGCGGCGACCAGGAAGAAGAGCACCGCAACGGCGGCGGCGATCATGATATTGCGCGACAAGCGGCGCTGCTGCTCCTCGCTGACGATCGCGGCTAACGGGGGCAGGCTTATATCGGCGGCGGCGCTTTTCAGCCGCTCGGCGGCTTCCCACGCGGCTTCGGCGCGGGCAAAGGCTAAACCATGGCGCGGATCGCTCTCGACCCAGGCGCAAATCTCGGCTTCGTCTTCTGGCGTAGGGGCGCTGTTAAGCCGGGCCAGCAGGCGCGCGGCTTCCGCTTCGATCGCGTCCCTGTTCCCGCAGCTTGAACTTGGTTCCGACGCCAGCACGCTCGAAGTCCGTTTCTTCCCGTTCCGCCCAGGCCCGCATAACTATCGCGATGGCTTTGGCCAGATGTTTTTCAACAGTAGAAACGGACAGGGACATCTCCTCCGCTATTTCCAGCATCGATTTTTCGTGAATACGGCGAAGAATGAAGACGCGGCGACATTGTGCTGGCAGCGACTCGACGATCGCCTCCACCTGACGCAGCGCTTCGCGGGCGTGCAACTGGGCCTCGATATTATTCTCGCCACCCAGCAGTTCCAGGTCGGCGATGGTCTCGAAACTGACCACCTTGTTGCGGCGCGCCGTATCGATGACGAGGTTGCGGGCAATAGTGAACAGATAGGCGCGCCCGGTCGTCACATTCTCCCAATTTTCCGTGGCATAGGCGCGGGTCATGACCTCGGCGACCATGTCCTCCAATTCATGGGTGGATGGCAATATCCGCCGCAGACGCCCGCGAAGGGCGGCTTCCTGCGGTAAGATGACCGTCTTGAACCATTCCAGTTTAGCGCGAACCCGTTGCACGACGACCCCCTGTTTTTTCAGCCGGGCCTCTCCGCTTTTCTTTTCTATGTCACATTTCAATCATGGATGCAGGGGGCTGTCCAGACGCGAGATGGTCATAATCAGGGCAATCGACCAAAAAAGTTCCTGCTATCGTAAAAAAATTGTGGATATGTGGCGGCAATCGCACAGTTGTTTCGTACGGCCTGCCCCACCGCCTCAATCAGGCGGCGGTGGCAGCTCCATAGGCGCGCTGTCCGGCTGGTCATAATCCGGCCCAACCGGTGTAATCTCGTCCGGCTCCGTCATCGGCGTCTCGACAGGCGTGTCGGGCGCGGGCAGCTCATCGGGTGTCTGGGGCTGGATCGTATCGGGCGGCGGAACGCCGTCGGGTCCGGTATCGGGGCGGGTAGCCATCGCTGTCTCTCCTCTGTCACGCATGTGTAATGCATGACCTCTACGTTCGGGCGGCACGGGCGGTTCCAAAGAGCCGTTCCACAATCCCTTGCCTCTCATCGCGCTTTTCTCTATGCCGCGCCGACCGGCGACCGATGCGGGCGTGGCGAAACTGGTAGACGCGCCAGATTTAGGTTCTGGTATCGCAAGATGTGGGGGTTCGAGTCCCTTCGCCCGCACCAGTGCGCCGCTCGCGGCAAAGCCATCGAAATTCAGCTGAAGAAAGCGTTTGAGAGAAGAGATGCAGACTGTCGAGACGTTGAACGAGGGCCTTAAGCGCGCCTACACCGTAACCATCACGTCGAAGGATATCGACGCCCGTGTCGACAAGGAAGTGAAGGCGATCGCACCGCAGGTGCGCATGCCCGGCTTCCGCGCCGGCAAGGTGCCGGCCAACCTCGTCAAGAAGATGCACGGTGAATCGCTGCAGCGTGACGCCCTGAACAATTCGATCCAGGAAAGCATCCAGAAGCTGATCGCCGATCAGAAGCTGCGTCCTGCGATGCAGCCGTCTGTCGAACTCGACGAAGGCTTTGAATTTGGCAAAGACGCAGAGATCAAGGTCGCGCTGGAAGTGCTGCCCGATATCGCAGCGCCCAGCATCGAAGGGTTGAAACTCGAACGCCTGACCGTGGAAGTCGCTGATGCGCAGGTCGATGAGGCCGCCGGCCGCATCGCGACGCAGCAGGGCGCGCTGGAAGAATATGACGCCGAGCATGCGGCCGTGGACGGCGATACGCTGAAGATCGATTTCGTTGGCAAGGTTGACGGCGAACCCTTCGAAGGCGGTTCGGCCGAGGGTGTCAATCTCAAGATCGGCGCCGGCCAGTTCATCCCCGGCTTCGAAGAGCAGTTGACCGGCGTCAAGAAGGGCGAGGAAAAGACCATCGAGGTCACCTTCCCGGAAGATTATGGCGCAGAGCATCTGGCTGGCAAGGCCGCGACCTTTGACGTCACCGTTCAGTCGATCCTGAACGGCGACAAGCCCAAGGTCGATGAAGAGTTCGCCAAGTCATTGGGTCTGGAAGGTCTCGACAAGCTCAAGGAACTGCTCAAGGGGCAGATCGAGCAGGAACATAACGGCCTCACCCGCACCCATATGAAGCGCAAGCTGCTCGACCAGCTGGCCGCGTCGCATGACTTCGACGTGCCGCCCAGCATGGTGGAGGCCGAGTTCGAGCAGATTTGGCAACAGCTTCAGCATGAAGCGACCCATGAAGAAGATCCGGCCGCCGCGATCGCCGAAATGGAAGCGGAAAAGGAAGACTATCGCGCCATCGCCGTGCGCCGCGTCCGCCTGGGCCTGCTTCTCTCGGAAATCGGCCAGGCCAATGGCGTGATCGTCAACGATCAGGAAATGAACCGCCTCATCATGCAGGCCGCGCAACAGTACGGCCCGCAGGATCGCGAGCGTTTCGTGCAATATGTCCGCCAGGACCCGATGGCCGCCGCCCAGCTGCGCGCGCCCCTCTATGAGGACAAGGTCGTCGACTTCCTGTTCGAAAAGGCCGAAATCACCGACCGCGCCGTGACCAAGGAAGAGCTGGAAGCGGCGATCGAAGCCGAGGACGGCGATATCAAGCCGCACGTCCATGGCCCCGACTGCGGTCATGACCATCATGACGAAAAGCCCAAGGCCAAGAAGGCTGCGAAAAAGGTAGAGGCTGATGCCGAAGCCGAAGCCCCGGCCGCCGACGCGCCCGCCGCTGAGGAAGCCGCGCCTAAGAAGGCTGCGCCGAAAAAGGCCGCCGCCAAGAAGGACGAAGCCGTAGCCGAAGACGCGACCGTCGAAGAGAAGCCCAAGAAGAAGGCTGCTCCCAAAAAGGCCGCCGCCAAGGCCGAATAAGCCTTTCTACCCGATAGAATGAGCGCCCGCCTTCCTCGTGAAGCGCGGGCGCTTTTCATTTCGGGTCTGGCATGGCAGACGAAATATTAAGGATGATGTCCGATGCAAGGCGGCAAAGGGCAGGGGCATGGGACGACGATGAAGGAATTTCCCGCGGTGAACAGCGAAACGGCCGTAGCGACCCCGTGCGTGGCCGTAATCCTACCCTGCTATAACGAAGCCGGCGCGATCGTGCAGACGGTGGAGGATTTCCGCCGCGCATTGCCCGCCGCCGACATCTACGTCTTCGACAATAACAGCACGGACAGCAGTCGGGAGCTTGCCGCCGGGGCAGGGGCCATCGTCCGCCGCGTCGGGCAGCAAGGCAAGGGCCATGTCGTGCGCCGCATGTTCGCCGATGTCGACGCGGACATCTATATCATGGCCGATGGCGACGCGACTTATGAGGCTGCCGCCGCCCCAGCGATGATCGCCGCCATGTTGGCGGATAATCTCGACATGGTCGTCGGTTGCCGCCGCGACCAGGTGGAAGCAGCCTATCGCCGTGGCCACCGCTTCGGCAACTGGGCGCTCACCAGCCTTTTGAAGCAACTGTTCGGCCGCAGTTTCACCGACATCCTCTCTGGCTACCGCGTCTTCTCGCGCCGTTTCGTCAAGAGCTTCCCGGTCCTGTCCGCCGGTTTTGAGATCGAGACGGAAATCAGCGTCCATGCGCTGGAACTCGCCATGCCGGTCGCCGAAGTGATGACTGCTTATGGCGCCCGTCCCGAAGGATCGGTCAGCAAACTCAGCACCTATCGCGACGGCTTCCGTATTCTACGCACCATCATCACCCTTTACCGCATCGAGCGGCCGGTCCTCTTCTTCGGCATCATCGCGGCCTTCCTGGCGGCGCTGGGCCTGGGTCTCGCCGCACCGCTCATCGTCACCTATATCGAAACCGGCCTGGTCCCGCGTTTCCCGACCGCCATCCTGGTGACCGGCCTCATGATCCTGGCGACCCTCTCGGCCATGTGCGGCCTCATCCTCGACACCGTGGTCCGGGGCCGGCGCGAGGTGCGACGTCTCGCCTATCTCGCCTTCCGCGCGCCAGCCGACTTCGCCCGTCGCGACTGACCCGCAACGTCACGCGCCTTCCCCCTTGAACCATTCGCCTTTTGTGCCGATGTAGGGGCTGGGCAAAAGCACCTGACTGAAAGAGTATAATGACCAACATCATGCATGATCCCATGGCCGCGCTGGTCCCCATCGTCATCGAACAGTCGAACCGCGGCGAACGCAGCTTCGACATTTTTTCGCGGCTTCTGCGGGAACGGATCATCTTCGTCACCGGCCAGGTCGAGGATCATATGGCCTCCCTGATCGTCGCCCAGTTGCTGTTCCTCGAATCGGAAAATCCGAAGAAAGACATCTGGATGTATATCAACTCGCCCGGCGGCGTCGTCACGGCGGGCATGGCGATCCATGACACGATGCAATATATCCGGCCCCAGGTCGGCACCGTCTGCATCGGCCAGGCCGCCTCGATGGGCAGCTTCCTGCTCGCCGCGGGCCAACCGGGCAAGCGCATTGCGCTGGGCAACGCCCGCATCATGGTGCACCAGCCGTCCGGCGGCGCGCAGGGCATGGCGTCGGATATCGAGATCCAGGCCAAGGAAATCCTGCGGATTCGCCGCCGCCTGAACGACCTCTATGTCAAATATACCGGCCAGACCCTGGAAGCGGTCGAAAAGGCGATGGATCGCGACACCTTCCTCGAAGCGGATGAGGCCAAAGCGTTCGGTTTGGTGGACGAAGTGTTCGATCGCCGCCCGGCCGCACCGGAATCGGCGGACGCTTAAAGACTATCTTTACCGGGTCGCGCCACTTTCTTCCCTTGTGGAACGAGCGCGCCCCGGTCTAATATGGCCTTTGGACCAGAAAATCCCCGGCCAAACGCGGTTCTGATGATCGCGGGCGGAGGGGAAGAGAGAATGGCGAATGACTAAGCTTACCGGTTCGGATTCGAAAAGCACGCTTTACTGCTCCTTCTGCGGCAAATCGCAGCATGAGGTGCGTAAGCTGATCGCGGGGCCGACCGTGTTCATCTGCGACGAGTGCGTGGAATTGTGCAACGACATCATCCGGGAGGAGACCAAGGGCGGTCTCGTCGGGCGGAAGGATGGCGGCGTGCCGACTCCGCAGGAAATCTGCGACGTGCTCGACGACTATGTGATCGGCCAGAAGCGCGCCAAGCGCGTCCTCTCGGTCGCGGTCCACAATCATTACAAACGCCTCAATCACGGCTCCAAGCCCGGCGAGGTAGAACTGGCCAAATCGAACATCCTGCTTGTCGGTCCGACCGGCTGCGGCAAGACCCTGCTCGCGCAGACGCTGGCCAAGACGTTCGACGTGCCCTTCACCATGGCTGACGCGACGACCTTGACTGAAGCGGGCTATGTCGGTGAGGATGTAGAAAACATCATCCTCAAGCTGCTCCAGGCATCTGACTATAACGTCGAAAAGGCGCAGCGCGGCATCGTCTATATCGACGAAATCGACAAGATCAGCCGCAAGGCGGAAAACCCCTCCATCACCCGCGACGTATCGGGTGAAGGCGTGCAGCAGGCGCTTTTGAAGCTGATGGAAGGCACCACCGCCTCCGTCCCGCCCCAGGGCGGACGCAAGCATCCGCAGCAGGAGTTTCTGCAGGTCGATACGACCAACATCCTGTTCATCTGCGGCGGCGCGTTCGCGGGCCTGGAAAAGATCATCGGTGACCGTCTGGAAGCCAAATCGATCGGCTTCGGCGCCTATGTCGCTGCGCCCGAAGAACGCAAGACGGGCGAACTGCTTAAGTCCAGCGAGCCAGAAGATTTGCTCAAATTCGGCCTGATCCCCGAATTTGTCGGCCGTCTGCCCGTCATCGCGACGCTGGAGGA